>NZ_CP099571.1:975489-1300652 GCF_040409795.1 Polynucleobacter sp. MWH-UH19D | reverse complement strand
AAAAGCAGTCAACTGAGATTTGGCCAAAGCGCCTACTTTTTGAGCAGCCACGGTGCCATTTTTGAATAGGATCAAGGTTGGAATGCCGCGAATATTAAATTGGGCAGGTACGCCTTGGTTCTCGTCAACGTTCATTTTGGCGATTTGCAACTTGTCGCCATATTCACCAGAAAGCTCTTCCAGGATAGGGCCAATCATTTTGCAAGGACCACACCACTCAGCCCAGAAGTCGAGCAGAACAGGTTTATCAGACTTGAGGACGTCTTGTTCGAAAGAGGCGTCAGTTACATATTTAATGCCGGCACTCATGAAAATTCCTTATTTGGGCGTATTTGGTTATGTATTTAGTTATAGCGCTACAACGCTTATATTAGCAATAAGCGAAACATTCTGCTCAAAACTCAAAATAAGTCATAAACCCAAGTTCAAAACTCTATTTAATGCGCTACCCATTTCCACCGATTTCGAAGCAGAAACAAGTACATGCTTGGGCTATAACGCCTGATGCTACTGCGCTTGAGCAGTTGGCGAACGGAATTTGGGATTGTGCAGTGCAAACCAAAACCCGCCCTCTTGTGGTGCTCAGTACTGCAGGCCCTTTGATTGGCATAAGAGCGGCACTGGAAAAATACCGACCTAATCACTTAGATCCTCAGATTGCTTTCTTGCCACAGGTCATTAGCTTTACGGATTGGTTAGAGGCGGCGCCAGGTGCATGGAAGTTTCCTAAAAAGCAGACTGACCTAGAGCGTTGGCTATCGGTTTTTATTAATTTACGCAAACACAAAACACTACAAGCTTGGTTTAAGGCTGAGAGTGAGGCTGGGGCTTGGGGTCTTGCTCAAGCAGTAATTCAAGCCTGTGATGCATTGTCAGAATTGGTTGTTCCGCAGCTACAGGATGAATTCAATAGCTTGCTGCAGACACATGCACTTGATACTCAAGCATGGCTTAAGAAAGTTGAGCAAGTTTTAGATCAAGCTATAGCAAAAGCTTATGTGGGCTTGTCTAAAAATGTCGTTGATGAAGAGGCAGCGGTGCTACTCGCTTTTTGGCGTTACCTCACCAATGCTGGTGATCCAGTCATTCGTAAACATCTCGCGATGTCAGTTCACTTGCAAGCCGCACAAGATAGTGCAACACATAAGCTAACCCATATCGGTCCGCGCCCATTCATATGGGTTCAAACTGCAGATCCAAAGCCAATTGATCAAGAACTGATTGATCGCTACTTAGGGGAATACGCTCAATGGGCGCCTGTCGTTCGCACCTCTCTTGATTGGACCAACGTAGCCTTGTGGTCGGAAGCGCTTACGGGTCAGAATGCCTTAGGAGAAGTTGCTAGCCCTGATACAAAAGAAGAGCGGCAGATACAACGCAATATCGATTCGAGTGTGCGCGAAGGTTGGCGTTTAATTTCTGCTAAGCGTTTTGAAGAATTAGCCTGGGCTGCAACGAAATCCGTCGAGTCTCATTTAATTTCGGGCAAGAAAAATATTGCATTAGTAGCGCAAGATCGCTTAGTTGCACGCCGAGCCAGAGCATTATTAAGTCGTCTAGGCAATGCATTGCGAGTACGAGACGAAACTGGGTGGAAGTTATCCACTACTCGAGCAGCTGCTGCATTTGATAGCCTCCTAGAATTAGTGCGCACTCCCAAAGAGGGGCCGAGTGCAAGCATTTTGTTTGAGTTTTTACAAAACCCCTATTTAGATCTTGCTCATAGCCTGCACAAGACCCCTGAATCTAGTGTGGGGCTGCTAGCGAAGTTAGAAGATATTCTGGTTGCTAGCCAAGCGAAATCCGGCTGGGAAACTTTCATGGCTGCGATTGAAAAAGCAAACAGCTATGCAACAACTCATGGAGGTTCACCCAATCAACAGCTCATCGATTTAATTCGGTTCGTCAATCAGTTGCATGGGCAGTGGCAAAACCCAGTTTTTACATGCGCGCAAGCCTATCAACTGTTGCAATCCCAGTTGGAGATAACGGGCATGGCTGGACGCTTAGAGCAAGATGCTGCGGGTAAGCAGTTGCTAGAGGCCCTTAAGCAATTTGATCTTGGGGCAGGTCCATATGGTGAATTGAAGATGCGTTTGCCCGAGTGGCTGAGTCTTCTGAAAACCGTAATTGAAGAGTCTTCGTATGAAGAGGCAGGCAAAGATTCGCAGGCAACCTTAAGTGTTTTACCGCTTAGCTCAACAAGACTGCGTGAGTTTGATGCAGTAGTGCTTGTGGGTTGTGATGAGCAACAGTTGCCAGCATTCTCTGAGCCGCCATTATTTTTTTCTGATGCCTTAAATCGTTATCTCAAGTCTTCCACGATTACTGCGCAATATATTCAACAAGCTAGAGATCTTTCTCAACTATTGGTTTCGTGTCCAAATGTAGATTTGTTATGGCAAAACAAAAGTAAGAGTGGTGAGCCTTTAAGGTCTTCAGCTTGGATTGCTCGCCTGCAAGTAGCGTTAGGTAAAAATGCATTAAAAATATTAGAGCCGAACTTAAAGCCCTATGAGGGACAGTCTCAACCGATTCAGATGGCCATCGGTAAACCAGATCATGATTTGCCTATCCCAACAACGATTTCACCTAGCGCTTACAAGGCTTTGCGCGATTGCCCTTATCGCTACTATGTGAGTAGTTTGTTGGGACTGCGTAAGGCAAAAGAATTTGAAGAGGGTTTTGATGCTTCACTGGCAGGGCAAACACTGCATGCTTTACTCAGAAACTTTTTCCATGCCCTCAAAACGGAAGAAAAAAATTCGCATTCACTAATTCATAGTGGTGACGAAGCGAGACGTCAATGGATGATCGAGCATCTAACCCAATTTTCTGAAAAAGAGTTTGAGAGGTTAATTGCTGGTGATGCGAAGATCTTGGGAACCTTGCGAGATTGGCAAAAACAAATACCCAGCTTTATTGATTGGCAAATTAAACGTGAAAATGAAGGATGGCGCTATCACGATGCTGAGTTACCAGTAGGCTTTGCAATTACCTTAAAAGATCCCGATGGTGTAGAACGAGAGATTCGCATCGCAGGGCGTGCCGATCGATTCGATATACATCAATCTAATGAGTCAATTGCGGCTGTGATCGATTATAAAAATCAAAGCATGAAGAAGATTTCTGATCGTGCAAAAAATATTCTGGATGATCCACAGTTATTAATTTATGCGCGCGGCGTAGATGAAAATCCAGTCGCCGCAAGACTGCCGGGGCGAACCATAGGTCAGGCTGAGTGGGTCAGCTTGAAAGCAAAAATTGGCGAGGGTGAGAAAAAGAATGGACGCACTCACCAGCTTGAAGATATGCCAGGACTGATGGAAGAATTTTCTGTGCAGATTGTTCAGGATTTAAATGACCTATGGGCGCGTAAACCCATGCAAGCATTTGCACCAGACAGCGTTTGCCAATACTGCGATGCTCGAGGGGTTTGCAGAAAGGGGATGTGGTGAGCGAAAAGTTTGACAGCGCAATTGCCTGTGATCCTAGCAAATCGGTGGTTGTCTCTGCCTGTGCGGGTAGCGGCAAAACATGGTTATTGGTTTCTCGAATGATCCGCTTGCTTTTAGCGGGCGCAAAGCCACAAGAAATTTTAGCCCTAACATTTACACGCAAGGCTGCACAAGAAATGCGCGACCGCCTCTATCAATTGTTAGAGGAGTTCTCAAGCATGGATGACGTTGCTTTAGTTGATCAACTAGTTCAGAGGGGTGTATCTAAAGAGGGCGCCAATCAATTGCTTCCAAATGCCCGTTCGCTATATCTTAAGGTCTTAGCAAGCCCTCAGGCAGTGGTAATTGACACCTTTCATGGCTGGTTTGGTCGACTTTTAGATGCTGCTCCCGTATCCGCTGAAGTCCAGCCAGGCTTTCGTTTGCGTGAAGACGCTAAGCGTTTACAGGAAGAGTGTATGTCCGACTGGTGGGCAAATTTACCAAAGGATTTGCAAGAACACTACGACGTCTTATTGGAAGAGTTCGGCGCGTTTGAGACCCAAAAATTCTTGATGGGCAATTACAGTTTGTTCAAGCAAAGGGGCGCATGGACATTTTTTCAAGATACTTGCAATACGCAAGGTGTTGAGCCTATTGATTGTCTTAACAAGTTGCTGTCAACTTTAGGTGCTGCAAATCCACTAGAAGCATTTTGGAAGCAGCCACAGACAAAAGCCAATTTAGAACTCATGTACAAGTGCTTTAGTAATGGCACAAATACTCAAAAAGACAAAGCGCCATTTATCTTGGATGTGATAGCTCATCATGCGGCAGGTAAGCCGGTTATGGAAATTGCCAATCAATGGGAAGGCTATTTCTTGACTCAAAGGCGCACCCCTTTAAAAGATATTGCAGAGATTAGTGCGCCAATGCGTGCCTATCTTGAGAAAACTGGGCAAGACCCTGCTGAAATTACCGCAATTCGTAATGATTGGCTCAAGACCTATGAAGCCCTATTTATTTGGCAAAGCGAACATTTGATTCATCAGTTGAATGATGCTTGGTTTGCGATGAGCAAGGCCATGCTCACGCATATGGAAAAAACCAAAGAGGTAATGCGTGTACGCGACTTTGATGATCTGGAAATTGGTGTTAGCAAGCTAATGGCAAGCTCGGATAACGCAGCATATTTACAGGCAAGATTAGATGCTCGATACAAACATATTTTGATTGATGAGTTTCAAGATACAAATCCATTGCAATGGCAGATATTGCGTTCATGGCTCGCAGGTTATGGTAGCGACGAATCTATGCCAAGCATTTTTATTGTTGGCGATCCCAAGCAGTCGATTTATCGTTTCCGTCGTGCTGACCCTAGGTTATTTGATAGCGCTCGCGATTTCTTGGTTCAAAAGCTGGGGGCAATTCCTCTTTATCAAAACGAGACTAGACGTAACGCAACTGCCATTAATGATGCTGTTAATAATATTTTCCTGGCGGGGTCTTTGCCTGAGAGTTATCGCTACGCAAAGCAGACTACTGCTTGGAAGCCGCTATCCGATGGGCTAGCAAAGGATGAGTACTCAGCTACGGGTGAAGCCTATCTGTTGCCTTTGATTGCTCGAGATGAGCCAGTGCTTGCTACGCGTTGCGGCACTGCACTTGAAGGTCCTATAGAGGATGCGGGGCAAACCACCGCTATTCAGCAGCGCTACGAAGAGGGTAAACTTATCAGTCAATTGATCCATTATTTGTTAGGCACAAGGCAAGTAATGGATAAGAGGGATGGAAAACCCATTTGGCGACCAGCAAGGGGAAGTGACTTTATCTTATTGGTTAAGCGCCGTGAATTTTTACCTCAATACGAAAAGGCTTTACGTGAGGCAGGTCTTGCTTATGACAGCTCTCGATTAGGGGGCTTGCTCAATACGCTAGAGGTTGATGACTTAATTGCGCTACTAACAGTACTCGTCTCGCCAAGACATGATCTACCTTTAGCTCAAGTATTGCGTAGTCCGATATTTGGCTTTACTGAAGCACAAATGCAAGAGCTTGCTAAGAGCGTAGTTGATGAGCTACCAAGCTGGTGGGATGCGCTGCAGCTAAGTCAGAACCCCATGATTCAGAAGGCGGCTCGATATCTAGAGCGCTGGCGTAGCTTGGGTGAGATTTTGCCAGTTCATGATCTGCTGGATCTGATTTATCACGAAAGTGATTTACGCATTAAGTATGCGGTTTCTTCCCAAAATTTAGCGCGCCCGCAAGTGCTGGCTAATTTAGATGCCTTCTTAGAGCTTGCCTTGAATCAGGACGGTGGTCGCTACCCTAGCTTAAGTAGGTTTATTGATGAGATCAATGCCATGCGCCGTGGCGATGATGATGAAACTCCAGATGAAGGCGATGTTGAGTTGGAATCCGAATCGGAAATCGACGATAACATTGGTGAGGTCGATATAGAAAGTGAGATGTCTGAGGAGGATCAGCATCGACGGGTTCGTTTAATGACGATTCATGGCTCCAAAGGATTGGAGGCGCCATTTGTCTTTATGCTTGATGCTAACAACACGGAGTGGAGGGCGCCCCATCGTGGCGTTCTTTTAGATTGGTTGCCAGAAGATACTAGTCCAAGCCATTTATCCTTGTATACCTCTAAGACCTTAACGGGTGAGCGTAGTGCAGTATTTAAAAAAGAGGCAGAAGTTAGCCAAAATGAAAACTGGAATTTGCTATATGTAGCAATGACTAGGGCAAAGCAGGGCTTATGGATCAGTGGCGTTGCATCCAACTCTAATACTGGCATTAAAGAGCGATCATGGTATGGCAGAGCCTTGGCTGTAGGAGTGCCTACTTTGGATATAAATGCGCTTGAGCTTGAGGATGTCGCTCAGCAGGCTAGCGAGACTAAAGAGCAGTTCGGCAGTCTGCCATTCACGATGGATCATTTTGAAATCGAATGGGAGCAAGCAAAAACAGATTTCAAAGATCTTCTCTCCAAGATTGAAAATGGCAAGTATGCAGAAGAGCTTGCCGCAAAATCATTAGAGCAAGCTCAGGAACAGCCTGACCCTGAAATTTTGGAAGAGGGTACAAACTTCCATAAATTATTAGAGTTCCTAGTGCCAGACTCCAACACTCCAAATAAACCACCCGTACCCAGTGAACAAGAGGTGATGAATTGGTTAGGAGTGGATCAAGAGCAAGCCAAGAAACTAATTGAGCGAGTGGAAAAGGTCATGAGTGCTAAAGAGCTCAAGCCTTACCTCAAAGCAGATCAGTGGGTTGCTGCTTGGAATGAGTTGGATATCGCCAGCGAAGAAGGCAAGAGTTATCGCATGGATCGATTGGTTGAATTTGATGATCACATTGCCATTTTGGATTACAAGCTAAGCATTCCAGAGGCGGGTAGCGAGAAGTATGTCAAATATCGCGAGCAGCTACAAAACTATCAGAAAGAGTTAGCGCGAATCCGCAAGGACAAACCTAATAAGGCTTATTTGATCTCTTCTTTCGGTGAAATTAAAGAGCTTTCTTGAGGAAGCGCAATATCTAAGCAGCCACCTTTAATTTGTTAGCAATTAAGACGCCTTTATTAAGTCTCTTTTCAATGGTAGAGATGGTTTTAGACTCTCTTTTTACTTCGCCCAGTATTTGATTGATGAAGGTTTGCCAACCTTCACCCTTGGATTTATAGAAATCCAAGGTGTCTTTATCAATTCTTAGTGTGATTTGCTCTTTGGTGCCGCTGCCTGGTGGTCTTCCTCGCCCCCGAACTGTTCTGTGTTTAATTTCATTCCAATCTTTGTCGGTGAGTGGAAGTGAGTCGGGATCAGACAGTGCGGCTTTAGTAATGGCAATGTTTTCTCTTGCAGTTGGCCTAATAATTTTTTTCTTCATATCTGTCGATCTCGCGAATGTTTGCCTTTCGCAGGCTAATAATCCTCATTGTTGCTCTTGACTCTACATAAACTACGCAATAAAGACGTTGATCCATTAAGGCTAAGGCGACACATCTTTCTTACCCATATTCTTTTCTGAGATCAACCCACTTTAGTGCCGTATCCCAGTCTAAAGACTGAGCTGCTGAGAGGGGTAGGCCATGCTTCTTTAGATTTGACTTATTTTTTACTGAATCATAGGTAAACTTCATTCAAATTATTGTAGTTACATAAAATCATAACATCAATGAATTAATATAGCTACAAAAAATAAGGTTACTCCCCTTAGAATTTTCATCTCTTTACTTGAATTTCTCTAAAAAGCCCCTATATAACTGAGGGATAGCAAAAATACCCAAACTAGCGATAATAAAAATCGCAATAAATTTCCTAAAAGGAGTTTTTATGAAAATGCGTAATGTAATGAAGATCTTTGTGACAGTGTTCGCAAGTGCATTATTGCTGGCGAGCCCGCTGGCTTTTGCCGAAGCTACATTGCCAGAGGTTTCTCAAGCCATTCAATCTGGTCAGTTAGCAAAGGCGGATGCCATGATGAAAGAGGTCTTGCAAAACCATCCTAATAGCGCCAAGGCACATTACATTGCGGCTGAGTTGTATTTGCGTGAAGGCAAAATCGATGCTGCACGCCAAGCGTACATCAAGGCAGAAAATCTAGCGCCTGGATTACCATTTGCACAGGCTCAATCCGTACAACGTTTGCAAGCAGAGTTGCGTGCTGGCACGGTGCCTGCCAATGTAAATTCTGGCGCAGGCTCGATCCTGACTAGCCCCTTGTTCTGGATTCTGATTGTGATCTTGATCGCCGGCATTATTTTCTTTATGAAAAAGCGTCAGCCACCAGTAGAGGTATATAACGCTCCAACAGCAAATGGTCCTTACTCTGGCGCCCCCGGTGCTTATCCTCCTGGCTATCCTGGCGCACCTAGTGCGGGTAGCGGCTTGATGGGTAGTTTGGTAACTGGCGCTGCTTTAGGTGCGGGCATGGTTGCAGGTCAAGCGCTAGCGAGTCATTTGATGGGCGGTGGCCAGCAATCGAACCCTGGCAACGTTAACAATGGGTTTAATCAAGTCGGTGGAATTGCACCAGATGCTCCAAACTTTGGTGTGAGCGATGCAAGTTCATGGGACGATAGTGGTACTAGCTCATGGGACGATAGTGGTGGTGATTTTATGAGTGACGTTTAAAGCAGCGAGCGACTATCAATATGGCAATACATATGTATGAAGCATCGATCCCGCAATTTGTGAAGATGCTGACAAACCTTTCCAATATTTTGCAAAAAGGAGAAGCCTTCGCGAAGGATAAGAACATTGATGGCGCGGTGCTAGTAAATAGCCGTCTTGCACCAGATATGTTTCCGTTATCGAAGCAGGTACAAATCGCTTGCGATCAAGTCAAGAATGGGATGGCGCGCCTAGCTGGTATTGAGCCGCCTACATTTGATGATCACGAAAGCACGTTTGAGCAACTGCAAGAGCGTATTGCGAAAACAATTGCTTTTGCTAAAACGATTAATCCAACGCAGCTTGTAGATAGCCACACCAAAGAGATTAAGTTCTCGATTAAAGAGTGGAGCTTTGAGTTTGTGGGTGATCAATACCTATTGGCTTGGATTATTCCCAACTTCTACTTTCATATTACGACCGCGTACAACATCTTGCGTCACAATGGCGTAGAAGTAGGTAAGTCAGATTATCTCGGGGGCTAGGCTATTACAATAGCCTCATGGAGATTCTTTCAGAAATCATTGAGGCGGCAAATCCTTGGTTTTTTAGAGCCAGTATTTATCTGTCTAATGCGTTTTTAGATGACCCAGCCATCTTGGCATTTATGTTTTGTTAATTCAGTTTGCACAGAAAATGTGCAACGATTTATGCGGTCGATCTATTTTTTTGGTATGTTATCGATTAAATATTTTAGAAAGATTTGCTAGTTTGGCTAAATAGCCTGCTTACCTAAGGCAGCAAGGATGTTAGGGAATGACTGAGGGGATATTAATCGGGGGTTTGGTAGTGTTAGGCGGCTTAGTTGCCAGCTATATGAAAACACACCCTTTTTATAGTCATAAAACCCAAAAATACAAAGAGCGCTATCAAAACAAATTGCAGGATGTGCTTTTGAGTGATTATGACGCGACTGATGCTTATTGGCTGTCACGTGCGATTGCCGACAATATTTTTGATTTCGGCACGAGAACATATCATGACTACCATGTTGAGCGTTACGAAAAAAAAGCGAAATCGGAACGGCCACATCTTCACGAACTTCATATTGAAAGACCAGTGACCCTTTGCGAGCAATTAACAGAGCGAGCGATTGAGTTAAAGGTCCCAGTGAGTGCATACAGCATGCATATGCGTCAGCTTTGGCAAGAGTATTTAGTGCCTGTTGGACGTCTCGCTCCGAAGTCAATTGAGCGTTTGCCTGGATCCAGTCTTTACTACACCGATCTTATTAGCCTACCTGTCTCGCAAGAAGATATTCAAATCTTTATGCATAAAACTGGGCAAGCATAAAGCTTGCACCCGTTTTTTATTCCGCTTACTTAATCATTCCAGCGTTCTTAGCATCTTCCATAGATTGCGCAGTTTTGTCTTTGATAAAGGCGGGCATCTTTGCTAGAGGGATGTCGACTAATACAAAACCAGATTCCTCCAGTTTTTTCCTAGTATCAGGATCCGCATTAAGTTTGGCGAAGTAATCCGACATTTTTTGTTGCAGTATGAGTGGTGTGGATTTTGGTACGGCTACACCGCGATAAGCGCCATCTACCCAGTTCAGGCCTAGTTCTTTAAAGGTGGGCACATCAGGTAGCGCGGGATTGCGTTTCTCAGTAGCGATAGCAAGCGTGCGTACTTTGCCTTTTTGCTGAATTGCTAAGGGTAAGTAGCCCATAGCGCCATCAACGTGCATGCCAATGAGGGCGGTAATTAAATCACCAGTACCTTTAAACGGCACATAGTTGATTTTGACGCCTGCCAATTTGTTTAAGCGCTCTACTGCCATATGGTTGGCAGAGTATTGGGCTGAACCAGCAAGCGACATCTTGCCAGGTTCTTTTTTGGCTGCCGCAATAAATTCTTGATAGGTTTTGTAGGGGCTATCAGCAGAGACCATTAAGGCATCTGGCGTGAAGTGATAGTAGTAGATCGCATTGATATCGTCAGTCTTGTACTGAATGCCTTCTTGTAGTGGTTGCAAAAGCGTGTGCGGAATATTGACTCCCACTACGGTACTGCCGTCAGCAGGGTAAGTGTTCAGTGCGCTCCAAACGAGGGCGCCACCAGCACCAGCGCGATTAATGACCACCATAGGCTGCCCAAATTTTTTCGCAGAGATTTCTGCTTGGTACCGAGCCACCAAATCAGACTCACCGGCGGGTGGAAAAGGAATGATGTACTGGATGGTTTTGTCGGGAAAGGGCCCTAAGGATTGCGCAACAACTGTAGTGCACAGGCCCCAGCAAAACCAAAATCCAGCAACAATGGAAATTACCTTTTGATGCACCTTCATTTGTCTCCCCCACCGGTATCGGTTGTCTTGGAATGGAACTTCATCAAAAACTCATAGCCCATTATGGGTTAAATCCTTCTTGAGGAGATTGGGGTTTATGACTAGAAAAACCACCTCAAAGACTGGAAAACAACAAAAACAGCTTCATTTTTCAGGTTTTTATATATACTGTATAAACATACAGTATATTAATCACTATGAAGTCCCAGTTAAGCCCCCTCAAAACGACCTTAAGTCAGGCGCCAGAAGCTTTGGCGGGTCATTTTGCCGCCTATGAGCTCAAGCTCTTCAGTCACCGAATTTCAGCTGGATTCCCTAGTCCGGCAGCGGATTACGCTGAGGATGGCCTGGATCTAAATCAGTATCTAGTCGAGAACAAGCCGGCTACATTCATGTTCACGGTTAAGGGTGATTCGATGTTGGGCGCGGGGATTTGTGATGGCGATAAGGTGGTTGTGGATAAGGCACTAAAGCCAAAACACAAAGACATCGTTGTGGCAGTGGTGGATGGTGAGTACACCATCAAACGTTTATATCAATCACGTGGCCGTATTGAGCTGCAGCCTGAGAACCCAAGCTATCAACCGATTACTTTTAGTGAGGGTAATGAATTGCAGATTTGGGGTGTAGTAGTTGGCGTAGTGCGCAAGTACAGCACTGCGAGCACTCGTTACAACAAGAGCATCAAGCAATGATCGTGCCGAAAAAATTACCTACTGCTCATTTAACCCCAGCATTATTTGCTTTGGTGGACGTTAATAATTTCTATGTTTCTTGTGAGCGTGTTTTTCAGCCCAAACTAGAAACTGTTCCGATGGTTGTCTTATCGAATAATGATGGATGCGCTGTAGCGCGCAGCTCAGAAGTAAAAGCCTTGGGCGTCAAAATGGGCGCGCCATGGTTTCAGATGCAAGATTTGGCAAGGCAGCATGGCATTACTGCCTACTCATCAAACTATACGCTGTATGGTGATATGAGTAATCGAGTAGTTCAGGTGCTCAAAACATTTACGCCAAAGATCGAGATCTACAGCATTGATGAAAGTTTTTTACAAATTGAAAGTGTTTTAAAGCGTTACCAAGATACGATTGAGTTGGGTCAATCGATTCGAAAAACCGTAAAAGAAACAACGGGTCTGCCAGTGTGTGTCGGCATTGGTGCTAGTAAAACTTTAGCGAAGTTGGCCAATCATTTAGCCAAGAAACATCCCACATTCTCTGGTGTATGTGATGTACAGGCGATGCCTACAGAAGAGCTTTATCAGTGGATCAGTGAGACTGAGGTTGGTGAAGTGTGGGGTATTGGACGCCAGTTAAACAAAAAACTGAAAGCACAAGGCATTCACAGTGTGTTTGATTTGCTACATGTTTCTCCCCAGGCAATGCGTCAGCAATATGGCGTAGTGATGGAGCGACTTTGTTATGAGCTACGAGGCACTTCTTGTCTGCAGTTAGAAGAGGTAGCATCTGATAAGCAGCAAATTATTGCTTCACGTAGCTTCGGCAAACTGGTCACTAGTCAAGCTGAGTTAGCTCAGTCGGTGGCTACCCATGTTGCTAGAGCTGCAGAAAAATTAAGAGCCCAAGATGGAGTGACCAGCGCATTAACAGTATTTATTCAGACAAATCCATTTAAGCAGCACGAGCCACAGCATCATCAAAGTACCACTATTCCTCTAGCTGACCCAACAGATAACACATTGACGCTAACCAGTGCCGCGTTAGCAGGTCTGAAACAAATTTATCAGCCGAACTTTCGCTATAAGAAAGCGGGAATCATCCTGAGCTGTATTGGCGATAAGCCAAGTGTCCAGCAATCACTCTTTGAGAATCTAGAGTGCAAAGGTAAATCAGCGCATCTTATGAAAGTGATGGATGAGATTAATACGCGCTTTGGAAATGCGGCGATTCGGTCGGCAGTCTCGGGTACGCAAGATAGTAAACAAGCTTGGCAAATGCGTTCAAACAATCGATCACCCAACTACACCACGAAGTGGGATGAGTTGCCTGTCGCACGCTAGGAAGGCCATGAAAGATATGAATGAAATACAGAAAAAACAACGATTTTTAAATAGCTCATTTCATGAGCTTTGAACTCAGTAATCTAGTAATAACTAAGTAAACAACTAAGCAATCAAAGTAAAGGAGAAACAAATGAATACATTAAGCAACTTGATGAATAACTTTAATGGCATCTCATTGCTTGCCATCATGATTCTGTCGTACTGCGCAGTGTTGAAAAATACCAAGCGTCACGAAATCGAAACAAAGCAAGTATTTAATCGTCAGTATCAGTAAAAAGTAAGAATAAAAATAAAAGAATAAGAACAACAATCAGCAGCGAGGGAATAAGGAAATCACGGATTCCTTATTCCCTTGTATTTATTGATAGCAAAACTATTAGAATGTTGGCATGACTTCTAATCCGTGTTTTGACTGTGGTCAGTGTTGCCAGCATTTCCGTGTAAGTTTTTATCATGGGGAGATTGAAGGTAATGGTGTTGGTATCGTGCCTGCCGAACTCACTACTAAGCTCACAGATCATCTTGCTTGCATGAGGGGTACCGAGAAGGGTGGTGCACCATGTATTGCATTACGTTACAGCAAAGAAGAGGGTTGGCGTTGCTCTATTTATGAAAACCGACCTTCTCCTTGTCGAGAGTTCAATATCCTGAACGATGATGGAACGCCAAATCCTGATTGCCAAAGGCTGCAGTTGGTTGCAAAACAGAAAAGACAGGTGGCAAGTTAAGACCAATACAACGCCATCGGGTTGTAATTTAGGATTTGGTCTTTGATGCTTTGATCGTTTGTTAAAGAAAAAAATTGCTGCATTTGTTCTGCAAAATTTTGTTCGGCTTCGTGGCGCGTGTGGGGCCAGTCACTTCCCCATAGCAGGCGAGAGGGGCCAATCTTATTAAGCCAAAACTTATAGATTGAATGATGATCTAGATTAGGGGTTCTGTAAGGGGCGCTGAGCTTAACCCATAAGTTGGGTTGATGGTGCTCAATGCCTAGATGATCCGCTAAGAATTCTATATTTGATTTTGGTCTGCCAAAGTGATCAATCACGATCTTTAGGCCATGCGGTATGTTTAGTAGTAATGTATTTAGCAGTCCATCATCATGATGTATCTGTAGATGCATATCAAGATCGTATAAGTGCTCTAGCAATGCTTGGTTGTTATCTATTGTTCTTAGCGGATTAGGATCTTCTGAGAGATTTAGACGCACACCACAGATACCCTGATTCTTTAACGCTTGTAATGCATCTTTAGAAATTGCAGCATCGACTACACCAACACCTTTAAGTTGATCGGGAAATTGAGCAATAGCATCCAATAAGAATGCATTATTGGTGCCTAAAAAGCTGGGCTGAATGATAACGCCATGAGTAATATTGTGCGAACGGGAAAGTGAAGACCACGTGCTAAGTGACGCACTATAGTTGACCGAATAACGCGTAGCGCCAGGGTCAATAGTATTTCTATCAAAAATGTGGAAATGGGTATCGACGTACATGAATCTATGCTAACATAACTCATCTAGATGAGTTATGTTAGCAATTGAGTCAATGGATTATTCATGGCAGGTAATAAAACATATCGAGGGTATCAAGACCTAGCGGTAGCTTTTAGGGCAAGAGTTGAGGCGGGTGCGTGGCCTATTGGTGGTGCAATTCCCTCTGAGGCAAGTCTTGCAGAGGAGTTTGGTGTTGCACTGGGTACGATCCGTCAGGCAATAGCGCAATTGGCACAAGAGGGGGTGTTGGTTAAGCGCCATGGGAAAAGTACAGAGGTCAGTAGCGGTTTAAGCGGTCAATCGATGTTGCGTTTTTTTCGTTATCAACTAGATGATCACCGGCAATTAGTTCCGCAAGCCAAAATAGTGACTATCAAAATAGTACCCATGGAAAAGAGGATTGCTGCAGTTACTGATTGGGCATTTAAATCATTGTTAAAAATTCATCGCCTAAGACTGCTGAAAGACAGGCCTTTGTTAAATGAAACAATCTATTTGCCATTACCTAAATTTAAGAGGCTACAAGGATTGAAGCCCAGCGAATTTGAAGAATTACTATATCCCATGTATGTCAAGGCGTGTAATGTGGCTGTCATAAGGGCAAAAGATCAAGTTGGATTTGAACTAATGAAAAAAGCTGATGCAAAAGCCCTCAATATGAAAGAGGGTCATCCAGCGGTGCGAGTACATCGAGTGGCATTTGATTTAATGGGTAAGCCAGTTGAGTACCGCAGCTCAGTCGGTGACGCAATGGCATTTGAATATTCTGCAGAAGTCTATTAAGGAGGTGGTATGCAATACGTAATAAAGGCATTTTTTATGGCGCTACTTTTTTTGACTGGCATGGTAAGTGCACAAGAGTGGCCAAATCGACCTATTTCATTGGTAGTAAGTTATCCTCCCGGCGGTACTGCGGATTTGATGGCTAGAACCATTGCGGGACCATTAGGTAAGGCTTTAGGAACATCTGTTGTAGTTGAAAATAAACCAGGTGCAAGTGGTCAAATTGCAGCTGCATATGTGGCCAAAGCAAATGCCGATGGCTACACCTTGATGTTAGATGCCTCCTCATATTCGGTGAATCCATCTTTATTTCCTAAGTTGCCATATGACCCTAACAAAGACTTTAAAACCCTAGGTGTATTAGCTCAATATCCAAACGTGTTGTTGGTAAACCCAAGTTTTCCAGTCAAGTCTGTAAAAGAATTGGTGGCGATCGCTAAAGCAAAGCCGAATGGAATTTCTTACGCTTCCTCTGGAAATGGTTCCGCCCAGCATCTTGCGGGCGCGCTTTTTGAAGTGAAGGCGGGCGTGGAGATGCAGCATATTCCTTATAAGGGAGGTGGACCAGCGTTGAATGATGTGGTTGGTGGACAAGTGCCGGTGTTCTTCGGTAGCGTGGCATCAACTAAGCAATATGTTGAGACAGGTAAATTAAATGCCTTGGCTGTAACCGGTAAGAAAAGAGCTTCATCTATGCCAAATGTTCCCACGATGGCTGAAGCAGGCGTATCGGGTTATGAGGTTTATGAGTGGAATGGTATTTTCGCACCAGCTGCAACCCCAGCAGTAATTCTGGTCAAGATTGCGGATGCGATTACAAAGGTGATGCAGTCATCAGAGGTGAGAGATAAAGTGCTTAGTCTTGGTGGTGAACCTTTTCTAGGAAACGCAGATGCGGCAGACAAATTTATCAAAACACAAATGGCAGAGTGGAGTAAGTTAATCAAGACAGGCAAGATTACCGTTGACTAATCAATGGTAAAGCTAATTTACTCAAAGCTTTAGAAATGAAAAACACATCCAAATTATTGTTGTGTCTACTAGCTGCGATTGGCTCATCAGTAGTTGGTGCCGCCTATCCAGAGAGATCTATTCGCTTGGTGGTTCCATTTGCTACAGGCGGCACATCAGAAATTGTTGCTCGCTCAGTGGCAAGTATGCTGACGACTAGTTTGGGTCAATCAGTCTATGTGGATAACAAACCTGGTGGCGCTGGCAATATTGCAATGGAGGAGGTGAAGCGTGCAAGTCCTGATGGGTACACATTAATGTTGGGTCATGTTGGTACTCTTGCAGTAAATCCAGCTCTGTTCGGCAAGAAGTTGCCCTATGATCCAAATAAGGATTTTGCTCCGGTGACTTTAGTTGCTAAGGTGCCCAATGTCATTGCTGTTAGCGAGAGAAGTCAATACAAGACTTTGGGTGATTTAGTGGCTGATGCTAAAAAAAATCCAGGCAAGATCAATTATGGATCTGCTGGAAATGGCAGTGCGGGCCATTTGGCTATGGAATATTTTTGCTCAGAGGCGGGAATTGATCTCGTACACGTGCCTTACAAAGGCTCAGGACCTATGTTGACCGATTTGATTGGAGGTCAAATTCAGGCAACCTTTAATGGCTTACCTTCATTAATGGGGCAAATCAAGGGAAATGCATTGAGACCATTG
Source organism: Polynucleobacter sp. MWH-UH19D (assembly GCF_040409795.1). Taxonomy (NCBI): domain Bacteria; kingdom Pseudomonadati; phylum Pseudomonadota; class Betaproteobacteria; order Burkholderiales; family Burkholderiaceae; genus Polynucleobacter; species Polynucleobacter sp. MWH-UH19D. Next base: position 1,283,771 of record NZ_CP099571.1, on the reverse strand, counting down.
GCCGTGGGTTCATTGGACAGGTCTAAGGTCTTGCCAAGTGTTCCAACAATTGCGGAGTCTGGCTATAAGGGCTTTGAGACATCCCAATGGTATGGAATCATCGTCCCTGCTGGAACGCCGCAGCCTATTATTGATAAGCTTGCGCAAGAGATTGTTAAAGGCCTTAAATCGAAAGAAGACTCCAAAAAAATGCTTGAGGATGGAGCCGTCCTAGTAGGTGATACGCCAGCTCAGTTCGCGAGTTTCATTAAGTCTGAACAGCGTCGTTGGGCTAAGGTGGTTGAGAAGGCAAAAATTACAGTAGATTAATTTGTTGCGTAGCAACAAATTAATCGTAGGTCATTAGTGTGAAAAAGTTCGACGCTCACCCAACCTTTTCTTTTCATATTAGCCCTAGAGCCATTGACAACGATCTCATCTAGAAGCAAGATTGCCCTCCGTACTCAAAAAAATTGAGGGAGACATGGCAAATTTAACTGAGATTAAATGCGCAAAAGAGTTGGGCAAGTTGATGCAAAAGGCGCGCGAATCACAACGTATGAGCGTCCTTAGCTTGGCTAATTTAAGTGGAATGTCAGTGAATCAAGTTGTGAATTTAGAGAATGGCAATTTCTTTGCATTCGGCCAAAGCATTAGTCAATTTGAAGCTAGCATTTATCACTGCGCTGAAAAAATGGGTGTGATGATTAGCTCATCGCAAAAGCCTGTTCAAGCAAATTCAGTTCAATCAATGACGCAAACTCTTTCAGTGGAATCTATAGAGCAATCAATCCCTGTATTTTTGCGATACGTAGCCTAGATTCGGATTTAACTTCATCCTACAAACCACCTTAGGGTGGTTTTATTTTGACCTAGTTTATAAAGTTGCCTCGTGGCTTGTGGTGGATAACTCGCCCCACATCACAATATCAGCATCAACTAACTGCCAGCCTTTGTGCTGGAAGCCAATATCAAAATCATCGATAGTGCTGCTGTTCTCAAATATTTCAGTCATTACTTTTTGCTCTGCCTGTGGCGTTGTGGGCGAGAAGTAAATGAGCTTTTTTCCTTCGTCAGAAAGGTTAACCTCGGAAAAGTCATGAAGACTTACACTCAAACCAACGCTAGGCTCATAATCATCTAAAAAATCAGGTGACTGATTTGTAATGAATGCACCTGTTTTCCATAAAAAGCCACAATGAATTTCTTTGTTGTCTTTGCGGTAAGTCATTCGCTCAGTAATATTGAATTCATTTTTTGGTGCAATCCGATATGACATGCATCATCCCCTAAAGAGTAATTAGGCTGACTTTTTATTGGGTTTGAGTTCTAGCACTCCAGAATCTAAAGAGTTGGTTTTGTCTAGTGCGGCACAGGAGAGTAGACCATCCACTTTGGCGTCTGGGTGAATATCTAAAATTTTGTAACGGATATCACCGCGGATTACGGCGCTAGGATAGACCTCCATTTTTTCATCTACCGTGATTGAGCCCTCGATCCGACCTGCGACAATCAGGTTAGTGTAGTGAACGTCACCTTTGAGAACCCCATTTTTATCGATCACTAGGGTGCCCTGACTATCTTTGGCCTCAGTGATATTGCCAATAAAATCCCCGCCAACCCGAAAATGGCCATTGCCCTCTAGGTTGCCCAGTACTGTTGACCCCGCTCCAATCTCGTTAGTAAATTGCAGGTGGTAATTCGTAGATTTCTTTTGATCAAACATAGTGCTTCTACTCTCGTTTAATCATCACCCCAATCACTGAAATCTTGATCGGGGATATGATTCATTTCATTAATTTTGCGTCTAGTTAAATGCTGCCAAATCAAGCGTTCTTGTACCAATTCATTCGACTGCAACTCAAAAAACTTTTCAGACAGACTGTCTTCTTCGATTTCTAATTGACGAATATTCATGATGTACTCCTCAAGAATTCTAGTATTTGGTTGCCAATAAGTCCCTTGATCCATGTTGTGTCGAAACAAGACCGAACACACGTTCAACTGAGTTATCGGCATAGACTTATGCTGATGGGTCTGAAGAGATTTGTCTATGAAAATTTCTTCTTTTTTACGAGGTGAAATTTCGTTGCAGAGCACCAAAATTAGGCGTTCTGTAAGTGCTTGATTCTGTGAGGCAAACAAGTAGCACCAGAATTTATAGATGCTTAGCCCCAGGGTTAATAGGGCAATCAAATAATGAGAAGGGAATCGTGGATTATCGCTTCTGAAGTTTTCTAAATACGAACTGAGTTAGCTGGAGAAATCAAATACCCGCACATCAATCAGTCTACTTCATGGTATCTATTGAGGCATCCCGTAACAAGCTATGGTTTAGTTCGCAGGTGGCGATTAATCAGAGAACCGTACCTAGAATCGGCATATTTAAATACCTATAATTGATGCCATGATTAATCATTTTGTTCATGCATTATCTTTTGCTGCCGAGAAACACAAAAATCAGCGTCGTAAAGATGCGCAGATTACACCCTACATCAATCACCCAATCGAACTTGTTAATGTTTTGGTCAATGAGGGTGGAGTAGTTTCCTGGGATATCTTATGTGCTGCGTTACTGCACGATGTTATTGAAGATACAGAAACGACTGAAGAAGAATTGTTAGCTCACTTTGGTAAGAAGGTGGCGTCAATTGTTAAAGAAGTTACTGACGATAAGTCACTTCCAAAGGATGTACGAAAACGCATGCAAGTCGAGCATGCCCCGTTCGCCAGTCATGAGGCAAAGCTCGTCAAGCTTGCTGACAAGATTTGTAACCTAAGAGATATTTTGGCATCTCCGCCAGCGGGATGGGATTTGAAGCGCAGACAAGAGTATTTTTCTTGGGCTCAGGCAGTGGTTCTTGGGATACGCGGAACGAATTCCAAAATGGAAAAAGTTTTTGATGGTCTAGTTGAGCAAAGCAAGGGTATGCAATAACACGCAAACTTTATTCTCACAATTAAAGTAGTCTGCCAAAGCCACTTATAAAAATCTTTGTGATTGCGCTATCCGAAAAAAATAAGCAAAAAAAATGAATTGCGGTTAGCAAGTCATAGTTTCTACTGCAAATCACTGGTGGGTCGGGCGAGATTCGAACTCGCGACCAACGGATTAAAAGTCCGCTGCTCTACCGACTGAGCTACCGACCCAGTTAAGCCTTAAATTATAGCAAGAAGTTCATTGCTCTTCGTTGGGTGCTGAGTGTCAACCCTCGAGCCCTTGTAATTACAAGACCGCTATGCATTTCCCCGTCTTGCGACGGGCGGATTCTTTGCAAAATAATCCTTAATTCCCCTCAAAATGGCATCCGCAATCCGGTCTTGGTAGCCATCATCGTTTAATTTAGATTCTTCCTGAGGGTTGCTAATAAAAGCAGTCTCAACCAGGATGGATGGAACGTCAGGGGCTTTGAGAACTGCAAATCCGGCTTGCTCCACCTTTCCTTTATGTAAGGGGGCAAACCCACCAATCTGTTTTAAAACCGAATTACCTACTTGTAGCGAATCTTTAATTTGTGCAGTTGTGGACATATCTAGTAGTAAGTTAGCTACCTGCCGATCTTGGGTCTTGATATTGATGCCCCCTATGAGATCGGAAGCATTTTCCTTATTGGCCATCCATCGGGCCATGGTGCTACTGGCACCCATTTGAGATAAGGCAAATACGGAAGCCCCTTTTGCATGGGGTTGGATAAATGCATCCGCATGAATAGATACAAACAAATCAGCTTCTACTCTTCTGGCTTTTTGCACTCGGGTGTGTAGCGGTACAAAGTAGTCACCATCCCTGGTTAAGAATGGGCGCATGTAAGATTCGTTTTCAATTTTATCTCTCAGTCGCTTAGCAATCGATAAAACAACATGCTTTTCTTTGGAGCCTAGAGAGCCAATGGCGCCTGGGTCCTCGCCGCCATGACCAGGATCAATAGCAATTGTTATGAGACGCTTATATTTAGCTGAAGCCGGCGCTTCTTTAGATTCAGGAATAGCTTGGACAGTTGGACTAGATGGCCCTTTCGCAATTTCCTTATCTTTTTTGGTTGCAAATTGTGCAATCAAATCTACTTCTTCATTGGATTTAGCTAATGCATTTTCTTTGCGGGTGCTATTTTTCACCAACTCCATGAGTGGGTCTAGCGGGGTGCTTGGATATAAGTCAAACACCATTCGATAGTTGTATTCTCCAATAGGATCAAGGGTGAAGAGTTGTGGTTTGATTGGCTCTTTTAAGTCAAACACTAAACGCACTACACCAGGTTGAAATTGACCAACTCGAATTTGCGAGACGTAAGGATCGTTTGGTTTGACTTTGGCAACCAAATCTTTCAGGGTGGGGTTGAGTTCTAATCCTTGAACATCAACCACTAAGCGGTCGGGATTGGTAAGTATCTGCTGTGTGATGGGGAGTGATGTGTCTGACTCAAGAGTAATCCGAGTGTAGTCTTCAGATGGCCAAACACGCACCCCTAAAATTTTTGCCCCCCAAGCCAGATCTAATTCACCCAAGAGCAGAGCAAAGCCCAGCGCTTTCGTTAAGGACTTGAGGTGCCGTCTTCTAGATTGGCTCGCCTGCATTTCTGATTGTTTGGGGTGAATTGACTGGCTCATGGGTCGATCAATTAATGCTATTGAGGACGACTAGACCGCGATCAGAGAAAGCGCTGATTTTAATAGTGCGTTCGGCCTCATCATTTCCAGATTCAAGTTCAATCTGAATGTCAAATGGTGGCAATGTTCCCTCTGCTTTATCTGGCCATTCAATCAAGCAAAAACCAGGCGCATCAAAATACTCTGCAAATCCTGACTCTTGCCACTCTAATGGATCGCGCATACGATAAAGATCAAAATGATACGCAGTGTAGTGAATCTGGTTGGCTTGCAATGAATACGGCTCACATAGAGTGTAGGTGGGGCTTTTTACTTTGCCCGTATGACCCAGGTCTTGAATAAGATATCTAGCCAAGGTAGTTTTCCCTGCTCCTAAATTGCCAATGAGTGCGATATTAAGGTGGTTGCTCGGGTTTTGCTGGATCTCCCTGGAAATGCCGGTAGCAAATCGCTGAGCGAGCTGAGCGGTATCTGCTTCTTGCCTACAATATTGTGTGATGGTATCCAGTGGTTCTGGTGTTTTGGCCATTGCGTTAGTTTATTTCAATTATTCGGCTTCATTCTTCATTTATATGCCTTTATCAACCCATTCTTCTGACAAAGCTACAGGCCTAGATGCAGCAACGCTGCGTGCATGGCTTGGAGCCAAGGCAGTGGAGTTGGGCTTTGATGATTTGCGCATTACCGATACCGCATTGGGTGATGCGAGTCAAAAGCTCCAAGAATGGTTAGCAGCAGGGCGTCATGGTCATATGGACTATATGGAGCGCCATGCAGAGTTAAGATCAAACCCTGCATTATTAGTGCCAGGTGTTCTGAGAGTCATTTGCGTCTCCATGAATTACTTATCGCTAGATGTTGACTTTGATAGTGAATTGCAGGGCTTGGAGAATCCAACGAAAGCCTCAATCTCTTTATATGCGCGAGGCCGCGATTATCACAAAGTCTTGCGCACTCGTTTGCAAGAGTTTGCTAAAGCGATTGAGGAAAAAATTGGTCGTTTTGGATATCGTGTGTTTACGGATTCAGCGCCACTGATGGAGGTGGAATTAGCGCGTAAAGCAGGGCTTGGTTGGCGTGGAAAACATACGCTATTGCTCAACCGAGAATCAGGATCTACTTTTTTCTTGGGAGAGATCTTGGTGGATATACCGCTACCAGTGGATGAGCCACAAGAGGCGCATTGCGGAACCTGCCAGTCTTGTATTGATATTTGCCCGACTGGAGCGATTACTGCACCTTATGAACTAGATGCAAGACGCTGCATTTCCTATTTAACAATCGAAAATCCAGAAACTATTCCGCTTGAATTTCGCAGGGCGATTGGTAACCGCGTCTATGGCTGTGATGATTGCCAGTTAATTTGTCCATGGAATAAATTTGCTAAGCGATCCAGCCTTCCTGATTTTGCTCAGCGTCATGGCTTGGGGCAAGCTACTTTGTTGCAGCTCTGGTCTTGGACGGAATCTGAATTCAATCAGCGTCATGAAGGAAGTGCGATTCGGCGCATTGGGTATGCTCGATGGCGCCGCAATTTAGCTGTTGGATTGGGTAATGCTTTGGCTAGTCCCAAGATCAGCACTGAAGACAAGCAGCTGATTCGTCATGCTTTAGAGAATGCAATCGCTTCTGCAGACCCTTTGGTAGCAGAGCATATAGACTGGGCCCTTTCAGACAATACAAGCACAGTTAGCAAAGATTGAGCTTGGCTTCTACAATGACACCATGTCCTCAAACGAAACTTTAGTAGCGCAGCGCTTCCAAAATCGGAGCGATGCGTTTTGGTCGGGCATTCGTGATGCGGCAGGGGCGCCAGCCATGGTTCTATTTGCTGGTATGGTGGGCTTTGGTGCTATGGGTAAGACCAATGGTTTTGATGTTTGGTTTACAAGCTTCACAACCTTCTTTATGTTTGCCTTGCCAGGTCAGGTAGTACTCTTAGAAATGGCTATTACAGGCTCATCTGTTTTAGCAATTGCCTTGGCAGTCACCTTAACCTCAACCCGATTTGTCACGATGACGGTGACACTATTTCCGCAGTTTCATCAAAAAGATCGCAACCGAAATTTATATGCCTCAGTGCATTTATTGGCGATGACAGCATGGGCGATCTCTATGAAAGAGTTTCATTCGATTGAAGTCAAACATCGCTTGAGTTATTTTGTGGGCTTGGGATTATTGTGTTGGCTGATTTCGATTCCGGGAACCATTTTGGGGTTTTATCTGGCAGGAATGGTTCCACCTGCAGTCACCTTGGGTTTGGTATTTATTAACCCATTGTTTTTCTTGCTAACCTTTACTGAAGTAAAGCCCTGGATTAATCGCATCGCCATTTTGATGGGTTGTATCTTTGGCCCAATCTTTTTTATTGTGGATCGCGATACCAGCTTATTAACTGCTGGCGTCATTGGTGGCACCTTGGCTTATGTTATTGATCGCAAGTTCTTGCGCAAAAGAGCAGGGGTGATTGGTTAATGAATGTGATTCATAACATGGCTGATGCACTCTCAGGATGGGGTTTGTGGATTGCCTTAGTTGGCGCTTGCCTTGGCACTTATTTTTGTAGAGCGATTGGCGTCTTGCTCTCTAATAGCATTAATCAAGATAGCGAGATCTTTCGTTGGCTCTCTGCCGTGACTTATGCGATGGTTGCGGCTTTAACAATTCGATTGATTGTGATGCCATTGGGATTAATGTCAACCGTCCCCTTGTGGATACGTATACTCATTTGCGCGCTCAGTATTGGTGTGATGGTATCTAAACCTACCAAGCGTTTAGTTCCAGCCTTGTTGACTGGAACCTTGCTCATGGTAGGTTACGGCGTCATTCGCTAAAACATTTTTACTCTATTTTTATTGAAGATGCGCTGCTAATATTTTGGCGATATGGACTGCTTCGCGTTTCGTGCCATCGGCAATTTGATGGCGACAGCTGGTACCATCAGCAACTACCCAGCTATCTGGTGATTTACGAATACTTGGCAATAGACTGGCTTCAGCCATTTGTTTAGATACTTCAATGTGCTTCGCTTCATAACCAAAGCTACCCGCCATACCGCAACACGATGACTCAATTAGCTTAGGCTGCGCATTGGGAATCAATTTCAGCAACTCCAGTGCGGGCGTGACTGCTGCAAAGGATTTTTGATGGCAGTGACCATGAAATAGTACTTCCTGAGTTGCTGGCTTGAGCTTGAGTATTAACTTTCCAGATTTAGCTTCCTTGGCTAAAAATTCCTCTAGTAGTTGGGCTTGTTTGGATACCGCTATTGCGGATTCGCCAAGCCCCATGACGAGCGCTTCATCTCTTAAGGTGAAAAGACAAGAGGGTTCTAAACCAATAATTGGAATACCCATCTCAGCGTACGGTGCTAAGTGATTAATGAGTTCACCCAAAGTTGCTTTTGCTTCGTCAACCATACCTGCTGCCAAATATGTTCTGCCGCAACAAAATTCTCTAGAGCAGGAATTTTTAGTGGAGAGATTTATCTTGCTTTCGTTCTTGTCTTTGCTCTTATGGGGGATGTGTACTCGATAGCCAGCTGCCTCAAGTACTTTGATGGCTGATTGAAGATTTTCATCCTCGAAGTAGGCATTAAAAGTATCAGCGAGCAGAACAACACCTTTGCCATCTGCGCCAAGCAATTGAGACGGGCTGGATTGGTAACTAGATGCTTTCTTCTGATTCCAAAAAGTATTGCTCTTCCAAATGGGCAGGCTGCGCTGTGCGGAGATGCCCATGACCCATTCTTGTAATTTGGCGATAGGTTTGATGTGATTACGTAGGTTGAGCAGCGCTGGGAGTAGTGGAATACTGCTAATTGTGGCTGCATATTTGGGTAAATAAGCTACTGCCAAATCTCGTAAGGAGTGACCAACCCTTTTTTTGTAAGCAGCTAAAAACTCGATTTTCATCTTCGCCATATCAACACCAGTGGGACACTCGCGTCGACATGCTTTGCAGCTCACACAAAGATCCATCACTTCTTTAATGGCATCGCTACCTAATGGAGATGACTCATCATGAATATCCAGTTGATTGGAGAGGGCTAAGCGCAGGGTATTTGCTCTACCACGTGTTAGATGTTTCTCATCACGAGTAACGCGGTAGCTTGGGCACATCATATCTGCATCAAACTTGCGGCAGTGGCCATTGTTATTGCACATTTCAACTGCTTTGGCTAAGCCTTGAGCGGGATCGCCTCCGGTGCCTGGCGCAGTGGTCTCTTCTGTAACGGGATTATTTTGTACATTCCAAGCGGACCAATCTAAAGCGGGTTGTAGGGGAATGACCTTGTAGCTTGGAGGAAAACGAAAGTTACTCGCATCATCCATCTTGGGTGGATTAATGATCTTGCCAGGATTAAATAAACCATTTGGATCAAACGCCTGTTTAATTTGTGCAAGTGCTTCAGTAATCCTGGGGCCAAATTGCCAAGAGATCCATTCGCCACGACATAGGCCATCTCCATGTTCACCGCTATAGGCGCCTTTGTATTTGCGTACCAGGGCAGATGCTTCCTCGGCAATCGCGCGCATTTTCTGCGCGCCATCACGACGCATATCCAAAATGGGGCGGACATGCAAAGTACCAACAGAGGCATGGGCATACCAGGTGCCACGTGACCCATATTTGGAGAACACATCAGTTAAGGCCTGCGTATATTCCGCCAAACTTTCAAGAGGTACTGCGCAGTCTTCAATAAAGCTGACAGGCTTGCCATCACCTTTTAGGCTCATCATGATATTAAGACCAGCTTTGCGCACTTCCCACAAATTCTTTTGCAAACCTGTATCAGGCATTGCGACCACGGAGCCTGGTAAACCTAAGTCACCCATCAGCTCTTGAAGGGCTCTAAGTTTTTCGAGTAATGGTGCGTGCGATTCGCCAGAAAACTCTACAAGAAGAATAGCTTCGGGTGTTTGTGCAGAAGGATCAATCAGTGAAGTCTCAATGGTCTTCTTAAAGCTAGGGTTGCTACGTGCTAGATCAATCATGGTGCGATCGACGAGCTCGACTGCGGTTGGGCCGAGCTTCACAATATGCTGCGCACTATCCATTGCCTTGTAAAAGCTAGCAAAGTTCACAATACCGAGTACTTTATGTTTAGCTAAAGGAGCCAGTTGAAGCTTCAAGGATTTGAAATAGGCTAGCGTGCCTTCGCTGCCTACTAAGAGATGCGCTAAATTGACGCTGCCATCTTGAGTGTAGGGAAGCTCACTTTGTGGATGGAATATATCTAAGTTGTAACCAGCAACACGTCTTAGCACTTTTGGAAAGTGCGCTTCGATTTCAGGTTGTAGGGTGTAAGCTAAGCCCTTAACAAAATCCCCCAGCTGTTTGGCAGCACCAGAGCTATTGGCATAGTTGCCAAATTGCGCAACCTTTCCATCTGCCAGCCATGCATCGATGCCTAATACGTTATGCACCATATTGCCGTAGGCGATGGAGCGGCTGCCGCAGGAGTTGTTGCCCGCCATGCCGCCAATGGTTGCTTGCGCAGCAGTAGAAACATCCACTGGATACCAAAGACCATGCTGCTTTAGTGAACCATTGAGGTGATCAAGCACCATTCCAGGTTCAACTTCTACGTAACCCTTATCTACATTAAGGTCGAGAATATTGCGAAAGTATTTTGTGTTGTCGATGACTAAAGCTGCACCAGTGGTTTGGCCGCACTGGCTAGTGCCACCACCACGGGGTAGTACAGGTACTTTTAAATCTGCTGCAATCTGAATAGCGCTAGCAATATCTTCAGCCGTCTTAGGAATAAAGACAGCGACTGGCATAGCTTGGTAAATCGAGGCATCAGTTGCATAGCGTCCACGACTTGCCATATCCGTCATTACTTCGCCAGATGTTTCTTGACGTAGGCGTTTTGCTAGCATAGTCGTATCCATCACGAGCTCTTTAGAAAGGGGTTTGTTCATGATTTGGTTGCCTCGATTGTCTCAATTGCCTCTGTAGGCATTTCTGATTTGAGTAATTGCACAACGACATCTCGCTTGTTATGAACGTGCCGCATCATGATATTGCGCATGCGCTCGCCGTCTCTAGCCTTAAGCGCATCGAGCATCTCTTGATGCTCTTCAACGGCTTTCTCCCATTTCACGCCATCTTGGTTGGAGCGAAAGCGTAGTGCTTCAATGCGTGCATTGACTTGAGTGAATAAGCGAGAGAGAACAGGATTATTTGCTGCTTGATTAATGAGGTGATGAATTCGTAGATTGAGTTGGTAATAGCTTGATAAATCTCTGCGTGCGTAAGAGGCCATCATTTCATATTGAAGAGCTTCTAATTCAGAAAGGCTGGTATCGCTAATATTATTCGCTGCTAATTCACCAGAGAATCCTTCTAGATCAGCAATGACATCAAAGGTATGAATAACATCTTCTAGGCTTAGTTGTAGGGCAATTGCACCGCGATTGGCGATCAACTCCACCAGACCATCAGCGGCCAGGCGACGGATCGCTTCGCGAATCGGGGTGCGAGAAACATTCAGACTTTCAGCTAACTCCCGCTCATTGAGTTTGTTACCAGGGGCAATCTTGCCTTCCACTAATAAAGAGCGGAGTTTTTGGAAGGTGGCTTCGTGAAGATTCTGGGAATTCAGCGTTTCTTTTGCCATGATTCTGGAATCCTAAATTTGTATACAAAATAGTCAATAACTCATAATAAAGCATAAATTTGGCTAAATTTGGTAATTTAATCAAAATAAATTGTATACAAAATGGAAAATTCCCAAAAATTGGCATACACTAGCAACAGCATTCAATTACCTAAAAACCAATCAAGAGCGAGACAAACTATGCTGAAACTAGATAACCACGCATCAGGACGCCATTTTTTGCATATTCCTGGCCCAAGCCCTGTGCCTTCCCGCGTACTGCGTTCAATTAGCTATCAAACTATCGACCATCGTGGTCCAGAATTCGGCGCATTTGGTTTGCAGGTGCTTGAGGGAATTAAGAAGATTTTTAAAACTGAGCAACCCGTGATCATTTATTCCGCATCAGGAACTGGATCATGGGAGGGTGCTTTGGTAAACGTTCTCAACCCTGGCGACAAGGTGCTTTTCTATGAGACCGGTCAATTTGCAAACTTGTGGCGTGCCTTAGCAAAACGACTCGGCTTAGATGTTGAGGTGGTTGGCAAACCAGGGCAAGACACTTGGCGCTGGGGTGTTGATGCTTCTGTGATTGAAGAGCGTTTGCGTAAAGATACCCAGCACGAGATCAAAGCGGTTTGCGTAGTGCATAACGAAACTTCTACTGGCGTCACCTCCAATATTGCAGCAGTACGTAAAGCAATTGATTCATTGAAGCACCCAGCTTTGTTGCTGGTAGACAGTGTGTCTGGCTTGGGCTCGGCGGATTACGAGCATGATAAGTGGGGCGCCGACGTGACGGTGTCTGGTTCACAAAAGGGTTTGATGTTGCCTCCTGGTATTGGCTTTAATGCTTTATCTCCGAGAGCGATTGATGCCAGCAAGCACAATACTTTTCCAAAGTCGTACTGGGCTTGGGATGAAATCTTGGAGTCCAATAAAAATGGTTATTGGCCTACAACGCCAAGCACCAATCTAATGTATGGCTTGCACGAAGCAATGGACATGATGATGGCTGAAGGTTTGGATAATATTTTTGCGCGTCATCAACGTTTAGCAGCAGCCTGTCGTGAAGCAGTAAATGCTTGGGGCTTAGAAATTCAGTGTCAAGATAAAGATTGCTATTCACCAGTATTAACTTGTATTGCTGTGCCCGAGGGTATGGATGCGGATGTATTGCGTAAACACGCGCTTGAGAAATTTAATCTTTCATTGGGTACGGGCCTTGGCAAGATTAAAGGCAAGGCATTTCGCATTGGTCACTTAGGTGACTGTAATGAATTGAGCTTAATGGCGGCTTTGAGCGGTGTAGAGATGAGTCTGGGTGCTATGGGTTACAAGCCTAAGGCCAGCGGTGTAGTGGCTGCCCAAGAGTTTCTGAAGTAACTCTTCTGGCTTAGGAATGCGGTGTAGCGGGGCTTGGAGGTTCGAGTCCTGCTGCACCCTATATAATTTGAGCACTTGGGCACTTGTGCTGATGAAGTATTTATCCCTTAAAACATATTCGAGACAAACGTATTTAAAAAAGGATTCAACATGTTGGCTACTAAACCTTACCTTACGCAAGCAGATGTTCAGAAGATTTTGGATGCTGCTAACAAGCACGCTGCTACGAATAACTGGGCAGTAACGATTGCGGTTTGTGATGATGGTGGCCATATGTTGGGCTTGATTCGTCGTGATGGTTGCGCTCCTGTTTCTGCATATATTGCACAAGAGAAAGCGCGTACAGCTGCAATGGGTAAACGTGAAAGCCGTGTTTACGAAGAAATTATTAACAATGGCCGTACTTCTTTCTTATCTGCTCCGCATATTGCCGGCATGTTAGAGGGTGGGGTCAACATCGAGGTAAATGGGTTTACCATCGGCGCAGTCGGCGTTTCCGGCGTTAAATCGTCCGAAGATGCTGAGACTGCTAAGGCCGGCATTGCGGCCATTCTGTAAGTTACCTTGACAAATACTGCTACTGATAACAATTCTTCCTCTGGGTCTGGCGCAGCTCCTGCTGCCAGCCCTACAGCAACAATCACTTTTGCTGATTTTGGTTTAGATCCGCTGATTCAAAAAGCGGTTGCCGAACAGGGTTATAACAATCCCACGCCGATTCAAGCGCAATCAATTCCACATGTACTTGCGGGAAGTGATTTGATGGGTGCGGCACAAACAGGTACTGGTAAGACGGCAGCGTTTGTATTGCCAATTATTCAAAAGATTTTGCGTCACGCAAGTAATAGCGCTTCACCAGCACGTCACCCGATTCGGGCATTAGTACTGACACCAACGCGTGAACTAGCAGTTCAGGTGGCTGACAACGCCGCAAGCTATTCCAAGCATACGGATTTACGAACTGCCGTGGTTTATGGCGGCGTTGATATGAAAGAGCAAGTGCAAGTCCTGCGTAATGGTGTGGAAATCTTGATCGCTACACCTGGTCGCTTGCTCGATCATATTGGCTCTAAGGTGGCCAATCTTTCACAGGTAGAGTTGCTGGTATTGGACGAAGCAGATCGCATGCTTGACATGGGCTTCTTGCCAGACTTGCAACGCATCATTAATTTGATTCCAGTGCAACGCCAAACCTTATTGTTCTCGGCAACCTTTTCGCCCGAGATTAAGAAATTGGCGCAAAGCTATTTGCGGTCTCCAGTGACAGTAGAGGTTGCTAGACAAAATGCCGCGGCAGACACGGTGAAGCAAGTAGTGCATATGGTGTCTTCAATGGATAAGCAACGCGCGATCGTAAAGGTCTTGGAGAATCGTACGCGCCAAGGCTTATCGCGCCAATGCATCATCTTTACTAATAGTCGTCTAGGCTGCGCTAAATTAGCGCGTGCCTTAGAGCGTGATGGCATTAAAGCGGGTGCGATCCATGGCGATAAGAGTCAGGGAGAGCGTACTTTAACCCTAGAGGCATTTAAGTCAGGTGCAATTGAAGCTCTAGTGGCAACTGACGTTGCGGCACGTGGCTTAGATATTCCTGATATGCCATGCGTGATTAATCATGAGTTGCCATTTAATGCCGAAGATTTTATTCATCGAATTGGGCGAACAGGCCGCGCAGGAAGCAAAGGTGATGCTATTGCCTTAGTTGATGATAGTGAAAAGCGTTTACTCGATGACATCGAGAAATTAATGAAGCGCAAACTAGAAGTGGCGCCCTTACCTGATGTGAAATCCACCCCAGGTCAAATCACAGACCCATTCTTCTACAAGCCCTATGAACCCGGTAGCACACCAAAATCTATAAATTCCGATTCAGCGCCAACAGCTCAATTACCAGAAGTGAAAAAAGCAGGCATCACCCCTGCTAAGCCTGCGGTTGGCGCATTGCTTGGTGGCTTTAAGAAAAAATAAGCTGTCGATAGATTTAAGAGATTGAATTATTTCTAGCTGGCTAACAATTTTTATCATTACTTTTTGTTCTGGTAATGTGCCGTAAGGCGGTGGCTAATTCGGCATCGTCACCATCAGCGAGTACTTGATTTAAATATTCAGTCATCGCGCGCTTATTTTCTAGAAGTCGAGCAATGTCAAATTCAGTTAAGTCATTAAGTTTTATTTTCTTGGCGAGCATCGTAGATTTCTATTGGCGCATCAATCATATTTAGCGATATTGATTCTCCAAGCTTTTGCAGCCGCTAACAACCACTCTGCAATAGTGGTATCCCCATCAGGCAAGCCATGTAATCCAAGGTGCTTTGCTGCTATGCGAAGCTCTGCAAGCGCACTTTTCTCATTTTCGGTATTGATTGAGCTGGCCAGCGTTTGTTTGCTTAGCTTCTCGCCGTGCTCATCAAGCACTAAAGGCAGGTGGCGGTAGCTTGGGGTTGGGTAATTTAGTTGATTTTGTAGATAAATTTGCCTCGCAGTATTGTTGAGCAAGTCTTGCCCACGAACAATATGAGTGATGCCTTGCTGTGCATCGTCAACAACGACTGCGAGTTGATAAGTGAATAGCCCATCGTTTCGGCGTAAAACAAAATCGCCCACTGCTTGATTGAGGTCTTGCTTTTGCATTCCGAGAGAAAGATCTTCAAATTTAATTTGGCAATTTTCCGGAAGGGCGATGCGCCATGCTTTTTTGCTATCGCCCAATAACTCATCTGAATAAGGGGTTGGCTGAGATGGCCTACAAGTTCCGGGATAAACCACCTCTTGGTTGCGTGGAGTATGAATACCCGCCGCTAACAAAGCATTTGAAATCGTTTGCCTTGAGCAGGAGCATGCATATAGTTTGCCGAGCTTATTAAGACGCTGGAATGCCATTTGATAGTGCTCTTGTCGTCTAGATTGATAGCTAGGCTTCCCATCCCAAAAAAGGCCACAAGCGCGCAATTGAGCTTGAATCTGAATGTCGGCTCCGGGCACGCATCTAGGGGTGTCTATATCCTCGATTCTGAGGAGCCATTGACCCCCATTTGCACGGGCGTCTAACCAGCTTCCAAGGGCTGCAACAAGGGATCCAGCATGAAGTGGCCCTGTTGGCGAAGGGGCAAATCGCCCGCGATAGCCGTCGGCTGGGGATGAGGGGTTTTTGAGCTTGGACACAGCTAAAATCATCTCATGGCTTCACCCCGTTTTGTACATCTTCGCATCCATTCTGAGTTTTCCATTACGGATGGGACGGTGCGCATCGACGATGCTGTGGCTGCCGCAGTTCAAGATGAGATGGGCGCTCTGGCTATTACAGATCTCAGCAATTTGTTTGGTTTAGTCCGTTTCTATACTGCTGCGCGTTCTGGGGGTATTAAGCCGATTGCGGGTGCCGATGTGTGGGTGAGTAATCCACAAGATCCAGATCAGCCACATCGTCTTCTGTTGCTGGTGCAAAACCATTCGGGCTACTTAAATCTATGCCAGCTTTTATCTAGAGCATCTCTAGATAACCAAAATCGTGGTCGCGCTGAAATTGATTTGTCTTGGTTTAATGAGCCCGCTGCAAATGCTGAAGATAAGGACGCCAGGAGAACCCTTGCTTATGGATTGATTGCGCTTTCAGGTGCGCGTATGGGTGAAGTAGGTGCGGCATTGCTAGTGGGTCAAGAAGATCAGGCTAAAAAAGCAATTAAACGTTTCCAAAAAATATTTCCTGATGCGTTTTATATTGAAGTGCAACGTGGTGGACATCCTCAAGATGAAAGACATTTGCAGTTAGCTTGTCATGTGGCAAGTCAACTAGATTTGCCTGTGGTTGCTACTCATCCCGTGCAGTTTATGCAAAAGAGCGACTTCATTGCTCATGAGGCGCGAGTTTGTATTGCCGAAGGAGAGTTGCTTGGTAACCCTCGTCGTCAGAAAAAATTTAATGAAGAGCAGTATTTTTTGACACAAGAGGAGATGGAAAAGCGGTTTGCAGATTTGCCGGTGGCATTGGCGAATTCCGTAGAGATTGCTAAGCGCTGCAATTTATCTCTAGTATTGGGTCAACCGCGTTTGCCGGATTTTCCAACGCCACCGGGCATTACCTTGGATGACTATTTACTGGCGCAATCAGAGCAGGGCCTTGAGCGTCATATGGAGCGCAATTTCCCCGATCCCGAGGAACGTGCAAAGGAAATGCCGCGCTATAGAGAGCGACTTGTATTTGAAGTAAAGACCATTTCTCAAATGGGATTCCCTGGCTACTTCTTGATTGTGGCGGACTTCATTAACTGGGCAAAAAATAATGGCGTACCAGTTGGACCCGGACGTGGTTCAGGTGCAGGATCTTTGGTGGCTTACTCATTGGGCATTACCGACCTCGATCCGCTTCGTTATAACTTACTCTTCGAGCGCTTCCTTAATCCTGAGCGGGTATCGATGCCTGACTTTGATATCGACTTCTGTCAGCATGGGCGTGATCGCGTCATTCAGTATGTCAAAGATAAGTATGGCAAAGACGCTGTGAGTCAGATTGCAACCTTTGGAACCATGGCAGCACGCGCGGCGATTCGAGATGTTGGTCGAGTTTTGGAGCAGGGCTATAACTTTGTTGACGGTATTGCAAAGCTAGTACCGAATAAGCCTGGTCAATACATGACGATTGACATGGCAAAGAAGGAAGAAAAACAGCTTGCTGAGCGCGAGAAAAATGAAGATGAGGTACGTCAACTGCTGTCTCTTGCAGAGCAATTAGAGGGCATGACCCGTAACGTGGGTATGCATGCAGGTGGTGTATTGATTGCACCAGGTCGTTTGACAGATTTCTGCCCGCTCTATACCCAAGAAACCAAAGACCAAGACAGTAGTTCTGTTATTAGTCAGTTTGATAAGGATGACGTCGAAGCAATCGGTCTGGTGAAATTCGATTTCTTGGGCTTAACTACACTTACCATCTTGGCGGCTGCTGAGCGTTGGATTAAAGCATTGCATGCGGATCGCAAGGATTGGAGTATTAGCGATATCCCGCTCGATGATGAGAAGGCATTTGAGGTTTTAAAAAGAGCAAATACCGTCGCGGTATTTCAGTTGGAAAGTCGCGGCATGCAAGGCATGCTTCGTGAAGCTAAGCCTGACCGCTTTGAGGACATTATCGCTTTGGTGGCTTTGTATCGTCCTGGCCCAATGGACTTGATTCCGGACTTCATTGAGCGTAAGCATGGCCGTCAAAAAGTAGAGTATCCAGATCCGCGTATTGAGCCGGTTTTGCGTGAAACCTACGGCATCATGGTCTATCAAGAGCAGGTGATGCAGATGGCTCAGATGATTGGCGGCTACTCCCTGGGCGGCGCTGATATGTTGCGTCGTGCAATGGGTAAGAAAAAACCAGAGGAAATGGCCCAACATCGCAAGATCTTTAGTGATGGTGCAAAAGCAGGTGGTATCTCTGAATCTAAGGCTAATGAGATTTATGACTTGATGGAGCGTTTTGCGGGCTATGGCTTTAATAAATCTCACGCCGCTGCTTACGCATTACTAGCCTATCAAACAGCGTGGCTAAAAGCGTATTACCCAGCTGAGTTTATGGCAGCCAACTTATCGCTCGCGATGGATGACACCGATAAGGTGAAGATTTTGTATGACGATTGCTTGGCAAATCAAATTCGTGTGTTCTCACCTGATATTAATACCGGGGTATATGAGTTCACACCGCTGCGAGCACCAGATGCTGCACCAGACTCGCCGATTAGTCATATTCGTTATGGTTTAGGGGCGGTCAGGGGAACTGGAGAGGCGGCAATTGAAGTAATTGTGAAAGCGCGTGAAGCGGGTGGTCCATTCAAGGACTTGTTTGATTTTTGTGCTCGCGTAGATCGTCGGCAAGTAAACCGCAGAGCGATAGAGGCTTTGATGCGCGCTGGTGCATTCGATAGCCTGTATCGCGATCAGGTTCCTCCTGGCGCTAATCTATATGACATTCGCTCAACCTTGTTGGCCTCTTTAGCAAGGGCGATTGAGGCGGCCGAGCAAGCTGAAGCGTCGATTCATCAGGTAAGTTTGTTTGAGGCGGCTGGCGAAGATCATCGTCATCTCCCAGAATTAGTGCGTGAGCCCATTTGGTCTGAAAAGAAGCGACTGCAAGAAGAGAAAACTGCTCTAGGACTTTGTCTTACCGGCCATATGTTTGATGCCTATCGCGAAGAGACATCCCACTTCATTCGTCAGCCATTGGCAAAAATTACTGAAGGTAAGGATCAATTAATTGCTGGCATTATTACTTCTGCCCGTATGCTGACTGGACAACGGGGTCGTATGATGATTGCAACCATTGATGATGGAACCACTGCCCTAGAAATCACGCTGTACAGCGAAGTCTATGAACCTAATCGATCCTGGCTGAAGGAAGATGAGTTATTGATCGCCAAGGTAAATGTGACTCCTGATAAGTTCTCGGGTGGTATGCGGATTGTTTCTGAGGCGGTGATGGACATTACCGGAGCACGCATGCGATTTGCACGTAATGTTCATGTCAACCTTGATCCTGCGGTTGATGTTCGCATGTTGCGTAATCAGATTGGCCCATACCTAATGTCTAATCGTGCGCGTGATCCAAAATTAGGAAATTCAAATCCATCTACTAATGCCAATGATGGTGTGAAGGGCTTGATGCTCACAGCTGCAGTAACCACTAGTGGTGGTGCTTGCTTAGTGCAGTTTCCAGAAGAGATGCGTATTTATCCAGACGACGCATGCTTACACAGCTTGAACCAATTATTGGGCATTAAGCAGAAGGACCCTGTTCAGGTTCAGTATCACTAAAGTCTAGCGACTTTAATTAATGATTTTTTCTACGGCGGCAATGATTTGACTGGGTTCTAGTAGATCGAGGCATTCGCTATTGCTATCAGCGCGGTCTAGGCAACCCGCCTTGCGACATGGGACGCATTCTCCAGGGCCTTGCAAAATCGTAATATTGCCAACGGTCTGAGAGCGTGCGCGTAATTGATAAGGTTGTTGGCCAATAAAGCCATTGGGCCATGGCCCAAAGTTTGTAGGTGGCGTAGCCCCAAATAGGGTAATTGTTGGGGTATTGCACGCTGCAGCTAAGTGGGTAATCGAAGTATCAACACCGATATACAGGATTGCATTTCGGAGTAGGGTCCCAGCTTGTGGAATAGAGAGCTTTCCTGCAGTATCAATAACCTGTGCACGCACATCATCACTGAGTAGGGACAGAATATCGTGATTAAGCTCTAAGTCTTGCTTTGCGGGAGATGCGCTAAGGACTACTTGAAGACCGCGTTGTACTAGGTAAGTAATAAGTGTCTGCCAATATAAAAGTGGCCAACGTTTATAGGCTGTCAGCGGACCGGGATGTAAAACAATATAAGATTGCGTCAACTGACTGGCAATGACAGGGGTAAGCGCCTCACCAATGGGCGGGGTGACATCAATTGGTTTTGCAAATAGCTTGGATGGGTCATCAACAAACGCCTCAAGCAATCGTAATTTTTCAGTTATGACGTGTTGGTTGAAGTAGTCAACGTCAACCGTATGCATGGAAATAAACTTCTTCCAAGCATTTTGTTGCTGTGCTTTATCGCCCGAAGGACTATGTTTGCCTTGTGGATGTCCCCCTAGAACACCAACTCTACGAAAGGCTGCTACTAGGCCGTATAGGTAGGCTCGATCGCTTGGTTGGGTAACAAAGGCGAGATCATAGCGCTGAAAGAGTTGGTTAAATAATGAGAGATATTCTGTAAGACCAGGGCGGTCTGAGGTCTCGATGGTTTGGGCGATGTCTGGATTGCCTTTAAGCATATCCATCTTGCCCTTGTAACCTAGAAAATGAAACTCAGCATCAGGCCAAAGTTCTCGGGCTTTGCTAATTAATGGAGTGGTGACAAGCACATCACCAATTTGCCGTGTGGCAATGAATAAGATTTTTTTAGGTTTGAAGTTTGAAAAAGACTTCATGGCATTTATCTTCAGAGGGCTTTTGCAAGAATTTTTTCACGAACTCGACGAGCATTCTCGGCAGAATTACTTTGATCGTGTATTTTGTGGAAGAGGTGAAGTACTTCTGTTGCCCATGAGCCCGACTTACGTTTGATATGGTTGTGCTGAAGGCGAAATACAAAATCAGCATCTTCATGACCCCAGCCAGTCATGGTTTCATCAAAACCACCAATCGCCTGGGCATCAGCTTTCCAGCAGGCCATATTGCAACCTTTGATGCGGCGCCAAACAAATTTCTTGTAGTTGCGCCAAGGGCCATCGCCTAATTTAATTTTCAGAGGCCAGTATTTATTGATTTGACCAGCGAGGCGATATTGCAGAAGATGTGAACTAAATTGTTTGTAGCTCCAGTTCCCTGAAGCGGTGAGTTCTTTGGTTAATTGCTCATTCAGCAGTACGCGACTGCCGGTTACTAAGAATCCCTTTTGCGACAGCGCACGATGTTGTGCCACGAAGTCTGGTTGAGTAATGCAGTCGCCATCTAGGAATACTAAATACTCCCCTTTGGCATGCTCAATCGCTTGATTCAGAATTTTGGTTTTACGAAAACCTTGATCTTCTTGCCATAGATGGGTGATGGCAATAGTTGATTGTGCTTTAAATGTATTGATGACTTCCTTGGTGCTTTCAGTGGACCCGTCATCGGCGATGATGATTTCAAAATCTCGATCGGTTTGAGTCTCCAAAGATTCGAGGCAAAGCTTGAGTGCTTGTGGCCAGTTGTAGGTGGCCAGCAAAATCGAAATCATTTTTCGGCTTCCTGGTTAAGGTGCCAAAGCTTGATATAACGGTAGTAGGTACCCTGGCCATTAGAGATGGCCAGGGCAAATCCCTGGCTACCATCCAAGAATCCTGCGCGAATGAAGTACGTGCGGATAAAAGCCCAAATGCCATGCAAAACTGCCTTTAGGGGGCTACTGGTTTTGCCCTTCGCAAATGCTTGTTCAGCAGAGGCAGTCGAATAGCGATCCAGCTTTTGCAATACTTGGGAGTAATTCATAAAGCTGTAATGCAGCATAGGGTTTTCCAGTTTGGCGACTGGGCCATTCGGGATGAGCCTCTCATGCACTAAATCATCAGAAAATCGTGCGCTTCCACGTTTAAATAAGCGCTCGACATAATCTGGAGCCCAACCTGAATGACGCATAAATCGTCCGCAATACCAAGATAGTCTAGGGATTGCGAAGCAATCTATATGGGCGCTATGGTGGATGGCGGTCAAAATTTCCGATCTTAGGGCGGGCGTAAGACGCTCATCCGCATCCAAAGAGAGAACCCAATCGCCTGTAGCTAGGTCTAGGGCGCGGTTTTTTTGGGGGCCAAAACCAGGCCAATCAGGGGGTTGGGCAATGGTTGCACCGTATTTTTGAGCAATTTCAAGGGTGCGATCAGCGCTATTGGTATCAACCACGACGATCTGTTGGGCAATGCCCTCTAGGGAGGCCAGACAGCCCTCTAAATTGGCTTCTTCGTTGCGGGTGATGAGTATGACGGATAAGGTGGGCATAATTCATTATATGAATGCTCAAGATCGTACCGCACTAAATCGCTTAATTACCTATTTGAAGCCGCATATTGGCTTGATTGTTGGCTCTTTATTGGCCATGGCAGTCGTCGCTGCAGCCGAGACATCCATACCGGCACTCATGAAACCTTTATTGGATCGCGGTTTCACTGGACAGCTCAATACCAAGCTTTGGCAGGTGCCAGTATTTTTAGTGGGTCTTGCTTTAGTTCGTAGCTTGGCACAATTTTTATCAAATTACTTGCTAACGCGAGTAATTAATGCGGTTCTCTTAAAACTTCGTGAACAGATGTTTCAGACCTTGTTAAATGCTAGTACGGCATTTTTCCAGAAAAATTCTGCATCGAGTTTAATTAATGCGGTTGTATTTGAAGTAAATAATGTGCTGTCGATTATGGGCGGCATGTTAATTAGTTTGGTACGCGACTCATTAACTGTGATTGGTTTAATGGGTTATTTAATTTATCTGAACTGGAAGTTAACTCTTGTTGTTTTATTTATTTTTCCCGTTATTGCTTTCATCATGAGCAAGATTAATCGGCGCTTGCGATCGCTAAACCGGGAGCAACAAAATTTAACCAGTGAGTTAGCATATATCGTAGAAGAGTCTGCTGCGGGCTACAAAATTGTCAAGGTTCATGGGGCGCAAGAGTATGAAATGAATCGCTTTATGCAAAAGGCTGAGCGTCTACGTCAATTTGCTCTGAAGTCTGCAGTTGCCGGAGGTTTGAACCAGCCCATTACGCAATTAATAGCATCGATGGCCCTATCGATAGTTTTGGTCATTGCCTTGATGCAGTCAGCTACCGAGGGCACTACTGTTGGTGGTTTCGCAGCCTTTATTACCGCGATGATGTTGGTGATTTCTCCTTTAAAGCATCTAGCGGATATCAATCAGCCATTACAACGCGGTCTTACTGCAGCCGAAATAATTTTTGGTTTAATGGATCAACCTTTTGAAGAAGCAGAAGAGCGCCGCCTTAATATGCATTCCTTGGAAAAGGCCAAAGGTGCAATTCGATTTGAGAATGTTGGTTTTTCTTATCAGCAAGAGCAGGGCCGTAAAGATGCTCTAAGTAATATTAATTTAAATATCAAGCCAGGTGAAATCGTTGCTTTCGTTGGGCCATCAGGCGGCGGCAAATCAACCTTAGTCAATTTATTGCCACGATTCTTTAAGCCTACTAGCGGGCAAATTTATTTGGACGATCAGCCCCTGGAAAATATTGCACTTGCCGATGTCAGAAAGCAATTGGCATTTGTCAGTCAAGATGTGATTTTGTTCAATGACACCATTGCGGCAAACGTAGCCTATGGTGTTACCAATGAAAAGGGTATTGATCGTGGGCGCGTTATGGAGGCTCTGGAGGCTGCAAATCTAAGTGCAATGATTCGTGAACTTCCAGATGGAATTGACTCCTTGGTCGGTGATAACGGTAACCGCTTATCTGGCGGCCAGCGACAGCGTTTAGCGATTGCCAGGGCAATCTATAAAAATGCGCCAATTTTGATATTAGATGAAGCAACTTCTGCATTGGACTCAGAGTCAGAGCGTCAAGTGCAAGATGCCCTAGAACGCTTAATGGCCGGTAGAACAACTTTAGTGATTGCCCATCGACTCTCTACCATTGAGCATGCCGATCGCATTGTGGTGCTTGAGCATGGCCACATTGTAGAAAATGGCTCGCACGAAGAACTAATTAAAAAGGATGGTCTATACGCCAACCTTCATCGTATTCAGTTTGCGAATGCTTAAATTTTTTATCTAATGCTTTACCGCACTAGCTGAGAACAATATCGTATTGTTCTTGGCGAAAGCTACCTTCAGCTTGTAAGGTGATGGGCTTGCCAATAAAGTCACCTAACTGCGCTAAGAATTGATTTTCTTCTTCAAGGAAAAGATCAATCACATCTGGTGAGGCGACAATTCTAAATTCACGCGGATTAAATTGGCGATGCTCTCGCACAATTTCTCGCAAAATTTCATAGCAAATAGTTTGAGCAGTTTTAATCTCACCCTTACCAATACACGTAGGACAGGGCTCACAGGTGATATGGGCTAGTGATTCGCGGGTTCGTTTACGCGTCATCTCCACCAATCCTAAGGCGGAAAAGTCGCTTACCGAAGTGCGTGCATGATCTCGTTCAAGATTGCGTTTTAGCTCATTTAAAACGGCTTCTTGATGATCTTTGCTGATCATGTCAATAAAGTCGATGATGATGATTCCACCAAGATTACGTAAACGCAATTGACGGGCAATCGCTTGCGCAGCCTCTAGATTGGTTTTAAAGACGGTGTCATCAAGATTACGAGCGCCTACATAACTGCCTGTGTTGACATCGATCGTAGTCATTGATTCTGTTTGATCAATCATGAGATAGCCGCCAGATTTGAGATCTACTCGGCGACCCAGGGCTTTATTAATTTCGGCATCGACATCAAATAAATCAAAAAGGGCGCGCTCACCACGATGTAGGGTTAGCTTACCCAGGAGGTTAGGCATATATAGATTGGCAAAACCCTTGAGCTTTTCGAAGTTCTCGGCAGAGTCGACCCGAATTTGTGTGGTTTCTTCACCCGCAACATCTCGTAGTACACGTTCAGCAAGACTTAGATCCTGGTATAGCAAGCTAGGCGCTGCTTTTTGTTTCATCGCTTCACGAATACTCTCCCAAGTAGTTCTTAGGTAATGCATATCATGCTGTAATTCGGTATCAGTAGCATCTTGAGCGCTAGTGCGGACAATGATTCCACCTTTTTCATCTTCGGCCATTAAGCCTGCTAGACGCGCTTTGATTGCCTCACGTTCTTCTGGTTGATCAATGCGCTGAGATACGCCGATATATTTTTCGGTAGCGACATCGGTACCGGCAGGGGGTAAGTAAACGAGATTACGGCCAGCAATACTCAACTGGGTAGTTAATCGTGCACCCTTGGTGCCGAGTGGATCTTTAAGAACTTGAACTAGTAAGGTTTGACCTTCAAACAATAGTTTCTCGATTTGGGCTTGTGGATTATTTTGAGTAATGTCTGCCACGTGCATAAACGCAGTGCGCTCAAGCCCAATTTCGATAAAAGCAGATTGCATGCCGGGCAGCACTCGGACAACCTTTGCCAGATAGATATTGCCAACAATACCTCGCTGACGCGTACGCTCAATTTGCAATTCTTGAACAGCACCTTGCTGAATAAGTGCAACGCGCGTTTCTTGCGGGGTGATATTAATCAGAATTTCTTCATTCATATAAAAGTAATTCGTGCTTGATCTAGTAATTGAGCAGTCTCATAAAGTGGAAGTCCCATGATACCGCTATAACTCCCATTGATCCTGGAGATAAATGCACCAGCGCTACCTTGAATGCCGTAGGCGCCAGCTTTACCAAAAGGCTCCTTACTCGCGATATATGACTCAATCTGTTCGGCAGAGAGGGGGGCGAACTCGACTTCTGATATTTGAACTACGCAGAGAGGTGCGCTCTCTGGATTGCAGGTGAGAGTGACAGCTGTTAAGACTTCATGAGTTTTACCGCTTAGCATTTTTAAAATTCTGCGAGCATCATTAGCGTCAGCTGGTTTACCAAGAATTTCCCCGTCAGCATGATTGGGCAGGCTTACCGTGGTATCTGCGCAGAGAATGGGCGCCCAGGGTAGACCTCTATTTCTCCAGCGCTCGAGTGCAAACGAAGCTTTTGCTAGAGTGACGCGTCTAACGTAATCGCGCGCTTTTTCTTGATTTAATGGGATTTCAATACTCTCTGTATCTTCATCCGCAAGAGGAAGCAGCATTTCGTAGCGCACACCAATCTGCTTTAAGAGTTCTTGGCGTCTAGGGCTTTGTGAGGCTAGGTAGATAAAGTTGCTCAAGAGTTTACTCGCGATGATAGGGGTGGCCCTGCAGAATGGTCCATGCTCGGTAGAGCTGCTCTACGAGTAAGACTCTCGCCATTGCATGTGGCATTGTGAGGCTAGAGAGTCTCCACATAGCTTGCGTATTCTTTTTGAGTTCAGCATCAAGTCCATCAGCACCACCAATCAAGAAAGTGATGTCAAAGCCCTCTTGGCGCCAATTGGCTAATTCGGTAGCTAGGTTTTGTGTAGTTTGATCTTTGCCGCGCTCATCTAAAGCAATGACGCGTGAACCCTTTGGTATCGCCGCCAGAATTTTTACCGCCTCTTTTACGGGGGTCAGATCCGGTTTGATTTCTTTGATGTCAATGCTGCAATCAGTGGGCATGCGCTTGATGTAATCTTGGGTTGCAGTGGCAACCCAATCTGGCATTTTGTGGCCAACGGAAACAATGGTTAAACGCATTGGCAGGACGTAAATTACTCTTCGTCAGGCTCGCTTGCTTTAACAAGACCTTTGTCGCCAGCTAATTTAACGCGCACGGGCTTGGCACCCCACATACCTTCGAGCTGATAGTAGGAGCGCAACATCGGTTGCAAAATATGCACGACGATATCGCCACAATCCACCAACACCCATTCACCAGTTTCTAATCCTTCAATTGAGATAACCTCACCGCCTTTGGCATTTACCTCTTCTTTGACGGACATTGCTAAAGATCTTGTTTGGCGATTGCTTGAGCCGGTTGCAATAATGACGCGATCAAACAGTTCGCTTAATTTGGTAGTGTCGTATACGCGAATATCTTGCGCCTTTACATCTTCTAAGGCATCAATGATGACGCGTTGTAATTTTTTCAAGTCCATATCGTTAACTATTCTACTGTTGTGTGTGGTCTAAGCCTGATTATTGATACAAGCCCAGATTGTGAATGAGGCTGAGGGAATGAGAAGGAATGGCTTCGGTCTCAATCGAGTTGCGCGCCGTTTTTAGCTGTTTTCTCAGGTTTGTTGAAGAAAGATCGACTGCAAGTGTCTTATCTACATAGATAAGGCCGAATGCTTGGTTTTCAAGAGAGCTTGCATCCATAGTTTGATGCTTGAGGAGCAAGTCTTTTACTTCAGTACTTCTATTTGCCTCAAGATCATGATGGGGTCTACTTGCCACAGCAAAATTCACGTAATTGAGCAACTCTTTCCAGGAGTTCCAGCTTGGGAGTGCATTCAGTGAATCTGCACCCATTAACCAAATAAGGCTGGCTTCATCGCCAAATCGCTCTCGTAATGCCTTAACAGTATCAATTGCGTAGCTTGGTCCTGCACGATCGATTTCAAGGCGATCAATTCCAATCTGAGTCGGAATCTTGAGATAGAGAAATGCTCTCGCTAAATCGATGCCAGCCGCTTCAGTTAATTGATAGCGAGTTTCAGCAGGGGTTATGCCACTTCCTTTTTGCCAAGGTTCACCGCTCGGAACAAATAACAGAGTATCAAGATGCAGCAGTTTTGCAAAGTGACTGGCGAGCTTTAAATGACCTACATGGGGTGGATCAAAGGTGCCACCCAATATACCAATGCGTTTGCGAGAGCTGGATTCTGTAGTACTCAAGCTAACCAATTACGCGGTTTGAGGTAGTGGTCATAGAGCTTAGCTTCGGGTGTGCCTGGCTCTGGATGCCAGTTGTAACGCCATTGGACTACTGGAGGCATCGACATGAGGATTGACTCAGTGCGTCCACCAGAATGCAAGCCAAAGATCGTGCCTCGATCAAAGATGAGGTTGTATTCCACATACCGACCGCGACGATATTCTTGAAATGATTTTTCTTCGGCAGTGAAGGGATCTTTGTAACGCCTCTCAACAATCGGCAGATAAGCGTTAATGAAGGCATCACCAACAGCACGAGTCATAGCAAAGCTTTTCTCAAAGTCTAATTCATTAAAGTCGTCAAAAAATACGCCACCTATACCGCGAGGCTCTTCACGGTGCTTTAAGTAAAAGTACTCATCGCACCATTTCTTAAAGCGGGGGTATAGCTCTGCGCCAAAAGGATCGAGCGCATCCTTCGCAGTTTGGTGAAAGTGTCTGCAATCTTCATCAACACCATAGTAGGGTGTTAAGTCAAAGCCACCACCAAACCACCATACCGGTTCTTTTTCAGGTGCTTGAGCAATAAAGCAACGCACATTCATATGCGTAGTGGGCACCTTGGGATTGTTCGGATGAAAAACTAAAGAGACTCCCATCGCCTCAAAACTACGACCTGCTACCTCAGGTCGATGATGTGATGCTGAGGGAGGCATTTGATCGCCGCGTACATGGGAGAAACCAACCCCGCCTTTTTCTAGAATATTGCCGCCATCCAAAATACAGGTGCGACCATATCCTTTGAGCTTGCTATCTTCAGGCTTGTGCCATTCATCCGAGATGAATGCTTTCCCATCTAACGCACTCATAGCGCTAGTAATGCGCTCTTGCAGGCCTAAGAAATAATTCTTTAAGGCGGCGATATCAATTTGGTTTTGTTCTGCTGGCAAAGATCGTATCTTTATTTAAGGTTCTTATTTAATTGCGCGGTAGCCAATATCTTTGCGAAATTGCATGCCGTCAAACTGGATTTTGCTAATGGCTTCATAAGCTTTCTGTTGCGCGCCTTTCACGGTATCTGCTAGACCAACAACGCAGAGAACTCGTCCACCAGAGGTGATGACTTTGCCATCTTGTAATTTAGTACCCGCATGAAAGGTAATTTGATCGTCTGTATCAGTCGGTATACCAGTGATGACATCACCACTTCGCGGGGTGTCTGGATAGTTATGGGCAGCAAGCACAACGCCGAGCGCAGTACGACGATCCCATTCGAGCTCCACTTCATTTAACTTGCCATCTACAGCATGATCAAGAGCATCTACTAGATCACTACGCAGGCGAGTCATAATCGGTTGTGTTTCTGGATCGCCCATGCGGCAATTGAACTCGAGAGTCTTAATGTTTCCATCAGGCGTGATCATCAGTCCCGCATACAGAAACCCTGTGTACGGTAGACCATCAGCCTCCATGCCTTTCACAGTTGGCATGATGACTTCGCGCAA
The DNA here is from genome assembly GCF_040409795.1 of Polynucleobacter sp. MWH-UH19D. NCBI lineage: Bacteria > Pseudomonadati > Pseudomonadota > Betaproteobacteria > Burkholderiales > Burkholderiaceae > Polynucleobacter > Polynucleobacter sp. MWH-UH19D. The sequence goes on along the minus strand of NZ_CP099571.1, from coordinate 1,254,734 downwards.
AGCTCGCGCATGAATTTCGGGGGTGACGACGGGGGCAGGAGAGTAGGCACCCATACCGCCAGTATTGGGGCCTTGGTCAGCATCCAATAAACGTTTGTGATCTTGACTAGTAGCTAGCGCTAGAACATTTTTTCCATCGACTAGAACAATGAAGCTGGCTTCTTCGCCCGTTAAGAATTCTTCAATCACGACCCGTGCGCCTGCATTACCCAATTTGTTATCTGCCAACATCATGTCGACTGCGGCATGCGCCTCTTCAAGGCTCATTGCAACAACTACGCCTTTGCCTGCTGCAAGACCATCAGCCTTAATCACGATCGGTGCACCTTTAGCATCGATATAAGCATGCGCCTCTAATGCGTTAGAGAATGTTTGGTAATCGGCGGTTGGAATGCCGTGACGTTTCATGAAGGCTTTAGAAAAGTCCTTAGAAGATTCCAGTTGGGCAGCTAATTGCGTTGGGCCAAAAATGCGTAAACCATTATTGCGGAATACATCTACGATGCCCGCTGCTAAAGGCGCCTCAGGACCAACTACAGTGAGATGAATGCTTTCACGTTTAGCAAAGTCAGCCAATTCTTGAAGATCTGTAATTGGAAGATTTTCAATGCCAGCTGCGCTTTGCTTTGCAGTGGCAGTGCCACCATTGCCTGGTGCCACGTAAACAGTTTGTACTTGCGGTGATTGGGCTAGCTTCCAGGCTAATGCGTGTTCACGTCCACCAGATCCAACGAGAAGAATTTTCATAATGGCAAATTAAAAAGAATAAATAGAGTTATAGAGCGGCGTTCGTAAACACTTCTTGTACGTCATCTAGGTTTTCAAGAGCATCTAGTAACTTTTGCATGCTTTCTGCTTGCTCTCCTTCGAGCGCGATCTCTGTTTCGGGGCGCATGGCAACCGTAGCTAGCTCAGCCTTTAATCCTGCCTTGACAATTGCATCTTGTACTTTCGGAAAATCTGGCACAGGTGTAAGCACCTCAAAAGATCCATCCTCATGGGCAATCACATCATCAGCGCCAGCATCCAACGCCACTTCCATCAGTTGGTCTTCATTAGCCCCAGGGGCGAATAACATTTGACCGCAATGTTTAAATAAGAAAGCAACCGAACCTTCGGTGCCCATGTTGCCCCCATTCTTATTAAAGGCATGACGGACTTCTGCGACGGTGCGAGTGCGGTTATCAGTTAAGCAATCAACGATTACTGCTGCTCCGTTAATGCCGTAACCCTCATAGCGAATTTCTTCGTAATTGACGCCTTCCAATGAGCCAGTGCCGCGAGCAATCGCTCTTTGCACATTGTCATTAGGCATGTTCGCATCTTTTGCCTTATCAATGGCTAGACGTAAACGTGGGTTGGCGGAAATATCGCCACCACCCAGCTTGGCAGCTACGGTAATTTCCTTGATGAGCTTGGTCCAAATCTTGCCGCGTTTTTCGTCTTGACGTCCTTTGCGGTGCTGAATATTGGCCCATTTCGAATGGCCGGCCATACGGGTGAGTCCTTTACATTATTTGGCTATAAGAGACTATTTTAAGGTCTTCTGAATATGAGATAGGGGGCAGAGAGACAATTTTTGTTACACTCTCATGTCTTAGCACTAGCAATTTGGCTAATAAAGCAGAATTTCCACTGCAAACACCTGCCTCGGTGATGGAATTGGTAGACGTGCCGGACTCAAAATCCGGTGCCGCAAGGCGTGGCGGTTCGAGTCCGCCCCGAGGCACCAACTATTGAACCTAGTTCAACTCCTCTAGATTTCGTACGTCTCCGCTTTCTCGTTCATGGCTTGCTCAACGATTTTTTTGGTGAGCGTTGGAGAGAAGAGTTCGATAAAGGTGTATACAAATGAGCGTAAATAGGCGCCTTGCTTTACGCCAATATGCGAAACATTATTTCCAAATAAATGACCCACAGTGATTACTTTGAGATTGCGGTCTCTATCTGAGTCATATGCATGTCCTGCAACAATGCCAATCCCCATGCCAGCTTCAACATAAGTTTTGATAACGTCAGCATCAATCGCTTCCAAAATAATGTCGGGTGCAATGCCGCGTTGCGCAAAAGCCGCGTCAATTTTGCTGCGTCCAGCAAATGCCTTGTCATAAGTAATGATTGGATACTTTGCGATTTCTTCTAGAGTAACAGTCGCTTGATTTAACAGGGGATGACTAAGTGGCACCATGACCACATGCTGCCATTGGTATCCTGGCAAAGCTAAAACCCCAGGTGTATTCGCAATGCCCTCAGTTGCAATAGCGATATCTGCACGATCATGAATGAGTAGCTCAGCAATTTGACCAGGGCTACCCTGTTGAATGCTGACGCGTACCTTGGGAAAGCGCTTAGTAAACTCCGTTAGGACTTTTGGTAGTGCGTAGCGAGCTTGCGTGTGCGTAGTCGCAATAACGAAGTTACCTTGATCTTGGCTCGCAAAATCTTTACCTACGCGTTTTAGCGTCTCCACTTCGTCCAGAATGCGTTCGATGGAAACCAGAATGCGTTTGCCTGGTTCGGTAAGTGAGCGAATGCGTTTGCCATGCCTGCGGAAAATTTCTACGCCCAGCTCATCCTCAAGTTCAATAATCGCTTTTGAGACGCCAGGCTGTGAAGTGAAGAGGGCTTTAGCCGCAGCGGTCAAATTAAAGTTCTGACGAACGGCTTCACGGACAAAGCGGAATTGATGCAAATTCATATGGACAGCTCCAATCTATATATCCACAAAGATATAGGAAGCAAATTCTATATGAATTTTAGATATTAGGCTTTAGAGACCCATCTCAGCGCTACGAGGGCTAAGAAGAAATAGAACATCGGGGGAATTAAAGCAGTCAAAAATGCCGGCCATGCACTCAGCAGCCCTACATTAGAGAACAGCGAATTAAACAGTTGAAAGCTCATACCCAGCATGATGCCGCCAAACACTTTGATGCCCACACTACCTGCGCGTACTTTTAGGTAGGCAAAGGGAAGGGCAAGTGCAAGCATGACGAAAATCGTAAGCGGGTAGATTACTTTTTTCCAGAATGCAATTGCGTGGCGTTTTGCATCTTGCTTGTTTTCCTGAAGGTGCGAAATGAATCGACCCAAACTCACAATCGACATTTTTTCAGGGCTAATTAAAAGGACATTCAAGATTTGCGGCGTGACCTCGGACTCTAGCGTCAAGATTGGATGATTCAATGTATGTGCGCTGAATACAGGATTGAGTGGGTCGGATTGCTTGATTTCTTTGAACCGAGTTTCAGTAACGTCATTCAGGACCCAGGTGCCGCTCTCATCGAAGTGGCCTGAGGGTGCGCTGCGAATCGATAGAAGGTTATACGCATCGTTGAATTCATACATTTGAATATTTCGAATTTCATTGTCTTTATCAACATTGCCTACGTTTACGTAACGCACTCCAGGGCGCACAGGCCCGCTGCCATCTTCATCACGCAGGCGATCTTTAACCCAAACACCAGTCTTAAATTGTGAAGAATAAGTGGCGCCCAGCGCTTTCATCCGAATTTGTTCTGATTTGTTATCAGCATAAGGGCCAGCCCATTCGCTCATAACGAGTGTCAGCACAACCAGCGGTATAGAAATCTTGGTAAGCGCAATCAAGCCACGTTTGATATCTAACCCAGCAATTCTCAGGATGGTGAATTCTGATTGGCTAGCCATCATTGCAAATACATAAATACTGCCAATCAAACAGGCGATCGGAATAATTTCAGAAATACGACCCGGAGCCTTCAATAAAACGTGCAGCAGTGCTAGTGGCAGGGTATAGGCGCCTTGCACAGACCCCAGTTCACTCAAAATATCAAAAAATAGAAATAATGCTACCAATGCAAACAAAATAAAGCCAAAGGCAATATAAATTTGCTTAGCTAAATAGCGTTCGTAAATGTATGGAAAGAGCAATTTCATTTTTTACCTAAGCCGGCTGGTAATTGACGACGCCACCATTTCACAGATGGGTTTATACGATTACGAATTAATACTGTCGCAATCAGTAAGGCAAGTAGGTGAATTGGCCAGATGCCAACAAATACACTGAACTTTCCTTGGGCAACAAAATTTTGCGTGAGATTGAGTAGGTTGCTGTAAATCAAATAAATCAGAACTGCATAAAACATAGCGGTGTAGTTGCCAAGGCGTGGATTGACATAAGCCAGTGGAATGGCAATGAGTACCAAACCTAAAGCCATTAGTGGCAAACCTATACGCCATAGCAATTCTGCGCGATTCGCATTGATTGCATTGGGGTTGCCATCGTTAAATAATTCAGAAATGGTTTTTTCTCTATCGCGTGGTGCAGGAGCAAGTGCCTCCTTGCTGCGAATCTTCGTGATGTAATTATCGAACTCCAAAATACGAAAATCGGGTTCAGTTGGATATCCCTCATAACGGCGTCCATTACGAAGGACAATCGATTTTTCACCGCCTTCAGAGTTTTGGATAAACCCGGTAGATGCGACGGCAATACTGAGCCGTCCATTTTTATTGTCCGCAACGAAAATATTCTTCACTTCACTTTTATCGACATCGAGTTCTTCAATGAAAAACACGCGTTGTGCTCGGGCAGATTCTTTAAATTGTCCTGCGCTCACCATGGAGACGTCATCCCGCTGTTGAAAGCGTTGACTAATGAGGGTGGTTTCTCGATTAGCCCATGGCCATACAAAAAGAGCGAGAAGGGCAATCACAATAATGAGCGGCGTTGCAAATTGCAAAATTGGCTTAATTAGATTGCTAATACTCAAGCCACTGGCAAACCAGACAATCATTTCTGAGTCTTTATACCAACGCACTAAAACAATGAGGGTGGCAACAAATAGGGAGACGGTTAATAAAACAGCCAGGTAGCCTAAAGTGGCTAATGCAATGAGGACAATGGCATCCTCAGGATTGACGGTGCCATTTGCAGCGTATCCCAAGATTCGGATCACCAAGGTGGTCACCATAATGGTTACCAGCACCAAAAAGACCCCGCCAGTAGTAAAGCTTAGTTCGCGGCGCAGAGCATCTTTAAAGATCATGGGTGGTCTATTTATCTGGGGCTAAATTCAGGTGCTGAGGGTTTTTTTGCTTGTGAGTATCTAAAGACAAATTAGGTTAATCTCATGTCGGAGGATAATGGATAAACATCGTAAATTTGTATCTTTAGCCCCTGAATCGACCTAAAAGTACCGCAATCAATCATGACTATTCAATTTAGCACCAAGATTTTCCCCCAAGCAGACCTCCACAATCTCAAAACGCTCAAGTCTGGCTTAAAAACCCTGTTGGCCCAGGCGACGGATTGTTTGGTCTTGGCCTACTCCAAAACAGATTTGGATGGAATTGCTGGAGCAAAGGCCGCAAAAACAAAATCGGGTCTTTTGGCTGAGTTAGATCAATTTTTGAGTGGAGCTGTAAGTCATGCCCATGTTTTGGGTGATTTAGGTAGCGCACAAGCATCTATTTGCACATTAAGAGCTGATAAATCATGGGCTACAAATGCTGTGAAAGCAAAGCGAGTGCTGCTAATTTGTTTGGGTGATCTGCATCAGGCCTCTGAAACTAGCCTGCATGCCTACTCTAAGGTTGCCCGCGCAGGATTAAAGGCCTTAAGCGGGAGCTCTATTGAGAATGCTATTTGGTTTGCTCCAAGCTTTAAGCATTCAAAGTCTAAAAATGCAATTGCGCAAGAAGTACGCCTGACAATTCAATATGCAGGCGATCAAGCTTATCGTTTTGGTGTGCGGCAGCCCGCTATGAAATTTAAGGCCAAAGATAAACCCGATACTTTCAAGCATCTGATATTTGCAGGTAATGATGCGTGCGCCAAAGACTTAAAGCTTGCAGTTGACCAAGGTAGCGCGATGGTCGAGGGTATGAATCTTGCCAAGGATTTGGGCAATCTTCCGCCTAATATTTGTACGCCAACTTACCTTGGTAAAACTGCGCTAGGTTTGGCTAAAAAAGCGGGGTTGAAGGTAGAAGTGCTTGGTCTCAAACAAATTCAGGCTCTTGGCATGGGATCTTTTTTGTCGGTTGCACAGGGATCCGAAACTCCGCCCCAATTTATTGTGATGCGTCATCAAGGCGGCAAGACTGGTGAAGCCCCAATCGTTTTGGTAGGTAAAGGAATTACATTTGACACTGGCGGGATTTCATTAAAACCAGGTGAAGCAATGGATGAGATGAAGTACGACATGTGCGGAGCAGCTTCAGTGATCGGCACGATGTACTCCACTGGCCTAATGAAATTGAAAAAGAATGTTATCGGCGTTATACCAACTTGTGAAAATATGCCTTCGGGCAAGGCAACTCGGCCCGGAGATATTGTGAAGAGCATGTCAGGGCAGACAATTGAAATTCTCAATACCGATGCTGAAGGACGATTAATATTGTGTGATGCGTTGACCTATGTAGAGCGCTTCAAACCCAAAGCAGTAATTGATATTGCCACCCTTACTGGCGCATGTGTGATCGCCTTGGGGCATGTACACAGCGGCTTATTCTCTGACGATGAAGAATTAGTGCAGGGCATCACTAAGGCAGGCCAAGACTCTTTGGATACCGTTTGGAGGTTACCTTTAGACGCTGCCTATCATGAGCAGTTGAAGTCAAACTTTGCGGATGTTGCTAATATTGGCGGACGTCCCGCCGGCAGTGTCACTGCGGCGTGCTTTTTATCACGCTTTACAGAGAAATATAAATGGGCGCATTTGGATATTGCTGGTACCGCATGGAAGAGTGGGGCAGCGAAGGGATCAACCGGACGACCTGTGCCTTTGTTGGTGAATTTCTTGCTTGAGCAAAAATAAATTTATTTGCTATGGCAAGAATTGATTTTCACAGCAATGTGGCCAATAAGCTTGAATATGCGTGTCGCCTGACGCGCAAGATTTGGAGCGCTACACCAGAGGGTCATCCTGTTCGCAACATATTGATTGTTGGCGATGCAGCGGATTTAAAAAAACTAGATGAGTTACTCTGGTCGTTTAGTGACGTAGACTTTTTGCCTCACTGTTCAATTCATGATGAGGCTGCTCCTGACACTCCGATTGTTTTGAGCGATAGTTTTGCATCACCATCGTTTGATTCCATACCTCATGCTGACGTCATCATTCACTTAGGTATGCATATGCCTGGAGATGTGTCAGCTTTAGTGGCGCGATTTCCTCGGATTGTTGAAGTGGTTACGATTAATGAGGCTGAGCGTTTGGCAGGGCGCGAGCGCTTTAAAGCGTATCGTGAACTTGGTCATGAGCTGCACAACTTTGATCAGTCTAAAAGCTAATTTCTATATTTCATGCTGATTCATCCACAGTTTGATCCTGCCGCAATACGCATTGGATCATTTGCGATTCACTGGTATGGGTTGATGTATTTGATGGCATTTGTGCAGTTTTTATTGCTAGGCCGTGTGCGTATTCAAACACCACGTTATCAAGCCTTAGGCTGGACTTATAAAGATTTAGAAGACTTATTGTTTGCAGGAGTTTTGGGCGTGGTGCTTGGTGGTCGCATTGGTTACACCATGTTCTATATGCCTAGTTTTTACCTCTCACATCCACTGAGCATTTTCAAGATCTGGGAGGGCGGCATGTCTTTTCATGGCGGCCTTCTGGGTGTATTGATTGCTTTGTTATGGTTTGCCAAGAAAAAGAACACCCAATTTTTTGTTGTAAGTGATTTGGTTGCTCCTTTAGTTCCCTTTGGATTAGCGTTTGGGCGTCTTGGTAACTTTATTAATGGGGAGCTTTGGGGTAGACCAACGGATTTGCCTTGGGCGATGATATTTCCTTTGGTGGACTCTGTTCCGCGCCATCCCTCGCAAATTTATCAATTATTTGGAGAGGGTGTTTTGCTTGGGGTGGTGTTATGGATTTACGCAAGCAAGCCTAGAAGGGTGGGTCAGATCTCCGGTTTATTCCTCTTGGGTTATGGCTTATGCCGTTTTTTAGCGGAATACGCTAGAGAGCCTGATGCATTTTTAGGTCTTCTGGGTCTCGGTCTATCTATGGGTCAGTGGCTTTGTGTGCCAATGATAGTTTTTGGCATCTATCTGATGCAATGCAGATCTAAAACTTTGGCTTCATAATCTAAGATCAGAGTAGTAAATTTTTTGATCTTGGTTAGTCACTAGAAAGCCATCAGATGCTTGAAAAGTTAGCAAAAGCCCGATATTTCTCGCGAGTCACCGGCGCAGTTAATCGCCTGATTTCTGAACGTGGTGAGTCTAATGCCTTAAGTATGGCTGATGATGTATTTAATAACTATCGTAAAATCACTAAGGATCAGCATCTAAAGTTTTTTACTTTTTTGTTTGAGAAGTTAAATCCTGATCCTGTGGCCGTGATGAGTGCAGCGCAAAATTTTTCAGCTGAGGCTAATGCGCGCAACTATATTAAGTTGCAACGCGTGGCAGAACCGCCAAGACAGGAATTGTTTCGTCGCTTAAATAGGGCAACCAATGGTACTGCTGCATTAGTTGCCATGCGTCGTGATTTATTGCAACTATTAGACAAACAGCCTGAGTTGACTGCAGTCGATTTTGATTTGCGTCATCTATTGTCTTCTTGGTTTAATCCAGGCTTTCTTAAGATGCATCGTGTGGATTGGAAATCTCCGGCAGAGGTGCTTGAGAAATTAATTCAGCATGAAGCCGTTCACGCTATTGATGGTTGGGATGATTTGCGTAGACGTCTGCAGCCTGATCGCCGTTGCTTTGCTTTTTTTCACCCACAACTTCCCAATGAGCCTCTGATTTTCGTTGAGGTGGCGCTACTCCCCGAAATTCCTGCGGTGATCGCACCTCTAGTTGATAAAAAGGCTGAGACTGTACACCAAACATCACAATACAAAGTTGCCGCCTTCTATTCAATCAGTAACTGTGAGCCTGGATTGCGTGGCGTGTCGATGGGCAATTTTTTGATTAAGCGTGTTGCTGAACAATTGCATGCAGAGTTTCCGGGTATTAAAACCTTCGTAACACTCTCACCTATCCCGGGATTTATTGATTGGGTTGCTGCAGGAGCTGATATTAGCGATGAAAAAGCTGGCATTCAACTAAAACCTGCCCTTCGATTAGCCCGCGAGCAATCTTTAGAGACCTTGGATCTTGCCAACCGGTCCTGGGCTGAGCGGCTCAGTGCTGGATGGCATCCAGATGCTGCGAGCGAAAAAGAAAAATCTGCATTACTTTGCCTTGCTAGTATTTATTTGGCATTAGGTTCCGCAGGTAGAAACGGCAATCCAGTAGCTAAATTTCATTTGGGCAATGGCGCTAAGTTGCATCAAATTAACTGGGCAGGTGATTTGTCTAAAAAAGGTCTAAGACAATCCGCTTCGCTGATGGTCAATTATTTATATGATCTATCTTCTGTTGAAGAAAACCATGAGAGATTTGCTCACGGGGAAATTGATTATTCTCGCGCTGTAGGGCGCTTAATGCAGGTTTAGTGCATAAACTGTGGGGTCGAAAGACTAAACCTGTATTTGATGGACATTCGCTTTAGAATATCAACATCCTGGGCGTTAAGATCCAGAAAACTAAAACAGCCGATTAGGCGTTAAAGGAGCACAAAATGATTCAGCATTCAAAATTTTTGACTATTGTAAAAAAGGCTTTGTTCATCGCTTGCCTGTCCCCATTAGTCTCAATCGCTCAAGAATGGCCTAATAAGCCGATAACCTTTATTGTGCCGTTTCCTGCTGGTGGCGGAACGGATGCATTCGCAAGACCATTAGCAACACAATTAACGAAGCAACTAGGCAAACAGATTGTGATTGATAACCGTGGAGGTGCGGGTGGCACCTTAGGAGCATCCATTGCGGCAAAAGCTGCGCCTGATGGTTATAGTTTTTTTGTTGGGGCGGCTCACCATGCAATTGCTCCAGCAATGTATCCAAATTTAGATTACGACATCGAGAAAAGTTTCGTTCCGGTTGCGATGATTGCAAACCCGCCACAGGTGATTGTTGTAAATCCGAAAAACGTACAGGTTAAAAACTTAAAAGAATTTATTGAGTTATTGAAAAAGAACCCAGGTAAATTCAACTATGCCAGCGCTGGAAATGGCTCGTCTCACCACCTGGCTGGCGAGCAATTTAAGATGCTGACCAAAACATTTATTACGCATATTCCATATCGTGGTGCTGGCCCAGCCATGCAGGACTTGATTGCGGGGCAGGTGGATATCGAGTTTGATGGTTTAGGTTCCTCAGCGGCACAAATTAAGAATGGCTCGATTGTGGCCTTAGCTGTCGCTTCGCAAAAGCGTGCACCGGGATTCCCAACTGTTCCAACCGCTGCCGAAGCGGGTTTAGTGGGTTACGAGGTTTCCACTTGGTATGGTCTCTTTGCTCCTAAAGGAACACCTCAGCCGATTATCGACAAGATGACGGTTGAAGTTCAAAAAGCAATTAATTCGCCTGATCTAAAAACAATTTGGACAAATAATGGTTCAGATACACCCAATTTATCAGGCGATGCTTTCGGTAAGTTTGTAGCAGGCGATATCAAACGTTGGGCTGCAGTGGCGAAAGCATCTGGCGCAAAATTAGATTAATACTCCACTTTAAAAAAATTAATTCGAGGTTTTAATGAATTTATATTCAGTATTAGAAAAAGGCTTTCCAAAAAATAAATCAGCCTGTGCCATTGAGACCCATGATGGCTTGTATTACTCTTGGAGAGATTTGGAGCGTGCAACAGCTAAGCTGGCTAATTTATTAAAAAACCTCAAGCTACCAGCCGGATCTCGTATTGCTGTTCAAGTTGAAAAGTCGCCAGAAGCCCTCTTTTTATATTTAGCGACAATCCGTGCTGGTTATGTTTATTTGCCCCTCAATACTGCATATCAAGCTGCCGAGATTCAATACTTTATTGAAAATGCTGAGCCAGCGTTAGTGGTGTGTAGTAACAAAAATTATTCTTGGGTGTCCAAAGTTGCCTCACAAGCGGGTACCAAGCACGTACTGACTTTGGATGATGACCGTACTGGAACTTTGCTTGAGCAAGCGGGTAAGTTGAGCGATGTTTTTAAAACGGTCCCCACAAAAGATGATGACCTAGCAGCTATCTTGTATACATCTGGCACTACTGGTCGCAGCAAGGGGGCAATGCTGACTCACAAGAACTTGTATAGCAATGCTCAGGTATTGCAAAAGTATTGGGGTTGGGTAAAAGGTGACGTCCTGTTGCACGCCTTGCCCATTTTCCATGTGCACGGCCTGTTTGTGGCGGCTCATGGCGCCTTAATTAATGGTAGCAAGATGATTTGGTTGTCACGCCTAGACGTATCGCAATTAATTCATCATATGCCTAAGTCAACGGTATTAATGGGTGTGCCAACTTTCTATGTGCGCTTATTAGCTGATAAAGGATTCAATAAAAAAGTTACGCGCAATATGCGCTTGTTTATTTCGGGTTCTGCACCATTGTTAACGGAGACTTTCAATACCTTTAAGAAAGTCATTGGGCAGCCTATTTTGGAGCGCTACGGTATGAGTGAGACTGTCATGTTGGTCTCAAATCCATACAAAGGCGCACGTGTTGGCGGTTCTGTTGGATTGCCATTGCCTGGCGTGAAAGTACGCGTGGTCAATGAGAGTGATAAGCCATGCGGCGTAAATGAAATCGGCAATATTCAAGTTAAAGGCCCAAATATATTTAAAGGCTATTGGCGTATGCCAGAAAAAACTGCAGAAGAGTTCACCAATGACGGTTGGTTTAAAACTGGCGATGTAGGTCGCTGGGGTGGTGAAGCTAATGGTGGTAAAGCGCCAAATGATTACTTATGCATTGTTGGTCGTAGCAAGGATTTGATTATTTCTGGTGGCTACAACGTTTATCCAAAGGAAATCGAAGGCTTTATCGACGATATGGATGGGGTTGAGGAGAGTGCCGTGATAGGTATTCCGCATCCAGATTTTGGCGAGGCAGTAATGGCGATTGTTGTGCCTAAGGTCGGAGCAAAGTTAAATGCCGAACAAATGATTGCAACCCTCAAAACTCAGATTGCGAACTTTAAGATACCAAAGCGTTTGGAAATTGTTTCTGATCTTCCCCGTAACGCTATGGGTAAGGTGCAGAAAAATATTCTGCGTCAACAGTACAGCGCTTAATTGATAGTTTCTTAAAAACCAAATGCCTTGCGGCTTTCATTAAACATGAAGGCCGCAAGGAAAAACAGCACTACACCAAAAACTCGTTTTAGCTGGGCTACGTCAAGCTTTCTGGCCATCTTGGCACCAAAGGGCGCAGTAAAGATACTCACAATGACAATGCAAGCTACTGCGGGCAGATACACAAAGCCCATGGAGCCCGTAGGAAGATTGGGATTGCCCCAGCTCCCATACATGTAGCCCAGGGTTGCAGCCAACGCAATGGGTAGCCCCAATCCTGAGGATGTAGCCATTGCCGTGTGTGGCTTTACGTTACACCAAAGCATAAAAGGAACGGTAATAAATGCTCCTCCTGCACCAACCAAACTTGCTAATGCGCCTGCAAAGGCGCCAAAAGAAAAAAGGCCAATAGCGCCAGGCAGACTTCTTCCTGCCGTAGGTTTTTTGTTGAGCAACATCTGAATTGAGGTGTAAACAATAAAGATGGCAAAAAATAGCGAGAGCCAAGATGTTTTTAAGGCTTCAAATAATTCGCTGCCGCCGATGAGTCCGCCAAAAATCATTCCCGGGCTCAGTGAGGCAACGAGCTTCCAGTCAATTGAACCGTGTTTGTGGTGGGCCCATATTGCAGAAGAGGTGGTAAATAGAATCGTAGCCATACCAGTAGCAATAGCCATGTGCACAATCACTTCTTGGCTAAAGCCTAGATGATTGAAAACAAGAATCATGAACGGCACCAAGATCATGCCGCCGCCGATGCCAAGAAGTCCCGCTAAGAATCCTGAAATGCTTCCGCATAGCATGAGCATCAAGATGTCATTTAGAAACATGGATTCCCCGCCTTAGCCGCTAGGCCGTCATCCTGAACCCAAAGGTTCAAGGTGGAACGGCTACTTTGCTTCGGGTGCATTAAGAGGTTCAGGGAGTAACCAAGTCTAAGTTGGCACTGTGAACTCTCGAAACGCGCACGCCCACAAGGTAAAGATCGTTCCTGATGCTTGCGCATCGGTTCAAGGAACTATTGGCCTTGGCGAACCAGGCAGGGAAAGGCTTTGCATCAAAGCATCCACTTGGTCCTCAAGGCTGCGGATCTCCGCTTGAAGGCGAGCAACTTCCTCAGAGCCTAAGTTTGAAGAGTGGCTTTGATGCGTTTGATTATTTTGTAGCTTAATGAGATCACCAGCAATCTTGAGGGCAGCCATCATGCTAGCGCGCTCGATACTGCGATTACCACCACTAATGGCAAGCTGGATTTGTTCGTCAACTAAAACGCAGGCTGCACGCAGTAATGGCTCGTGTTCTGCGCTGGTTGCTAAAGTGATCTTTTGACCAGCAAGAGTTACTTCAATGCGTTGTTGGCTCACTGTCGTCCTCTGAGTTGCTTGTTGGAATTGTTTCGCCAAGTAAATTCAATTGGCGACCATCGCTTTGTTCGGGCAAGCGATTCAAAATGCGTTTCACTCGCTTTTGAGCATCTTCAATCTTACCCTCAAGTTGCTCATGATTCTGAGTCAAATTGCGCACAGCATCTTGAATGAGGGCAATCTTCTCAGACAGGCGCTGAAGTGATGCGCCAAGGTCATCAAGAATAGGGGGTTGGGAGGGTAACTCGCTCATATGGGCATTGTATCCTCAGGTGTGGCTCTGGGGCGATAGTGCTTAAGGTGTGGGGCGGAAAATATGGTCCTGACAATATGTAATTCCAAGATATTTAAGGATCTTCCTACCTAGTTTGCTAGAATCTTGAATGTTGATAGTGCTTGCCTTATTAATTTAAAGGCAGTTAAACGGGAACTTGGAGTTTGAGAGAGTGATCTTGAGAGCGGCCAAACTGTCCTCGCAACGGTAAGTGAACGTATCTGAAGTTAGATGCAAGGCATTTGTAAATACCACTGAGCAAAAGTGCTTGGGAAGGTCAAATGTTTGAGTTCACTAGTCCGGATACCGGCTTCAACGGGTGGAAATTACGAACGTGGGATTTTCGTGCGCCGACTATGCAATAGCCTTGCTATTGCATTTCTTCGCATGCCTTCCTTCTGATTTCTGTTTTGATTTTGTTAACGAGGAGAGTTAACGAAATCGATATTTAAATATGGAAATGCCATGCATTTTTTTAGCAAGAAGAAGCTTCACCTCATTTTTTTTGGGGTAGCATTAACGATTGCATCACCAAGCTTAATTGCGCAATCCAATCAACAAACCGTTGTTGTAACTGGATCTCGTTTTGAAGAAAACTTGAATGAAGTTCCTGCTGACATAAAAGTCATTACTCGAGATCAAATTGAAAATTCAACCTCCAATAACATTCCAGAAGTCTTATCCCAAATTGGAGGATTAGATGTAAGGAGTGCAAGCGGGAATCCGCTGAATTTAGATGCCACAGTTGATATGGGTGGATTTGGGGCCACTGCGAGTAGCACTACGTTGATATTGATTGATGGTCAACGCTTGAACCCAATAGATTCGGGCACCATTAATTGGGAGTCTGTCCCTATTGATTCGATTGAGCGTATTGAGATTCTGCAAGGCGGCGCTAGCGTTCAGTATGGTAATGGAGCTGTTGGTGGCGTCATTAACATCATCACGAATGGCGGTGCGAAAAACTTAAATCAAGCATCAGTGACTTATGGTAGCTATAACACTCTTATTAATAATGCAATTTTGCGTAATAAGTTTGATGACACAACCATTCAGTTGACAGCCAATACATCCAATACAGATGGTTGGCGTCAAAATTCTGCCGCGAATGCATATTCTTTTGATGCTAAGCTCACTCAAGCCTTGGGTGGTGGCGACAATGTTTACGCGGATATCTTTTTGAACCACTCGAATTCGCAAACTTCAGGCGCATTGCTTGGTCAGGCGGGGTCAGGAAACCCGCAGTCTGCACGAGCAAGATTCATTGGCTCTACAACTGTCACCGATAACTCTGGAATTAGGGCTGGTTTTATAAAGGCAATTAGCGATCTAGTAACCTTTGATATTGATGGCACATATTCAAATAAGAATATGAATCAAAATTACCCATACGTTCCCAGTTACTATGGCCTTTATCCCAATTGGCAATTAGCAATTAATCCAAAGATAAAAGCTAACTTTGGCGCTTGGGGTACTGCAGTTATTGGATACGACTTTAATCAAGCATCACAAAGCTCTTCTTCGGGCGGTACTTTTAACAATACTAGCCTTCAACAGAATGTTAGTGTTTTAAACCAGTCGGTGTATTTAATTGCGCGAATGCCTTTGAGGTTTCTTGAGGGCCTAGAGGCGAGCGGCGGCTTTAGGCATCAAGCTCAAAATGCTTCGACAAATGACTACTCAACCGGATCTACAGTCAGTGCAAGTCAAAAATATTCTGCTAATGCAGGAGATCTTGCTGCAAACTATAACTATCAGCCAGGTCAGAAGGTATTTGTTAAATGGGATCAATCATATCGATTTCCAAATACTGATGAGTTTTGGGGGTTTGATCCAAATACATGGGTGCCAGTATTTAATGGCATCTTAAGGCCGCAAATTACACAAACCTATTCAGCGGGTGGAGATTGGAATATAAACAAGACTCATATTTCAGCTTCTGTATTTCAGTCAATTACTCAAAATGAGATTCGATTCGACCCAGTAACTAGCGTGAATTTAAATTCGACGGGCAATATTAATCGCACGGGTTTCGTGTTTGATGCATCCTCAAGTGTTATGAAAAATCTCACCTTAGCTGGAGGGGGTAAGTTGCAAAAATCTCTTTTTGCAGCTGGACCATATTCAGGTGCTGGAGTTGGTCTATCGCCAGACTTGTTGCTCAATGCCAGAGCCCAATATATGTTGAATAGTCAGTGGAATACTGGCTTAGTTGTTAACTATGTAGGCAGCCAAAATTATGATGCTTCCCCATCAGTTATAAATTCATTGGCAAAGTTGCCTTCTTATGTTGCTGCTGATGCCTATATCAACTACAACATAGACTCATGGGATATGAGATTTACGGTTAAGAATATTGGAGGCAGTACGTATGCTACTTCGGGCGGTTATTCTTCAAGCACTGGCTACTACTACTATCCAAGCACACCAACAACTTATTTTGTGACGGCAAAGTACACCTTTAAATAAATCTGAGCTTAGTTAATTTTTAGCGACTTTTAATGAAGGCGCCCTCGGGGTTTCATTTCTATCCATATGCAAAATATCAAGCAACTCCATGAGCAAGCATGCGAACTGGGCATGGACACTTATATTGACCCTGCGTCAGGCTATCAAGTGTTCACTAGTGGAGCGCTTCTCAAGCAAGGGAGGTGTTGTGGCAATTCCTGTCGCCATTGCCCTTATGTGCATATCAATACTCAGAAACAGGCTGAAGACTTTCCTAATGCGCCAAAAAGATAAGTCCTATTGCAACGCAGCAAAATATCCAAAGACTTGATCATGGTCAATAAAGTCTACAATGGATGCCAAGGAACAAGGATTCATGACCGCATTAGATAAGCACCCCGAAAAAAACCTGATTCGCCTTCAGTTGAGCCAAAACTGCGTACTTAATAGCTTGGATTCAGCAGCGATGGCAGATTTAGAGCGCCATTTAGAGATTTCAGATCTTAAAAAGTCTGAGATCTTGCTGCATCAGGGTGATCATCAGATGGAGCAGTACTTCGTGCTGGACGGAATCTTGAAGCGCATTGTTTCAAGCGCAGATGCTAAAGAGATGATTTTGCGCTTCTCAATTGAAAAAGACATTGAGACAAGTTACGCTGCATGGCGTCTAAAAACGGCCGCTCCTTACAGCATAGCAAGTGTCACAAAAGCCCGAGTAGCACGTATGCCCCTCAAAAAATGGGCTGAGTTTCTAGATGAACATAAGTCTCTCAAAGAAAGCTTTGAATTTGAGGTGATGCGCTTGATGAGCGAGATCATGGCTCATACGATTACCTTGCATATGCTCGATGCCCCGGGTCGGGTAGAGCGCTTTCTGCGCAAGTACGAGGATCTCTTTGAGTTGCTCCCCAAGAAAGAGTTGGCTGCGTATTTAAATCTCTCCCCAGAGACCTTAAGCCGTCTCAAATCCAAACACAAAGAGCTATTCATTTAAGCCGTTCGGGGGACAACCCCCTTTAGGATCAAGGATTTGAGGGAAATTGACCGAAGTCAATGATGAACCCCACCCTCAAGCCTAATATTCAATTCAGCCTAAGCGGGTCGAAAACCCGTTGTGCGATTAATAACTTTATTGGAGACAGCAGCGCAAGCTAATTTGCCTTGACGAATGTTCAGGCTATACCTGCAATTCACATATATAACTATGACAACAGATAATCAAAACACCCAGTTAACTGATGGCTTTCACCTCGTGATCGATGCCCTGAAAGCAAATGACCTCAATACTATTTTTGGTCTTGTTGGTATTCCTATTACTGACCTATGCCGTTTGGCTCAGGCTGAGGGATTGCGCTTCATCGGTTTCCGCCATGAGCAACATGCAGGTAATGCTGCGGCGATTGCTGGTTACATGACGCAAAAGCCTGGTATTTGTATGACTGTATCTGCGCCAGGTTTCTTGAACGGTTTAACAGCTTTGGCAAATGCAACTGTGAACTGCTTTCCAATGATTTTGATTTCTGGATCAAGCGAACGTGAAATCGTTGACTTGCAGCAGGGCGACTACGAAGAGATGGATCAGCTCAATGCTGCTAAGCCATACTGTAAAGCTGCTTATCGTATTAATCACATTGAAGATATCGGTATCGGTTTTGCTCGTGCGATTCGTGCAGCAGTTTCAGGACGCCCAGGTGGTGTGTACTTAGACTTGCCAGCGCAACTGCTTTCACAAACTATGCCAGCTGATGAAGCTAAGAAAACTATCTTCAAGGTAATCGATCCAGTTCCGCGTCAAATCCCAGCAGCTGATGCTGTTGCTCGCGCATTAGATGTACTCAAAGGCGCTAAGCGTCCATTGATTCTGTTGGGCAAAGGCGCAGCATATGCGCAAGCAGATAAAGAGATTCGTGAATTGATCGAAAAGTCTGGCATTCCTTATTTGCCTATGTCTATGGCAAAAGGTTTGTTGCCAGATAACCATCCACAATCTGCATCTGCGGCTCGCTCATTCGTATTAGCTGAAGCTGATGCAGTGATGTTAGTTGGTGCACGTTTGAACTGGTTACTTGCTCACGGCAAGGGTAAGACATGGGGCAAAGAGCCTAAGAAATTTATCCAAATCGACATTCAGGCGAACGAAGTGGATAGCAACGTACAAATCGCCGCGCCATTAATTGGTGACGTTGGTTCTTGCGTTGGGGAACTTTTGAAAGGTATCTCCGCTGTTCCGAAGCCAAGTGCTGAATGGATTGCTGCGATAGCTGAGAAGAAAGAGAAGAATACAGCGAAGATGGCTGAGACATTGGCTAAAGAAGCAAACCCAATGAACTTCCATGGTGCATTGCGTGTGATTCGTGATGTGATCAAGAAGAACCCAGATGTGAACCTGGTAAACGAGGGTGCAAATACCTTGGACTACTGCCGCGCAATCGTGGATATGTACAAGCCACGTAAGCGTTTTGACTCAGGCACATGGGGCATTATGGGTATCGGTATGGGCTATGCGATTGGTGCAGCCGTAACCAGTGGCTTGCCAACGGTCGCAGTAGAGGGTGATAGTGCTTTTGGTTTCAGCGGTATGGAATTGGAAACCGTTTGCCGTTACAAGTTGCCAATCACAACCGTTGTATTCAATAACAATGGCGTGTATCGCGGTACCGATCAAAACCCAACTGGCGGTGCAGATGTGGCGCCAACTGTATTTGTTAAAGATGCGCGTTACGACAAGATGATCGAAGCATTTGGTGGTGTTGGCTACTATGTAACCACTCCAGCAGAATTAGAAGCAGCATTAACAGAAGCAATTGCTGCCGGTAAACCAGCTCTCATCAATGCTGTTATTGATGAAACTGCAGGTACTGAAAGTGGACGTTTAACAAACTTAAACCCATCTACAGCAGCTGCCAAGAAGTAATTAAATTTATTTAGAAGCAAACAAGAAAGACTTAAGGAGAAACAAGCATGACTAAACCATTAGACGGTATTCGCATTATTGACTTCACACACGTACAAGCAGGTCCTGCATGTACTCAGTTGTTGGCTTGGTATGGTGCAGACGTTATTAAAGTAGAGCGTCCAGGCGCAGGCGACGTTACACGTAGCCAATTGCGCGATATCCCAGGCGCTGATGCTTTGTATTTCACAATGCTCAACGGTAACAAGCGTTCATTGACTCTTGATACTAAGACTCCAGAAGGTAAAGAGGTTTTAGAGAAAATGATCAAGACCTCTGACGTAATGGTTGAGAACTTTGGTCCTGGCGCTTTAGATCGCATGGGTTTTTCTTGGAAACGTATTCAAGAATTGAATCCAAAGATGATCATGGCTTCTGTAAAGGGCTTTAGCGATGGTCACTCATACGAAGATTTGAAAGTGTATGAAAACGTTGCTCAGTGTGCTGGTGGTGCTGCTTCTACAACCGGTTTCTGGGATGGTCCTCCAACTGTTTCTGCTGCTGCTTTGGGCGACTCTAATACTGGTATGCACTTGGCAATTGGTATTTTGACTGCATTGATGCAACGTGAAAAAACTGGCCGTGGTCAAAAAGTATCTTGCTCAATGCAAGACGCTGTATTGAACTTGTGCCGTGTGAAGTTGCGTGATCAGCAACGTTTGGACAAGGTTGGCTACTTGGAAGAGTATCCACAGTACCCGCACGGCTCATTCTCTGATGTAGTTCCACGTGGTGGTAACGCTGGTGGTGGCGGTCAGCCAGGTTGGGTGTTGAAGTGTAAAGGTTGGGAAACTGATCCAAATGCATACATCTACTTCACGATTCAGGGTCACGCATGGGAGCCAATTACTAAAGCTTTGGGTAAACCAGAGTGGGCAACTGATCCTGCATATATGACAGCTGAAGCGCGTCAAGATAAGATTTTTGACATCTTCGCAACCATTGAGGATTGGCTCAAAGACAAGACTAAATACGAAGCTGTGGATATCCTCCGTAAGTTCGACATTCCATGTGCACCAGTTCTTTCGATGAAAGAGTTGGCTGCATCACCAGACTTGCGTAAGAGCGGTTCAATCGTTGAAGTTGACCACAAAGTACGTGGTAAGTATTTGACTATCGGTAGCCCAATCAAGTTCTCTGACTTGCAAATTGATGTGAAGCCATCTCCTGTATTGGGTGAGCACACTGATGAAGTGTTGGCTGATCTTGGCTACAGCGCTGATGACATCGCTAAGTTGCACGCAGCGAAAGCGGTTTAATAAGAACTATCAGCAATTGATGTGTTTCAAAGGCGCTCCTTGTGGGCGCCTTTTTTATTGCATCAAATGCATTAATTACTTCGGCAGAGATTTTGAAATCGTTTTAGACTGATCCTATGAAAACCAATATTGATTTGCACCAGTTGGTGGAGTGTGTTGGCGATGCGATTATCGTATCCGATGCCAATGAAAAGATTGTCTTGTGGAATCCATCAGCAACTCGTATTTTTGGATACACCGAAGATGAGGCTCTAGGTCAAACTCTAGATTTGATTGTCCCTGAGCGCCAGCGCGAGAGACATAGTGAAGGTTATAGTAAATCTATGCAGACAGGCACCACTCGTTATGGCACCTCTTTGCTAAAAGTTCCAGCAAAACATAAAGATGGTAGTACGCTCTCGATCGCATTTACAGTTGGTATGCTATTTGATGAGAATCACCAGGCGAATGGTGTGGTGGCAATTATTCGGGATGAGACGGCTCGATTTGCTGAAGAGCGAGCTCTGAAAAAGCGCATTGGGGAACTGGAGAAGCCTTCAGCATAGTCTGCTTATAAGCCTTTGCCGTACAAGGTGCTTAAAAATTAAGCACAGACCATTTCCTAGTGTCCCCCGCTGGTAAAATCGCCCTAATTCAAAATTTTCATTCTTATTAGGACTTAAATCATGGCAAAAGCACTAGAAGGGGTCAAAATCCTTGACTTTACGCACGTTCAATCAGGGCCAACTTGTACGCAGTTGTTGGCTTGGTTTGGCGCAGATGTAATCAAAGTAGAAAAATCTGGGGAGGGGGATGCCACGCGTGGTCAATTGCGTGATATTCCAGATGCGGATAGTTTGTATTTCACGATGTTGAACCACAACAAACGTTCAATTACCGTCAATACCAAAACCCAAAAAGGTAAAGAAATTCTGGAGCGCTTGATTAAAGAGTGTGACGTTTTAGTTGAAAACTTTGCGCCAGGCGCGCTCGATCGTATGGGATTTTCTTGGGAGCGCATTCAGGAGCTAAATCCAATGATGATCATGGCGTCCGTAAAAGGATTCGGACCTGGCCCATACGAGGATTGCAAGGTGTATGAGAACGTAGCGCAATGCGCTGGCGGCTCTGCATCTACAACTGGTTTTGATGATGGTCCGCCCATGGTAACTGGTGCGCAGATTGGTGATAGCGGTACTGGTTTGCATTTAGCTCTAGGCATCGTGACTGCTTTGTATCAACGTACTCATTCTGGCCGTGGTCAGAAAGTCTTGGCGGCAATGCAAGATGCGGTGCTGAACTTGTGCCGTGTGAAGTTACGTGATCAGCAACGTTTGGAACGCAATGGCTTAATGCAAGAGTACCCACAGTTTCCAAATGGAGAGTTTGGTGATTCTGTACCCCGCGCAGGCAATGCCTCTGGGGGTGGTCAGCCTGGTTGGATTGTGAAATGTAAAGGCTGGGAAAAGGATCCTAATGCCTATATGTATGTGATTGTTCAAGCTCCAGTATGGGAAGCGGTTTGCAAGGTGATTGGTAGAGAAGATTGGATTACCGATGTACGCTTTGCATCACCTATGGCCCGCCTACCGCATTTGATGGAAATCTTCGCTGAGATTGAAAAATGGACGATGACCATGACCAAGTTTGAAGTTATGGATATCTTGAATCAGTACGATATTCCATGCGGCCCAATCTTATCGATGAAAGAAATCGCTGAAGAGCCAGCATTGCGCGCTACTGGAACAGTGGTAGAGGTTGATCACCCGATTCGGGGTAAGTACTTGACGGTGGGTAACCCAATCAAAATGTCTGATAGCCCCACTGAGGTTACACGCTCACCATTGCTTGGTGAGCATACCGACGAGATTCTGAGTGAGCTCGGATACTCTACGGATGACCTCATTGCACTTCGTCACGATAAGGTAATTTAAGATGCGGGTTGCTTTAATTGGGAGTGCGGATTTTGGTAAAGCTGCTTTAGAGGCTTTTTTAGAACGCGGCGATGATATAGTCGCCGTCTTCTGTCCGCCAGATAATCCCAAGGCAAGCAAACCAGAAGTCTTAAAAGAGGCTGCTATCGCAAGGGGGCTAAACCCCTTGCAGTTTGCCTCCCTCAAAAGTCCTGAGGCTGCTCAAGCGATGATCGATAGTCAAGCGGATATTTGTGTCATGGCATATGTGCTGCAGTTTGTTCCCCAAGAACTCTGCAAAATTCCGAAGCACGGTACGATTCAGTATCACCCATCTTTATTGCCAAAATATCGCGGCCCAAGTGCCATTAACTGGGCGATTGCTTTGGGAGAAGACAAAACGGGCCTAACCATTTTCCGTCCATCTGACGGTCTAGATGAAGGTGAAGTGATATTACAAAAAGAAGTGGCGATTGGACCGGATGACACTCTGGGAAAAATCTACTTTGATCATTTATTTCCGATTGGCGTTAAAGCTTTGCTAGAGGCTGCTGATTTAGTGGTGTCTGGCAAGCATCAAGAAATTGCTCAAGATGAGTCGCAAGCGAATTACGAAGGCTGGTTTGATGCCAATGCTGCGCAGATTCATTGGGCAAGTCATATTTCACAAATCTATAACTTGATTCGTGCTTGTAACCCAGCCCCTGGTGCATGGACTAAGTTTGGCGAACAAAAAGTACAAATCTACGATTGCCATAAACATGTCGCTGCAACTTTTGGCGCGGTCAAAGGTAAGCCAGGTGAAGTTACTCAAATCACATTGGATTCATTCTTTGTGACGTGCCATGGTGGACAGATCGAAGTGCTTAAAGCAAAAGGTGCGACAGGTAAGGTAAATGGCGCCGAATTGGCTAAGGAGTTAAATCTGCAAGCAGGGCAGTTTTTCGCCCTATAGGTAAAAAACCTCGAGCTTAGATCTCGAGGTTATCAATCAAGCGAGTTTTACCTAGTTTTGCCGCGGTCAAAATGACTAGAGGTTCGCCTGCTTGTAAGTTTTCATTGGATGCTGATGCGAGATTGCTTTGCTGACGAATCGCAATGTAATCTGGCTTCCAGCCGCGACTTGTTAATTTAGCAACGGCTGCTTTTTCAATCTCAGATATTGAATTAGTATTTCGTGAACTGAGTTGCAATACTTGCTCGCGCACTTCCTTGAGTGCTTTCTGAAGTTCTGGGGCTTCAGCACGTTCTTCAGCAGATAGATAGCCATTGCGCGAGGAGAGGGCTAAACCATCATCAGCGCGAATCGTTTCACCAGGAACAATTTCTACTGGTAAAGCAAATTGCTTAGCCATTTGGCGAATAATCATGAGCTGTTGATAATCTTTTTTACCAAACACGGCCACTTTGGGTTGTACGCAAGAAAATAGCTTTAAAACTACAGTGCACACACCTTTAAAAAATCCAGGACGAAATTCACCTTCAAGGATGTCTCCAAGTTGCTGAGGTGGATCCACTCGATATTCTTGTGGTTGCGGATAGAGGTCTCGCTCAGTAGGTGCAAATAAGATGTATACGCCTTCTTTTTCAAGTTTCTCGATATCGGCCTGCATAGTCCGCGGGTAACTATCGAAATCTTCGTTTGGACCAAATTGCAAGCGATTCACAAAGATGCTTGCTACCACTGGATCACCATGTTGTCTTGCCAGACGCATTAGTGATAAATGGCCTTCATGAAGGTTCCCCATGGTTGGCACAAAAGAGGCGCGATTTTGTCCGCGCAAATGATCGCGCAGCTCTTGAATGTCGCTAATGATTTTCATGCAACGGGAGTGTATGCCAAGCGAACATAAATTGGTGCATAAGGTTCGGCTTGGGTAATCTCCACCAAAGATTCACGGGAAAGCTCCAGCATAGCAATGAAGTTGACAATCACAACCGGAATTCCTTTGCCAGACTTAATGGCGTCTTCAAATAGCTCACCGAATTCGATAAAGCGGGTATTTTGCAAGCGACGCAAGATGCGAGTCATAAAGTCTCGAACAGATAACTCTTCGCGAGTAATAGTGTGGTGCTGATTTAATTTGGCGCGGTGTAATACATCTCGCCAGGCCATTTGTAGATCTTCTAAATTCACTTCAGGCCAGGTAATTGCAACGGTAGTATCCACAAAGCCATGGGCTACCTGGAAGTCACGTCCGTGCTGTGGGATTTGGTCAAGCTCTTGAGCTGCCAGCTTCATACGCTCGTATTCGAGTAAGCGACGTACTAACTCTGCGCGTGGATCTTCCACCTCTTCTTCGCTATCTGCTTTCTTCATTGGCAGCAACATGCGTGATTTAATTTCAATCAACATGGCAGCCATGAGCAGGTACTCTGCTGCAAGCTCAAGGTTGTGATGGCGAATTTGATCGATATAACTGAGGTACTGCTGAGTGACCTGAGCCATTGGGATATCAAGCACATTAAAGTTTT
Organism: Polynucleobacter sp. MWH-UH19D; assembly: GCF_040409795.1. NCBI lineage: Bacteria > Pseudomonadati > Pseudomonadota > Betaproteobacteria > Burkholderiales > Burkholderiaceae > Polynucleobacter > Polynucleobacter sp. MWH-UH19D. The sequence continues at coordinate 1,229,958 of NZ_CP099571.1, read as the reverse complement.
GCTTGCGAATGAGATACAGCAAAAGATCCAGCGGCCCTTCAAATGCCTCTAGAAAAACTTCTAATGCATCAGGAGGGATGTATAAATCATTCGGAAGCTTAAATAGTGGCTCGCCATAAAGCTTGGCGAACGCCTCCGACATGCCATCGATAACCGATGGGGTGCTATCAAGTAAATCCGGAATTGGCTGAGTGTTTGGCTCAGTCATTCGAGTAAACGTAGGCGCGTTGCTTTAATTTGGCGGCCTTAGCGCGACGCTGATCTTCCACGGTCAGAGGCTCTTTGTCCCAAAGCAATGCTCGACCAGCTTGTTGGTCTGCCTCAAGGTGAGGTTTCTGGGCCTTCAGCTCGTTTAGGAACTGGGTAAATTCAGATTGGTATCTTGCCATGATGTTTCCTAAAAAACTCAATAATTTCAATGACTTAAGTAATTAAAGACAAATGGTAATTGAGATCTACGAGCACCATTATAGGTGCTTTTTGAGGCGATTTTTACAAGTTTGCAGCCAGTAAAGCCTCGATTTGTGGGGCTTCGACTCGAGTCATTAGATGTTTGTAGGGCTTGATCGGATTTTTGCTAGATAGGGGTGTGGCAATATCAGACCAAGATTGGGGTGGTAAGGATAAAAATTCTTCAACCCCAGTTGCCACGGTTGGAATGATGGGTTTCAAATAGAGGCTGAGCATTCTGAATGCCTCCAATGTCACGCTACAGATTTTTTGCAAGTCTGCTTCTCGTGCAGGATCTTTAGCGATTTCCCAAGGCTTGTTTTCATCCACAAAGCCGTTGACCTTATCAGCAAGTTCCATAATAGAGCGCAGGGCTTTTGCAAACTCTCTTCCTTCATAGAGCAATGCAATTTTTTCACTCGCGCTCGCAATGTCCTTGAGTAAGGAGTGATTTATTGCCTCATCAGAAACAATGCCGTTAAATCGTTTCACTAAGAAGCCAGCGCTTCGACTTGCAATATTGATGTATTTGCCTAGCAAGTCACTATTTACACGAGCAACAAAGTCTTGAAGATTTAAATCTAAATCCTCCATACTGTCATTAAGCTTGGTGGCGAAGTAATAGCGGAACCATTCGGGATTAAATCCGCACTCAATTACGCTGTTTGCTGAAATTAATGTGCCGCGTGATTTACTCATTTTCTCGCCATCAACAGTTAAGAAGCCGTGAGCAAATACATTCGTGGGGGTGCGATAGCCAGCAAATTGCAAAGTAGCTGGCCAAAACAAGGTATGGAAATACAAAATATCTTTACCAATAAAGTGATACTGCTCTGTAGTGGTATCAGGCTTTACCCATTCATCAAAGTTCAGGCCTTTAGTTTGGCAATAATTGAGGAAACTAGCGTAGTAACCAATTGGGGCATCTAGCCAAACATAGAAGTATTTGCCTGGTGCATCGGGGATCTCAAAGCCAAAATAGGGGGCATCACGAGAAATATCCCAGTCGCCTAATTTGCTGTCGCCAGGCTCTCCAACCCATTCTTTCATCTTGTTACGAGCTTCTGACTGCAGTGGCGTTTTTACTTGTGTCCACTCCCTTAAAAAAGCTTCGCAACGAGGGTCGGATAACTTAAAGAAATAGTGATCGGAAATTTTCTTAACAGGTGTTGCACCGCTCACAACGGAGAATGGATTTTTTAAATCTGTTGGAGAGTAAGTGGCGCCACATTTTTCACAGTTATCACCATACTGATCTTTCGCGCCGCACTTTGGACATTCGCCCTTGATAAAACGATCTGGCAGGAACATTTCCTTAATTGGATCGTATGCTTGTTCAATTGCGCGTTTTTCAATTAAGCCCGCATCACGCAATTTTAGGTAGATGCTCTGTGATAATTTTTCATTCTCAGGGCTATCGGTGGTGTAGTAGTTATCAAAAGAAATCAGAAAATTATCAAAGTCGCGTTTATGTTCCTTCCAAACATTCGCGATTAATTCTTTGGGAGTAAGACCCTCTTTTTCTGCACGCAACATAATGGGCGTGCCATGTGTATCGTCGGCGCCAACATAATGGACTTCATGACCGCGCATCCGTTGAAAGCGGACCCAAATATCAGTTTGGATGTATTCCACCAGGTGACCAATATGGATCTGACCATTGGCATACGGCAGGGCGGAAGTTACGAGAAGGCGACGCTGGGGACTACTCATGAAAAGCAAATTAATGAAGAAAGGTTAAATTTGGACTCAATCCAACATTATGATGGCTTGAGCAATGATTTTAGTCTGCGGTTAAAGTAAATGTTCGTTCATACCCAATTTAGAAGGTAGTTCATGTCTCAAGAGAGTCCAAAACCCACAATCCAGATGTCTTGCGCTTCAGTGCCTTTGGTGCACGAGGTGGAAGTGTTGGATGAGGCTGGACGTTGCAAGCTAACCCATATTCCTGGGGAGCGCCCGCTGACAATTTATTTGGATAAGCGGGAAGTGGTGACTTTAATGACTTTGGGGAGCGCCCCTGAAGCCTTAGTTTTGGGATATCTGCGTAACCAGCGCCTGGTGGAGTCGCCAGACGATATTGAGAGCATTCAGGTGGATTGGGAAACGGATTCTGCCGCCGTCAAGACTCGGCGCAGCACAGTGGATATCGATGCCCTCACCAGTAAACGTGTTGTCACTACGGGTTGCGGTCAAGGGACAATGTTTGGCGGTCTGATCGAAGAGATGGCTGAAATTCGTCTTCCAGATGGCCCTCAATTAACCCAAGAGGCCATCATTGCTCTTGTGGAAGGTGTGCGGGTTCATGACACTATTTATAAGAAGTCAGGCTCAGTCCATGCCTGCGCCGTATTTGAGCGCGAGGGTGAGCAGGGCGTCCGGCTCTTGCATTTCATAGAGGACGTGGGTCGTCATAATGCGGTGGACTCGATTTCAGGTTTGATGTGGCTTGCCAATAGGCCGGGTAAAGATTTGATTTTCTTCACCACTGGGCGCCTGACTTCCGAGATGGTAATTAAGGGTGCCCAGATGGGTATCCCATTCTTATTAACGCGTTCTGGGGTTACCCTGATGGGCCTTGAGCTGGCTCGGAAAACGAACCTCACTATTTTGTCTCGCTGCTCGGGCAAACACTTTGAGATCTATAACGCCCCGGAGAGGGTAGTTTTTAGTCCAAAAACCCAATAATTTCGTGGGCAGGAGTGGGCGAAGGTTTTACAATTCGCCCATGACTATTAAATCTGACCACTGGATCCGCCGCATGGGCGAGCAAGGCATGATTAGCCCATTTGAGCCGGGCCAAATCCGCCAAGATGCCTCCGGCAACAAAATCGTAAGCTATGGCACATCAAGTTATGGCTATGACATTCGTTGCGCGGACGAATTTAAGATCTTTACCAATATCAACAGCACCATTGTTGATCCTAAAAACTTTGATGAGCAATCGTTTGTTGATTTCAAGGGTGATGTCTGCATCATTCCACCAAACTCATTTGCTTTAGCTAGAACGGTTGAGTATTTCAAGATTCCACGCAGTGTATTAACAGTGTGCGTTGGTAAGAGTACTTATGCCCGCTGCGGCATTATTGTGAATGTAACGCCATTTGAGCCTGAGTGGGAAGGTTACGTCACATTGGAGTTTTCTAACACCACCCCATTGCCTGCAAAAATTTATGCAGGCGAAGGATGTGCGCAAGTACTCTTTTTTGAGAGTGATGAGGTCTGCGGCACATCATACAAGGATCGTGGTGGCAAGTATCAAGGTCAGCGGGGCGTGACCCTGCCTAAGACCTAATTCAATTGCGGTAGCAGACAAATTGCAGCAAGGGCATCGCCAAGCCTCGCTATCCAATATTGAGAAGCGAGTTCCGAACGTATCGGACAAAACAGCAAGGGATTATTTATGAAATTTCGTTTCCCAATCATCATCATTGATGAAGACTTTCGTTCTGAAAATATTTCGGGCTCAGGCATTCGCGATCTCGCTGAGGCGATCGAGAACGAAGGTATGGAAGTGATTGGCTTGACTAGCTATGGTGATTTGACCTCATTTGCACAACAAGCTTCCCGCGCTTCTACGTTCATTGTGTCAATCGATGATGAGGAGTTTGTATCAGACTCAGAAGATCATGATCTTCCCGCATTAAATAACTTGCGCGCCTTTATTACAGAAGTACGTAAGCGCAACGAAGATATTCCAATCTTCCTATATGGTGAGACACGCACATCACGCCATATGCCAAATGACATCTTGCGTGAATTACATGGCTTTATTCATATGAATGAAGATACGCCAGAATTTGTAGCGCGTCACATTATTCGTGAGGCTAAGGTTTACTTGGATTCATTGGCGCCTCCATTCTTCCGTGCTTTAACCAATTACGCATCTGAGGGTTCATATTCTTGGCACTGCCCAGGTCACTCAGGCGGTGTGGCATTTTTAAAGAGTCCAGTAGGGCGTATGTTCCATCAGTTCTTTGGTGAGAATATGTTGCGTGCTGACGTTTGTAACGCGGTTGAGGAGTTAGGCCAGCTTTTAGACCATACCGGACCGGTATTGCAGAGTGAGCGCAATGCAGCCCGCATCTTTAATTCAGATCATTTGTTTTTCGTGACCAACGGAACATCCACCTCAAACAAAATTGTTTGGCATTCCACCGTAGCTCCTGGTGATGTGGTTTTGGTTGATCGTAATTGCCATAAATCTGTCATCCACTCGATCACGATGATGGGCGCGATTCCTATTTTCTTGATGCCCACGCGCAACCATCTGGGCATTATTGGACCCATTCCAAAAGAAGAATTTGAGTGGGCCAATATCAAGAAGAAGATCGATGCAAACCCGTTCATTAAGAATAAAAACGTTGTTCCACGTGTGATGACACTCACACAAAGTACTTATGACGGCATCGTCTATAACGTTGAGATGATCAAAGACATGTTGGACGGCAAGGTAGATTCCTTGCACTTTGATGAAGCTTGGTTGCCGCATGCTGCCTTCCATCCGTTCTATAAGGATATGCATGCAATTGGTGCAGATCGTAAGCGCACCAAGAAAAGCTTGATGTTTGCAACCCAATCTACCCATAAACTCTTGGCGGGTTTATCTCAAGCATCACAAGTATTAGTGCAGGATGCGGAAGAGCATAAGCTTGATAAAGATTGCTTTAATGAAGCATATCTAATGCACACCTCAACGAGTCCACAGTACGCGATTATTGCATCTTGCGACGTTTCTGCGGCGATGATGGAGTCGCCTGGCGGCACAACCTTGGTTGAAGAGTCAATCGCTGAGGCGATGGACTTTCGCCGTGCGATGCGTGAAGTTGATGACAAGTTTGGTGCGGATTGGTGGTTCAAGGTATGGGGCCCTGATCATCTAGCGGAAGAGGGTATTGGTGAGCGCTCTGATTGGATATTGGAGCCGAATGCGAGCTGGCATGACTTTGGCAAGCTTGCTAAAGGCTTCAACATGCTTGACCCCATTAAGGCCACAGTGGTTACCCCTGGTCTTGATATTGAGGGCAACTTTGGTTCAATGGGAATACCAGCGAGTATTGTGACAAAGTATCTCGCGGAGCATGGTGTGATTGTCGAGAAGTGCGGTTTGTATTCTTTCTTCATCATGTTCACAATCGGCATCACCAAAGGTCGTTGGAATACCTTGGTAACAGAGTTACAACAATTTAAAGACCACTTTGATAAGAATGCTCCGCTCTGGAAGGTCTTGCCTGAATTTGTAGCAAAGCACCCACGTTACGAGCGTGTTGGACTAAAGGATATTTGCCAGCAAATCCATGAGTTCTATAAGAGTCGAAATGTGGCACGTATGACTACTGAGATGTATACCTCGGATATGGAGCCTGCCATGATGCCATCTGAAGCATGGGCGAAGATGGCACATCGAGAAGTGGACCGTGTTCCTTTAGATCAATTGGATGGTCGTGTAACGGCAATGTTGGTTACTCCGTATCCTCCAGGTATTCCGCTACTCATTCCAGGAGAGCGCTTTAATAAGCGCATCGTTGATTATCTCTACTTCGCAAGAGACTTTAATGAAAAGTTCCCAGGTTTTGAGACGGATATTCATGGCTTGGTCAAGGCGGATGTGGATGGACGAAGTGAGTACTATGTCGACTGCGTTAGGCAGCAGCCAGACATCACCCTTTAACGAAATTCTCGCCTGAAATAAAAAACCCGCTAGTGCGGGTTTTTTATTTGACCGGCTTATCTAACTGAAAGGTTACCGGAGCATCCTCATCAACCTTGTTGGTTTGCTCGGGTTTGTTTTCATCAACCCCAGTGAAATTGAAATCCTGACTTTGCACGACTGCCACAGGTTTATCTAAGAAAGTAGTCACCATGGCTGGGAACGCCATTACGAGTACAACCATCACTAACTGCAGAGCGACCCAAGGTAGGGCGCCCCAATAGATATCACTGCTCTTCACCTCTTTAGGTGCTACGCCACGTAAATAGAACAAGGCGAAACCAAAAGGTGGGTGCATGAATGAAGTTTGCATATTGACGCAAAGCATCACTCCAAACCAAACCAGGGCAGCGCTCGCTGCCGCTTGAGGATTGCCATTCATGGAGTCGAGCAATACTGGCGAGAGTAATTTAACGGCGACTGGCGCCAACATCGGCACCACAATAAAAGCGATCTCAAAAAAGTCTAAGAAGAAGGCCAAGAAAAATACAAACAGGTTTACGACAATTAAGAAGCCAATCCAACCTCCAGGTAAGTTGGAGAATAATTCTTCTACCCAACGACCACCATCCACACCTTGGAACACAACTGAGAAGCAGGTTGAACCAATCAAGATGAATACCACCATCGCGGTAATGCGCATGGTATTTTGGTAAGACTGTTTAATGAGACCAGAAAGATTCGGAATGCTGGAGCGTCGTAACCAAGCTAGCAATAGGGCGCCCATTGCGCCCATTGCGCCAGATTCTGTTGGCGTAGCGATGCCTGTCATGATGGTACCCAACACCAAGAAGATTAGTACCGCAGATGGGATGATGCCCATTAGACATTTTTTCCAGAGCGCCCAGCCTTTTAGGGTCAGATCGCTTTCGGGAACTGGTGGCAAATAGTCAGGACGAATGCGTGAGAGAAAGAAGGTGTAAAGAGCAAATAGGACAATTTGCAAAATGGATGGACCCCATGCTCCTAAATACATGCTTCCAACGTCGGCGCTGCCACTCTGGGTCTTGAGTTGATCTGCCAAGACAATAAGCACTAACGATGGCGGCACTAACTGAGTAATCGTGCCTGAGGCTGCTAAAACGCCTGTAGCGTAACGCATGTTGTAGCCATAGCGCATCATCACCGGGAGAGAAATCATCGCCATGGCAATCACTTGGGCAGCTACGGTGCCAGTAATTGCCCCAAGAATAAACCCAACAATAATGACGGAGTATCCAAGGCCACCTCGCACTCGACCAAAGAGCTGGCCCATCGAGTCCAGCATCTCTTCCGCAAGGCCGCAACGCTCCAAAATTGCACCCATAAAGGTGAAGAATGGAATGGCCAGCAGTAAGTCATTGGCGAGCACGCTGCCAAAGATGCGTAGTGGAATAGCTTGTAAAAATGCGATACCAAAAAAGCCTTCACTCATGGCAATCAAGGAGAAGAATAATCCTGCAGCCATCAATGAAAATGCCACCGGGAAACCGATCAACATAAAGATGACCAGACCACCAAACATGAGAGGGGGCATCCACTCCAATGGAATCATTGCATGGGCTTTTCGTAATGAAGATCTTCGGCGGGCAGGATGTATTGACCTTTGAGGGCGCCAACGCGTTTGATGATTTCTGATAAGCCTTGCAGGCTTAGCATGAAAAAGCCAAAGGGTACGATGAACTTAATGGGATAGCGCACCAGTCCGCCAGAGTTCAGCGAGCTCTCTGAGATGAGCCAGGAAGGGTAGAACAAAGTTGTCCAAGAGAGCCAAGTAAACAGTAGACAAGCAGGCATCAAAAAACAGGCTAAGCCAAATAGATCTACCCAAATTCGACCACGATCAGAAAGGTGGGAATAAATCAAATCAACGCGCACATGTTCATTTCGCTTTAGCGTATAAGATGCACCGAGCATGACAGCCGCGCTAAATAAGTACCACTGCAACTCCAGTGGCCAGTTGTTACTGATATCTAAGCCATAACGAAGTAGTGCATTGGCAGCAGAAACAACGCAAGAGAGCAAAATCATGATGCTGGCTATACTGCCAAGCAGTTGATTGATCGAATCAATCGCCTTGGAGATTTTTTGCCAAAACCCCATGTTAATTAAAGGTCTGCGCGACCCCGTTTAATAGCGGCTAGAACTTGGGCGGGGGCTGTGCCACCAGCATGCTGGCGTGACTGCACGGAGCCTTCTACTGTAAGTAATTTAAATACATCATCACCGATTAGTTCAGGACGACTGTCTAGACCGCAGGCAAAGCGCAACTCGGAAAGACTGAGATCGGTCAACTTACAGTTTCTGCCAACGCAGGCTTTAACCGCATGGGCTACCGCCTCATGGGCATCGCGGAAGGCTAAACCCTTTTTAACTAGGTAATCAGCCAAATCAGTCGCAGTAGCAAAACCTTCCTCTGCGGCTGCTTTCATGACATCTGCTTTCACTTCAATGTGGGGGACCATATCTGCAAAGATGCGCAAGGTATCTTGTACGGTATCAACAGCGTCAAACAAAGGTTCTTTGTCTTCTTGATTATCCTTGTTGTATGCAAGAGGCTGACCCTTCATCAACGTCAATAAAGACATGAGGTCACCATAAACACGTCCGGTCTTACCGCGCGCCAATTCGGGGACATCAGGATTCTTTTTCTGAGGCATGATGGAGCTACCCGTGCAGAAGCGATCAGGCAAGTCAATAAATCCAAAGCGAGGGCTGAGCCAAAGGATCAATTCTTCAGATAGGCGTGATACGTGCATCATCAGAATAGATGCAAAGGCGCAAAACTCAATTGCAAAATCACGATCTGATACGGCATCTAAAGAATTACTGCAGATGCCATCAAAGCCCAACGTCTTAGCTACTTGCTCACGATCAATTGGATAGGTCGTGCCTGCAAGTGCTGCGGCTCCTAGGGGCAAGCGGTTAAAGCGCGCACGCAAGTCATTAAGGCGACTTCCATCACGGCTGAACATTTCGTAGTAAGCCATCAAGTGATGACCAAAAGTAATGGGTTGCGCAACTTGTAGGTGGGTATGACCAGGCATGATCGTTGCAGCATTTTTTTCTGCCAGATCTAGCAATGCTTTACGTAGCGTTTTTAGGCTTACCGCGATTTCATCAACGCTACCCCTTAACCACAGGCGTAGGTCGGTAGCAACTTGATCATTGCGTGAACGACCCGTGTGCAAGCGTTTGCCGGCATCTCCAACCAATTCTGTAAGACGCGCTTCAATATTGAGATGGACATCCTCAAGAGCGAGTTGCCAGTTAAATTCACCGGCTTCAATTTCGTTTTTAATCTGCGCCATTCCACGCTCAATATCAGCAAGATCTTGGACGCTAATGATTTTTTGAGTCGCTAACATTTGGGCATGAGCCAAAGATCCTGCAATGTCGACTAGCGCAAAACGTTGATCAAAGCCAATAGAGGCTGTATAACGCTGAACGAGTTCGTTAACCGGTTCAGCAAAACGAGCCGACCAGGCTTGGGCTTTATTGGCAAGGGAATTTTTGGATGAGCTCATAAACACAGTATATTGGTGTAGGTCTTTGATTATTTTAAATGTTATGTCTGATTCTCTAAATTCTTTGTCTCCAGCGACTGGCCAGTTAGCCCCACAGCGCTTGGTAATTGCCTCTCGCGAGAGCCGATTGGCGATGTGGCAGGCCCAGCACGTGCGTGATTGCCTAAAAAAGCTCTATCCAGCATGCGATGTGCAGATTTTGGGGATGACTACCCGCGGCGACCAAATTTTGGATCGAGCCCTTTCAAAAGTGGGTGGTAAAGGCCTTTTTGTAAAAGAATTAGAAACAGCACTAGAGGATGGTCGAGCTGATCTGGCTGTCCACTCCCTCAAAGATGTTCCGATGGTGATGCCCGAAGGATTTGAGCTTGCCTGCGTAATGGCAAGAGAGGATGCCAGAGATGCTTTTGTATCAAATGACTATGCTCGTTTGGAAGATCTTCCAAAAGGTGCGATTGTCGGCACTTCAAGTCTGCGCCGTGAATCTGTACTCCGGGCGAAATTTCCCCGTCTAGAAATTGTTCCTTTGCGTGGGAACCTAGATACCAGAATGAGCAAACTTGATCGTGGCGAGTATCAGGCCATTATTTTGGCAGCTGCTGGCTTAAAGCGATTAGGTTTAGAGGCTCGAATTCGCGATTACCTTCCATATGATCCTTACACTCCAGCTGCGGGACAAGGGGCTCTGGGTATCGAAACACTGAGTAAGCACCCCAGTATTAAACAATGGTTGGCGCCATTAAATGATCTTGCGACTTTATATGCGGTATCTGCCGAGCGTATGGTTTCTCGTCAATTGGGCGGATCTTGCGAAGTGCCTTTAGCCGCCTACGCTCAGTGGCAAGATCAGCATATGAATATTCGTTCATTTGTTGCCAGCACAGATGGCAAATCATTTTGTTTAGCTAATGGCAGCGCAAAAGTAGACTCGGTGGCAGATGCTGAAGCACTTGGTTTGTCTGTTGCGCAAGACCTAATTGCACAGGGCGCCACAGATTTAATTCCTAAAATTGCAAAGTAGATATCAAATCTTCACGTGCGGCGAGTAGACAAGTCATTATGAGCACTAAAACTATCGTGATCACTAGGCCAAGTGGTCAAGCGCGACAGCAAGTGGAATTACTTCAGAAAGCTATACAGCGCAGTGACATTATTTCTCCAGTAAACATCATTTCCTTACCGCTACTAACGATTGTTCCAAAAGAGAATGAGCAGTTAGTCGATCACATTGCTAGTGCGCTAAAAGATGCTGATCTAGCCATCTTTGTGAGTCCGAATGCAATTGAAAGTGTCATGCGTTTGCTTAAGCGCGACTGGCAGAATTTTTCTATGAAGACTATTCCAGTTGGCGTGATGGGTGGTAGTAGTCGTTTGGCTTTGAACAATCACGGAATTGGGTTGGAAGAGGTCCCCACTCAGGTGCTGATGCCAAAAGATAGCGGGAGGTGGGATTCAGAAGGTCTTTGGCAAGAATTACAAAAGCTGGGCTGGGATTGGGCTACTAAAAAAATTGTGATTTTTAAGGGTGATGGTGGCCGTGAATGGCTTGCCGATACACTTAAAAATGCCGGGGCGACAGTAGAGGCAATCTCAACATACACCAGAATTCCTTTGGATCTTGATCATCCTGCATGGCAATCCGTTCGAGACATTAATCTATCAGCATCGCTATGGATACTGACCTCTTCGGAGGCAGTACGATATCTAGGAAGTGTTGCAAAAGATCAGTTTGTACAAAGCCTGAATCTTGCTCACGCGATATGCCCGCATGACAATATTGCAGATACTGCACAGGCAATTGGTTTTGGTGAGGTCTTCATCACAGAGCCGGGAGACGAAGCCATGATTAAAGTCGCCTTAGCCTGGCTATAGATCTAACAATTTCTCACTGTTTATTTACGCAATTAAATTGCAGAGAATTTCAGTAAAGCCGGCAGAAAAACTTCGTTGACTAAGATAGGGTGGCCCTTGAGGTGATAAAGGGTGCGACGCGCCCAAAGTGATGAAGGTAGAGCGATACCAGCCTTGTTAAAGCTTTGCCAAAGTGAAGTAGTTCTATCAATTCGAGCGATATCACGCTGTGGTCTAGTCTTTGAATGCATCCGAGTTTTGCTAAATAGAACCGCTCCTAGAGGTTTAGTTCCTAGGCGCAAAATGGAATGATTGCTACCACTTGAGCTTAAGGTCGGAATGATGCTGCGCGCAATGACCAGCGGTGTTTCATTAGCACAAAGCAATACTTCTCTTACTCGACAGTGCTTGATCCTATTTTGAAAATAGTAGTACTCATCAGGATGCAAAGATTGGCGGCGATCTTGTAAAACTTTAACCACCAGCTTTTGGCCAATCGCTTTCTCAATCTTTTGTGTAAGTGATCCAGAATCGTTTAACCAATCTTGCCACTGTCGGGGCGCACGATGGACTTCACCAGAATCGACTCGATTCCATGCAGAACGGAGACGATTGCGGTGAGACATGTTTAGCTGCCGCTAAAGTTGCGACGTTGACTGCCAGACTTTGGTTTGGCGAAACGAGGGCCAGCCGGTCGACTTGGACGAGAGTCTGCAGAGCGTGAAGGGCGTGAGTCCGCTGAACGACTTGGACGAGAATCCCCAAAACGATTTCCACCATCTTTATTGCCGCCAAAACGAGATTCAGAGCGTGCACCAGAGCCATAACGACCGCCACCACCGCCCGAGCGGTTTCCAGATCGACCGCCGCCAGACCGATTGCCGCTACCAAAGTTAGGTTTGGCTTGCGGCTCAAGCCCTGCGATCACCGATGCAACAATATCTTGCTGAGTGAAGCGTTCAATATTGCGAATCTTCGCGCGATCACGGTGCTCAACCAATGTAATGGCAACACCATTACGACCTGCGCGACCAGTACGACCAATGCGGTGTGTGTAGTCTTCGGGTTTCATTGGTAAGCCAAAATTAATCACGTGGCTAATGCGTGGCACATCGATTCCTCGGGCAGCAACATCGGTTGCAACCAAAATCTTGGTATGACCTTTACGTAAGGATTCAAGACGGCGCATACGAACAGCTTGAGGCATTGCGCCATGTAATGCAGTGGCTTCATAACCATTAGAGCGCAAAGTATCTGCAATCTTTTCGCTTTCTACCTGGGTACTTGCAAACACCACCGCTTGATCCAAAGAGGCATCAGCCAAAATGTGCTCAAGCAATTTATGCTTGTGAGACATACTGTCGGCCCAGTGCAGTTTCTGTTCAATATTGGCGTGTTTTTCACCGGCGTGAGCCAGTTCAATGCGCTTGGCATCGGTAGTCAACTCATTTGCTAAAGACATGATCTTTGGTGCAAAAGTTGCAGAGAACATCAAGGTTTGCTTGCGGCCAGCACAGCGTTGATCAATGGCTTCCAAATCTTCAGCAAAACCCATGTCAAGCATGCGGTCTGCTTCGTCAATGACAAGTTGTTGCACATCATCCAAGCGAATAGCTTTGCTATCACATAGGTCTAGCAAGCGACCTGGAGTGGCGACTACCAATAAGGCGCCTTTAAGGGCTTGAATTTGTTTGCCGTAAGGCATGCCACCCATAATCGTGGCAATCCGAATACCCTTCATTCCGCGTACAAAATTAACCGCATCAGCGGCAACTTGTTGTGCCAACTCGCGGGTAGGGCAGAGTACAAGAATTTTTGGTTGTGCACGACCCGGTATTGGAGAATTTTTAGGATTATCTTCTATGAGTTGATGGATGATCGGTAGCAAAAAGGCTGCAGTTTTACCGCTACCAGTTTGACTACTAACCAATAGGTCTCCGCCTGCTAATGCTGCAGGAATAACCTGTGCTTGAACGGGGGTTGCCTGAGTAAAGCCCAGCTCAGAAATATTTTTGAGTAAAGGCGCTGCTAAGGCGAAATTCTGGAATTCAGATCCAGTTTGTTTAGTTTCTTTAGAAAAAGTCATGCTATTGCACATCTCCTTTTGAGAGATGTCTCCGTATGTTGCACTCATGTATTTTTTGAAGTGCGATGGTCAAAGGCATCGACCATCAGACAGGCGGCAGCGCGATTTTTGTTTCGGTGTTTAAGACTTCTAAACGATGCGCTGAAATATAGCTGGGGGCGATGAATCAAATTGCTTAAAAAGCCTCTCATTATGACAGCCCAGATGCGTTATTACAAGGGTTTTCCCGAATTTATTATCATGGTGCAATGGAAATGCATGCTTTAGCTCTCTTATCACCCGCAAACGCAGGAATAGCAGACTTCTCAAGCTATTTATTGGGAACTTTGCTCATTATTTTGTTACCTGGCCCTAACTCGCTTTATGTTTTAGCGATTTCAACGCAAAAAGGTTGGCGATATGGCGCTTGGGGTGCTATTGGAATTTTTATTGGCGACTCAATATTGATGATTGCTGTCTCATTGGGTGCTGCATCGATGCTGATTTCATCGCCAGTGCTATTTCAGTCGGTGCGAATTGCTGGGGCCTTGTACTTAGGATGGATGGGTCTAGGGTTGCTACGAAGTGGGCAACAGCGCTGGAATCCAGCATCTCAAGCAAATATTTATGAAGTTCAGGCGCGTCTCATGCAATTGCATCCATTGCTGGCAGCTTTATCACTCTCCTTAACTAATCCCAAGGCGATTTTTTTCTTTATTGCATTTTTCTCGCAATTTATTCGCCCAGATTTTGCGCATCCGGCATACACCTTTATGTATCTCGCCGTCGTTTTGCAAATCATGAGCATGACCTATCTCACCGGCTTGATATTTGCTGGCCAGTATTTCTCAAACTATTTTCAAAATCGTCAGCGTCTAGCAGCAGGCCTTTGGCTCATTACCGGAATGCTATTTATTGGTTTTGCAATACGCTTGTTATTGGCTTAAGTCTGACAAATCGCTTGGTAACTTACTTTAGTCGTCGCAACAACCGCTCTGTATTTTTTCCATAGGGTGGACGAGCAGGTTTGGTACCTTTTAAAAGGTTTGTGCCCAAAAAGCCGCGAACATCTAGGATGGATTTTTTGTGACTGAAGCTATCGAACCCTGCCTTGCCATGATATCTGCCCATACCGCTTGCACCAACTCCACCAAATGGCAAAGTCTCCACGGTAGCATGCAGGAAAACATCATTAACCGTTACGCCGCCAGAGCGGGTCTCTTCTAAAACTTCTTGTAAATGCTTTTTGTTTTTGCCAAACCAATAAAGGGCTAAGGGATTTGGTTTTTGGTTGACATAAGCAATTGCTGCAGCTGAATTTTCGACTGCAACAATCGGTAACACTGGACCAAAGATTTCTTCATGCAGCACTCGCGCCTCTGCAGGAGTATTGATCAGCGCAACTGGCTCAAACCGCTGTTGATCTTCACCTGATTTTTGAAGCAATGGAATAGGATTGGCGCCACGGTTGATGGCATCGCTCAGTAAATTTTGCCAATATTGCAACTGCCGCTCATCAATGGGACCTGTTAGTTCATCAGGATTGCCAAATTGTGCTTGCGCAGCTATTTGTAATTCTTTGATGAATGCGTCTTGTTGATTGGCCTCCAGAAGCACATAGTCTGGCGCAATGCAGGTTTGACCATTGTTGAGTAATTTCCCATATGCAATTGCTTGGGCTGCCTCTTTGAGGTTAGCGGTGGAATCAATGATTGCTGGAGTTTTGCCACCTAGCTCCAGAGTCACGGGTGTCAGATTTTCGGAGGCGGCGCGCATCACTTTTTTACCAGTCGCTTCGGAGCCTGTAAAGAGAAGATGCGCAAAAGGGAGGGCGGCAAATTGTTCGGCTACCTCAACGCCACCAGTGCTGACAGAAAACTCAGTTGGGTGAAAGTATTCTTGAATAAGGCTGGCTAAAAATCCCGAGGTGCGTGAACTGCGTTCTGAAGGTTTTAGCCAAACACGATTACCTGCTGCAAGTGCGGAGATTGCCGGAAGGAGTGCTAACTGTATGGGGTAGTTCCATGCGCTAATGATGCCAACCACCCCAATGGATTGGTTTTCAATCCATGCCTCAGAGGAAGATAAATAGGATGGCGTTTCCATTTGAACTGGTCTCATCCAATCCTTTAGGTTCTTGCGTACGAACCTACAGGCCTGAGACACCATTCCAAACTCCGCAAGCCGAGTTTCAGATGGGTTACGCACGCCAAAATCTGCTGTCAGGGCTTTGCATATTTTCTCTTCATTGGCCTTGATCATTTTTTCGATACGCCCGATGCGCTCGAGTCGAACTTCGAGAGTGGGATTGGGTTCAGCCGCATAGGCTGCTTTAATTTCTTCAAGCTGAATGGTGAAGCGATTCATGGTGTATTAGTCAATGGATCAATGTTTAGCAGGAATTCCAATAAGGTATTAGGATAAAGCCATGGATGAAATCTTTGATAAAAACCTTTCCAAGCTCGAGCGGGCAACCTTAGGCGGCGGTTGTTTTTGGTGTTTAGAGGCCGTTTATCAGCAGATCGAAGGGGTAAAAACAGTTGTTTCTGGTTATGCTGGTGGTGCGATTGCAAATCCCTCTTATGAGGCGGTGTGCTCTGGCAATACCGGGCATGCAGAAATCGTAGATATCGAGTTTGACCCTCAGATAATCTCCTTTCGAGATCTTTTAGAGGTTTTCTTTGTGATTCACGATCCTACGACTTTGAACTATCAAGGCAATGATCATGGTACGCAATATCGTTCAGTGATTTTTGCCCATAGTGCTGAACAAGTCAAAATCGCTCATGAGGTGGTTCGCGAACTTGAGGATTCGAAAACCTATCGTGATTCGGTTGTTACGCAAATAGATGTTGCGCCAATCATCTATCCAGCCGAAGACTATCACCAGAACTATTTTCAGCAGCACCCCAACCAAGGATATTGCGCATTTGTAGTGGCGCCAAAGTTAGAAAAATTTAGAGCTAAATTTAATTCCTTGATTGCCCCGAAATATCAGTAAGTCTTATTGATCCGGCCCAGTAAAGCTTAGGGAGCAAGTCGACTGATTTCCCAGTGATTATCTTTGAGTTGGTAGTGGATGCGATCGTGCAGACGAGAAGGGCGTCCTTGCCAAAACTCGATTTCTGTTGGGCGCAGGCGATATCCGCCCCAGTGCTTTGGGCGTGGTGGGTTATCACCAAATTCAGCTTTAAACTTTTTTTCTGCTTCTTCTAGAAATTCTCGATTAGGAATAGCTGCGCTTTGAGGTGAAGCCCAGGCGCCAATTCGAGAAGCTGGAGGGCGTGAATGAAAGTATTGATCGCTTTCAGTAGCGTCAACTTTTTCAACGATCCCTTTAATACGTACTTGACGCTCAAGTTCATGCCAGTGAAATAAAAGCGCTGCTTGCGGGCGAATGGCTAATTCCTTGCCTTTTTGGCTCTCATAGTTGGTAAAAAACGTAAAGCCATTTTCGTCAGCGCCTTTAAGTAAGACAATACGGGCTGATGGATTTCCTGTTTCGTCAGCAGTGGCCAGCGTCATTGAATTCGGTTCAGGACACTCTGCTTTAATTGCTTGATCAAACCACAACTGAAAGAGGGGTAGTGGCTGATGTGGAACTTCGGTTTCCGAAAGCTGACCAAGGGTATAGTTTTTGCGAAGTTGGGCAATGGAGTTCATTTATTCAGTATAAAGAGGCTATGGCAGAAAACAAGCAAGAAAACAGCATCGAAGATCGTCGATTTGGAGGGGTCTCTAGACTCTATGGATCGGAGCTGCGCCATAAATTTCTGAACGCCACTGTTGTAGTGGCTGGTCTAGGTGGGGTTGGCTCGTGGGCGGCAGAGTCACTTGCCCGCACTGGAATTGGCCACCTTGTTCTGGTGGATTTAGATCATATTGCGGAGAGTAATACGAATCGCCAATTACATGCCATCGAGGGGCAGTATGGCAAAGCAAAAGTGCAAGCAATGGCTGAGCGCATTTTGCAGATCAATCCGCAGATTCGTTTAACTGTTTGTGATGAATTTTTAGAGCCAGATAATTTAGGTCGCATCATTCCAGTCGATGCTTATGTATTAGACGCTACCGACTCAGTACAAACAAAAATTGCATTATCAGTTTGGGCTAAAACGCATAACCGCGCTTTAGTGATGTGTGGTGCCGCAGGTGGCAAGACGCAACCTACAGCAGTTCGTTGCGATGATCTATCTCGCACCGAACAAGATGCATTATTAGCTAAAGTTCGGCAAGGGCTCAGGCAGGACCATGGCTTCTCTAGAAATCTAAAGCATAAGATCGGTATTCGAGCAATTTATTCACATGAGCCAAGAGCTGGTGCCTCAACTGGTGGGCTGGCTTGCTCTGGCTATGGTTCAACTGTCATGGTGACTGCGGCTTGCGGTATTGCTGCAGCTGCTGAGATTCTCAACTTAATTGGCCAAGAATAGTTTCACCTTTTTTGATATATCTGCGTCAATTCGGCAGAAATTCCTAAGGGGATTCCCTGTAGGAAATTACTGATTCTTTTGCAGGTAAAAATTAATTCTTGATAGAGCGCAATTGTTTTTAAAGACAATTTTTTATTTCCAACTTCATATTTAGTCTTTAAATCACTTTAGGAACTTTTCCCCTCTAGTGAATACCAAAACTCCTCCCTAGACTTTGCCTCGTTGGTAAACCGCCAACAGAAAATCGAAAGGAGGTCTCTTTTGCAGACTGAACAAACTGGCTTAAAACGCCATCTCAAAGTACGACACATTCGTTTGATGGCTTTAGGATCAACGATTGGTGTTGGTTTATTTTTAGGATCCGCTAGTGCTATTCAAATCGCAGGTCCATCTATTCTGTTGGGATATCTGCTCGCAGGAATCGTCGCCTTCATCGTCTTACGCACCTTGGGTGAAATGGCTGTGCATGAACCGGTAGCAGGGTCTTTTGCTGCTTATGCCAATACTTATGTTGGACCCCTAGCAGGTTATATGGTGGGTTGGGGGTACTGGACCTACTGGATAGTAGTGGGCATTGCCGAAGTGACGGCTGTTGGCATATACATGGGAATTTGGTTCCCAGAAGTGCCGCAGTGGATATGGGCTTTATCCTCGATTGTGCTAATGGGTTTAATCAATCTGATCGCTGTAAAAGTGTTTGGCGAGTTTGAGTTTTGGTTTGCTCTGATTAAGGTTGTTGCGATTGTTGCCATGATTGCCTTGGGCGGTTCAGTCATTCTCTTTGGCTTTACAAATAACTGGCAGCCTATTGGCTTAAGCAATCTTTGGCAGCATGGCGGATTTTTCCCAAATGGCTTTGAGGGAATGTTGCTTTCATTGCAGATGGTTCTATTTGCATATGTTGGTATTGAGATGATTGGCCTGTCTGCTGGCGAGGCGGAAAACCCTAAAAAAACCATTCCCATGGCAATTGATTCCTTGGCATGGCGAATTCTTATTTTCTATATGGGTGCGATTCTCGTTATCTTAGCGATCTTCCCATGGAATGAAGTGGGTCAGCAGGGCAGTCCTTTCGTGGTGATGTTCGAGCGAATTGGCTTACGTGAAGCGGCTGGGTTAATCAACTTTGTCGTCATTACTGCAGCACTCTCATCTTGTAATGCAGGAATTTTTAGTGGCGGCAGATTGCTTTACGCTCTATCAGCTAATGGCTATGCCCCTGCATCTTTTGCAAAACTTTCTAAATATGGAGTTCCTCATCGTGCAGTCATGGCCACAGTGGGGGTTTGTATGTCTGGGGTGGTGCTCAACTACTTTGTTCCAGATAAAGCATTTCAGTACATCATGGCTGCCGTTACCTTTGTTGGGCTAATGGTATGGATTGCCATCCTATTTACTCAAATGAAATTTCGACGCTCTTTAACAAAAGCTCAGATAGCTGAGCTTGGTTATCGCGCTCCTTGGTGGCCTTATTCCTCGTGGTTTGCTTTGGCATTTATTTGTTTAGTTGTAGTGCTGATGGGCTTTCATGAGGATGCGCGGGTTGCACTGATATTGGGCCCGTGTCTGCTGGGCGTGTATCTCGCAATGTTCTACATCGTAGGGTTACATCGCAAAACAAAAGCGCAACGTCTATTTAATTCATAGGAGATAAAAATGATTATTGGTGTTCCACAGGAAGTAAAAAATAATGAGTTTAGGGTTGGCTTAACGCCAGGAAATGTGAGTGGGCTGTGTAAGCAGGGACATTCTGTGTTAATTCAGCGAGGTGCTGGCGAGCAAATAGGGCTAAGTGATGAGTCATATCGCATCGCTGGTGCCACGCTGATTAACAGTGCTGCTGAGGTATTTAAGAAAGCTGAAATGATTGTTAAAGTCAAAGAGCCTCAGCCGCAAGAGTGTGCGATGTTACGTGAAGATCAGATACTATTTACCTATCTTCACTTGGCGCCAGATCCGATTCAAACTCAAGCCCTTATTCAGTCTGGCGCGAGTTGTATCGCATACGAAACTGTCACGGCGTTCAATGGGGCTTTACCTTTGTTGGCTCCAATGAGTGAAGTGGCGGGGCGCATGTCTATTCAGGCGGCAGCTACTCATCTAGAAAAGACTCATGGAGGATTAGGAGTTTTAATGGCAGGCGTTCCTGGCGTATCACCTGCGAAGGTTGTGATTCTTGGTTCTGGGGTAGTAGGGCGTAATGCATTGCAAATTGCCGTTGGTATGGGGGCTGAGGTGTGCATCTTTGATCGTGACATTGATCGATTGCGACAAATTGATCAGTTTTATGGCAATCGCGTTCGCACTTTCTATTCAGACAGTTTGCTGATTGAGCAGGAAGTCAGTGAAGCTGATGTGGTGATCGGGGCAGTATTGCTTCCGGGCGGCGCTGCACCAAAGCTAGTAACTCGGGAAATGGTCAAAAAGATGAAGGCGGGCTCTGTGATTGTGGATGTTGCTATTGACCAAGGCGGCTGTTTTGAAACCTCAAGGCCAACAACACATGCAGACCCGACATTTATAGTGGATGGGGTTTTGCATTACTGTGTTGCGAATATGCCAGGCGCAGTTGCCAGAACATCTACCTTTGCTTTAACCAATGCTACCTATCCTTATGTAGAAGCTTTGGCTAATCACGGTGTCATGAATGCGCTTTCAATCGACCATCATCTGCGTAATGGCTTAAGTGTGCACAAGGGAGTGTTAACTTCAAGGCCCGTAGCTCAGGCGCAGGGATTGGATTTTGCATTGGCTGAGGAGTTGTTCGCCTAGGGGATTAATTTATGACTAAATGACATCAGCTTGGGAGTGAAATCTCAACCTAGTCATGAAGGAGATTTAAACTGTTTGGATTCTGATGAAGCCAATCGATTAAGTCTATGGATCTCTCTACTGTAACCCTCTCGGCTGGCGTTGTTGCGTTAGCTGAGATGGGTGATAAAACACAACTTCTTTCTTTAATGTTGGCAGCCCGCTATCCAAAACAAGCTATGGCGATTATTGCTGGCATTTTTATAGCTACGATTGCAAATCACGCCTGCGCTGCATTACTGGGTCATTGGCTCATGACATTGGTTTCGCCCGATGTTATGAGATGGATTTTAGGATTGAGCTTCTTGGGTATCGGTTTATGGTTATTGGTGCCCGACCATATTGATGACGCAACAGATTCAAAAGTGGTTGATCGAACCTTTCAGGTTTTTGTGCTCACTGTAGCTCTGTTCTTTTTGGCCGAGATGGGTGATAAAACACAAATTGCCACAATAGCCTTAGGGGCTAAATATGACGATGTTGTTGCAGTCACAATCGGCACTACGCTTGGAATGATGCTGGCTAACGCTCCAGCCGTTTGGCTTGGTCAAAAATTTACCAAGCGGATGCCAATTAAGTGGGTGCATGGTGTAGCCGCTCTGACCTTTATTGCCATTGGTGTGGCGACTTTGGTTTGGAATTAAAGAGCTGGGCTTCTGCAATAGATCAGCCCAGGACTTAAAATGAGACCATGAAAACTGATTTAGTACAGAGCTTTCGGCGGCTCGAATATCGTCCTCCCGTTTACACCTTTGATCAGGTTGAATTAGACATAGCGCTCGATCCAGCGCGTACGATTGTCAAAAGCAAAATTGAAGTTTTACCAGGCAAAGGTTTTGAGTTAGGCGCGCCATTGGTGTTGCTAGGTCAAGAGCTGGAGTTTGTCAGTTTGCGGATAAATGGTGAGGCTCATCGACATTTTGAGTTGACTCCAGAGACTTTGACAATTCACTCCTTGCCAAAAGAAGGCAAAGAGAAATTTATTGTTGAAATAATTTCGGTGTGCGTTCCAGAGAAAAATACCAGTCTGATGGGCTTGTATGTTTCCAATGGCAACTTCTTTACCCAATGTGAAGCAGAGGGCTTTAGAAAAATCACCTATTTTTTAGATCGCCCCGATGTGATGGCGCGTTATCGGGTGACCTTGCGGGCTATTGAAGCGCGGTACCCTGTATTGCTATCAAATGGTAATTTGTTGAAGCAAGAAAAATTACCCAATGGTTGGCATAGCGCAACTTGGGAAGATCCATTTCCAAAACCATCTTATCTATTTGCATTAGTTGCCGGCAAACTGGAATGTATTGAAGAGACAATTACCACTAGCAGTGGTGCAAAAAAATTACTGCAAATTTGGGTTGAGCCACATGATTTACAAAAGACCCGTCATGCAATGGATTCTTTAATTGCATCGATTCATTGGGACGAGAAGCGTTTTGGTTTGGAGCTTGATCTTGAGCGCTTCATGATCGTGGCGGTTGGT
Source organism: Polynucleobacter sp. MWH-UH19D (assembly GCF_040409795.1). Classification (NCBI taxonomy): domain Bacteria; kingdom Pseudomonadati; phylum Pseudomonadota; class Betaproteobacteria; order Burkholderiales; family Burkholderiaceae; genus Polynucleobacter; species Polynucleobacter sp. MWH-UH19D. The sequence goes on along the minus strand of NZ_CP099571.1, from coordinate 1,207,652 downwards.
GACTTCAATATGGGTGCCATGGAGAACAAGGGATTAAATATCTTTAATACCAAGTTTGTATTGGCTAAACCAGAGACTGCTACCGATGCGGATTTTGCCAATATTGAAAGCGTTGTTGCCCATGAGTATTTTCATAATTGGACGGGTAATCGCGTCACTTGCCAAGATTGGTTTCAGTTATCGCTAAAGGAAGGTTTAACCGTATTTCGGGATCAAGAGTTCTCAGCTGACCAAATGGGTAGCGAGTCGGGTAGGGCAGTTAAGCGCATTGAGGATGTACGTTTATTGCGTCAATTGCAGTTTCCAGAAGATGCCGGTCCAATGGCTCACCCCATACGTCCAGATGAATATCAAGAAATCAACAACTTCTATACCGTGACGGTCTACGAGAAAGGATCTGAAGTGGTGCGGATGTATCAGACCCTACTGGGTCGAGAGGGATTCCGTAAAGGCATGGATCTGTATTTTCAGCGCCATGATGGTCAAGCGGTAACGTGTGACGATTTCTTGGCGGCAATGGCCGAAGCCAATGGCAAGGACTTAACACAGTTTAAAAATTGGTATAGCCAGGCAGGCACACCGCGCGTGAAGGTGAAAGAGCAATACGATGCAACTAATAAACAATATCGCCTTACCTTAAGCCAAAGCTGTGCACCCACACCCGGTCAGGTAGAAAAGAAGCCATTCCATATCCCACTGAAAGTACGCCTTATTACTGATGCTAATGATCAGGTGGAGCAGTTGCTAGAGTTGACAGAGCCAGCGCAAACATGGACCTTTGATCGGGTTGATGATCGTCCTGTGTTGTCAATTAATCGAAACTTTTCTGCTCCAATCCATATTGACTTTGAGCAGTCGGAAGAAGATTTATTGACGCTGTTCTCTAGTGATGACGATCCATTCAATCGCTGGGAAGCGGGTCAAAAGCTGGCTATGCAAATGATTTTGAATAATCGCTTGCCTGATCCTGCATTAATAAACGTTTATCGTGAAATCTTGCTAGACCCCAAACTTGATCCAGCTTTTAAAGAATTGGCGTTGACACTGCCTGCTGAATCCTATTTGTACGAGCAGTGCGCAAGTGTTGACCCGCAAAAAATATTTACTGCGCGAAGATCTTTCCGTAAAGAGCTAGCAAAGCAATTGCAATTAGAGTGGGCTGCGCTCTACCAGCAAAATCAAACTCCAGGCCCCTTTAAATCAGATGCTGTAAATGCTGGAAAGCGAGCACTTAAAAATTTAGCTTTAAGTATGTTGCTAGATGCAGATCCAACCATTTGGGCGCCGATGGCACGCAATCAATATCAGATTGCTGACAATATGACGGATCGTTATGCCGCTCTTTCTGCGTTGGTTATGCATGGCGCCAAAGGTGCCGCTGAATGCCTGGAGGATTTCTACAAGCGTTTTGCAGATGATGCCCTCGTGATTGATAAGTGGTTTGCATTGCAATCTAGCAGGCCACCCGTTGATAGTCTTGAGCCAGCTCTGAATGATGTAAAACGCTTGCGTGAGCACCCTGCATTTAAATTGAATAACCCCAATCGTGCTCGCAGCGTGATTCATGTTTTCTGCGCAAACAATCCTGCAAGCTTTCATCAAGCTGATGGCAGCGGCTATGATTTCTGGGCTGAGAGTGTTTTGACGCTCGACCCAATCAACCCTCAAGTTGCTTCCCGTCTTGCCAGAGCTTTGGATCGTTGGCGTTTATTTGCCCAGCCTTATCAAGACAAAATGAAATCTGCTCTAGAGCGGGTTGCAGCCTGCCAGTCCCTATCACCGGACGTTAAAGAGGTTGTTAGCAAGGCTTTGAGTAGTTAATTTTGAGTTTTTGGATTACAGGGCAAAATAGAGCTTATTCATATTTTGAGCACCAAATAAATCTTCGGAGAAATCGTTTTGTCCTCTACCCATACTAATTTCAAGCAGTATTTAGCAACAGCCAAGCCAAAAGGGGTTGCGATACCCGATGGTTTGCAAGATTTATTAGCTGCTGTAGTGGCCACCTGCTCAACGCTTAGCCATGAGGTTGCTCAAGGCGCATTAATTGGCTTGCTAGGTTCTGCTGGAACGGGGAATGTACAGGGTGAAGTGCAGCAAAAGCTCGACATTATTGCCAATGACTTATTAATTGAAGGTGTAAAGGGTTGCAAATCATTGGCAGGCTTGGCATCTGAAGAAATGGAATTACCCGTTCCTGTTCAAGGCACAGGCGACTATCTGTTGTTATTTGATCCGCTTGATGGCTCATCCAATATTGATGTCAACGTCTCGATTGGCACAATTTTTTCGATTCTGAAAAAACAAGATCCACAAGCGCCGCTACAAACTTCTGACTTCTTATTATCTGGTCGCCATCAAGTTGCTGCTGGGTATGTAGTGTATGGACCTCAAACTACGATGGCTCTCACCTTGGGTGATGGCGTAGTGATGTTCACCCTGAACAAAGTAACGGGTGAGTTCTTATTGATTAAAGATGCCGTAACCATTGCGCATTCAACTAAAGAGTTTGCAATCAATATGTCTAATATGCGTCATTGGGCAGATCCCGTGCGTCGCTATGTTGAGGAGTGCTTGGCTGGAGTCGGTGGTGCTCGCGAAAAAGACTTTAATATGCGTTGGATTGCATCAATGGTGGCTGATGTGCATCGCGTGCTTTCTCGTGGCGGCGTATTTATGTACCCATGGGATCAACGCGAACCACATAAGCCAGGCAAATTGCGCCTCATGTATGAAGCAAATCCAATGAGCTTCTTAGTGGAGCAGGCGGGTGGTGCATCTACAAACGGTAAAGACTTAATCATGGATTTGCAACCAACGGATTTACATGAGCGCGTTTCAGTCATGCTGGGATCGAAAGAAGAGATTGATCGTTTGCGCCATTACCATGCTTAAGTAATACTCAAGTTTTTTCCGGCATCAATAGTAAAAACCCAATCAGATGATTGGGTTTTTATTGAGTAAGGCTTAATTCAGGTTTCTAGGGTTGAACCTTCTCTTTGAGATAGGCTAATGACTCTTCCACCTGATCAATTAAGATTAAACAGATGTCGCCCTCAGATACTTCACTCAAGGCAGTATCAATCGCCAAAAACTCTCCATGAATTTCTTTTACCTGCTTGGCCCTGGTTGCTCCAACCAAGCCTTCTTGCAGAAGTTTTAGAACTTCGCCATCTTCTCGGCCGCGCTGACAGGCGTCTTGATAGAGGATGACATTGTCAAAAGCATTGCCAAGAATTCTAGTGAGATCGCGAATGTCTTCATCACGTCGATCGCCTGCGCCACTAATCACCACATGGCTCTTTTTGGGTTTCATTGCTTCAATTGCGCTCGTTAGTGCGCGCATCGCATCCGGGTTATGGCCATAGTCAGCAATAACAGTGGCGCCTTTATGTTTGAACTGGTTAAAGCGACCTGGTACGGAATTAGGATCACTCTCAAAACTGTTTAATCCCCGCGCAATTTTTTCTGCATCTAATCCAAGCGCCCACGCAGCCCCAATTGCTGCCATCGCATTTTCTATCTGGAAGCCAAGGACGCCATTTTGCGTCAATGGAATTTCACTGACAGGGAAGCGGTACATCACGCGCGAACCTTTTGAGGCGACGATATAGGTGCCGTCAAAGAAAATAACCTTCTTGTTTTTGGCTCGATGCGCAGTGATAACAGGGTGATGTTGATTTTGGGCAAAAAAGATAACGCGGCCTGAGCATTTATCTCCCATTTTGGCAACCATAGGGTCTGCAGCATTGAGTACTGCGGCGCCAGTTGGGGCAACGTTTTGCACAATCACACGTTTGAGAACAGCTAAATCTTCAACACTGGTGATGTAGTTCAAGCCTAAGTGATCACCTTCACCAATATTCGTAACGACCGCAACTTCGCAGCGATCAAAACCCAGGCCCTCACGTAGTAAGCCGCCACGAGCAGTTTCCAGAACCGCAGCATCTACATCTGGATGCATGAGTACATTGCGAGCACTCTTTGGGCCACTGCAATCGCCAGTGTCAATCAGTCGATGATTGATGTAAACACCATCGGTGCCAGTCATACCAACTCGTAAGCCTGTTTCACTTAAGAGATGAGAAATCAATCTAACTGTTGTTGTCTTGCCATTAGTCCCGGTGACTGCAACAACCGGAATGCGACCATCTTCACCGGGAGGGAACATCATATTGATGATGTCTTCGCCAACAGCACGTCCTTTACCATATGAGGGCTTAAGGTGCATACGCAATCCAGGAGCCGCATTGACTTCAACAATTCCGCCACCCTGTTGCTCTAAAGGTTTGTAGATTGACTCACATAAAATATCGACGCCAGCAATATCAAGGCCAATCATTTGAGCTGCAGCAACTGCGCTTGCGGCAACATCAGGGTGAACATCATCGGTGACATCGGTGGCGGTTCCGCCAGTACTTAAGTTAGCGTTATTGCGCAATAAAACACGCTCGCCTACTTTGGGTACATACTCCGGTGATAGCTTATTGCTTGCTAGGTGGGCTAGAGCAATATCATCAAAGCGAATTTTAGTGAGGGCGGTAGCATGGCCATCACCACGCAATGGGTTTTGATTTTCTTTTTCTACAAGTTGTGCAACGGTGTGCTTGCCATCGCCAACTACTTGCGCAGGCTCACGACGAGCAGCTGCTGATAAGCGATTACCCACAACCAAAAGGCGATAGTCAGCACCAGGCAGGTAACGCTCAACGATGGTTTCGCGACCAAAGGCCTGTGTCACCTCAAAACCTGCGCGTACTTCTTTTTCGGTTTGAATGTTAGCTACGACCCCTTTGCCTTGATTGCCATCTTTTGGCTTGAGAACAATGGGGCCACCAATCTTTTGTGCGGCTCGCCATGCATCATCAGCAGTAGTGACTACCTCGCCAATCGGAACAGAGACACCTGCAGCAGCGAGTAAGTTCTTAGTGAGCTCTTTATCCTGAGCAATTGCTTCGGCAATCGCGCTAGTGTCGCTGGTTTCTGCCGCCTGAATACGTTTTTGTTTACTACCCCAACCAAATTGGACCATGCTACCTTCAGTCATACGGCGATAAGGGATGTTTCGTTGAACAGCAGCATCCACAATAGAGCCAGTACTAGGGCCTAAGCGCACATCTTCATAGAGTGCCTCGAGCTCCGCTAAAGCAGCGGCCAAGTCAAAAGGGGCATTATTAAGAGTAGCCTGAATCAGTGCGAAGGCAAAATCAAAGGCCATACGCCCAACAACTTCTTCAATGTATTCAACAACTACTTGATATACGCCTTCATCAATTGTTTGCACCGTGCGACTAAAGGTTACAGGACAACCTGCCTGGGCTTGTAAGCCAAGGGCGGCATGCTCTAGAGCATGTGCCAGAGAGAGCGTGTCAGTTAAACCACCGCGACGCATGCTACCAAGTTGTGGGAAGCGCTCACGAATTTTGGTCTCAAATTGTGGGATGGCATCTATAGAGCGCTCAGCGACATCACAAGTCACAATGGCTTCTAATGCAGTATGGCGACTCCATAAATTTGGGCCGCGCAGCATGCGAATGCGAGTGATTTCCAATTAAGCCCCTGTTAATGTTGTTGTGTCTGACACAAAGGTTTGAGCGCCAGCTTCAATCACGTTAAATGGAATATCCAAAGCCCAAGCAGCCGCAATCGCAGCGCCTAGATTCATCGTCTTCCAAGGCGTAGTGCTGCTTGATTCAGAATGTCTTGGTACTGGGATCGATTTTTGATCTAACTTACCTGATTTCAATGTGATTTGTTGTTTGCCAACGAGCACTGCGCGACCACCATTTTGCAGATGGGTTTTCATTACTTCTGAATCTGGATTTTCGCTAAAGAAAATCACTTCACCATCACACAATTCAGCCATCTGAACGCACATGGCGTCATCTGCGTTCAGTACACCAACACCAGTTGGAAGAACTACGTCAATTTGTGTGCGCACAATACTAAAGACTTGGTCTTCGTCATAGATTGCGTATTGAGGGAAGTTGGCTTTGGGGTCGACATTAAGGACGACGCCCACTTGGCAACGATCATATGCCAAGCCTTCAATCAACATAGACAAGTGATTGTTTTCAATAACAGCCGCTTCGACAGCTCTGTTTAATAATGTGCGACGAGCATTTTCCCAATTCGATCCGTTAGTGTTGGGGATAGCGCGATTGCCAAAAAATAATCCTTTGCTACAAGATAGGCCGACATAGACATTGGTCAGACGTAAAAAGTGCGCCACCATTTCAGCAACGGGGGTCTTACCATTTTGTCCGCAGATACCAACCAAAGGAACTCGGAAGTCAGCACCAGGAGGGAAGAGGTGATTGGCGATCTCTTTGCCAACAGGTTGCGGTTTTCCACTTGCAGGCTTTAAGTGCATCAATAGACCAGGGCCGGCATTGACTTCCACAATTGCTGCGTTTTGTTCTGCGAGCGGACGGCTAATATCTTGTGCCACGAGGTCAACACCAGCAATTTCTAGACCAACAACGCGAGCTGCGAGTGCAACTTGGCTCGCAACATCAGGATGCACTAAATCGGTCACATCAAATGCAACATTACCGTTACTTTGAATGAGTACTTTTTGATCTAACGCGGGAATGCTGTCGCCAGTGAGTTTTTGACGCGCCAATTCCAACTCAACTGCAGAATCAATTCTGACTGGATTTAAAGGGTGCTCTTCAGCAGTGCCACGGCGTGGATCAGAATTAATCTGAATCTGAATAAGTTCATGAACCGTGTGTTTGCCATCGCCGGTAACCCATACGGTCTCACCTTTGGCAGCGGCTACGACTTTATTGCCTACGACTAGTAAGCGGTGCTCGTCTCCAACAATATGACGCTCAACTAAAACCTCGCTACCTTCATCAATTGCTACGGCATAAGCCGCTTCAATTTCTTGCTGGGTATACAAATTGATAAATACGCCGCGACCATGGTTTCCATCAATTGGTTTGACCACGACTGGTAGGCCAATATCTTGCGCCGCTTCCCAAGCATCGTCTGGACTGGTAACTGTTCTACCATCAGGTGTTGGAACCCCAGCGCTTCGCAAAAGACTTTTGGTTAAATCTTTATCGCGAGAAATAGTTTCTGCAATGGCACTTGTTTGATCAGTTTCAGCGGTCCAAATGCGTCGTTGCTTTGCTCCATAACCTAATTGAACTAAGTTGCCTTCAGATAGGCGAATGGAGGGAATGCCGCGCTCTTCAGCTGCATTGACAATACATGCAGTGCTAGGACCTAGCAGTAGGTCATCACCCAAATCACGTAACTTTTCAATGATGTCTTTGGTTAAGGCGATACAGTCTTGATTGTCTTGAGCAAGTGCCAGATAAAGATCGCGAGCGTACTTTAAAGCGGTGAGGGTTACTTCCTCATTGATCGCGCTCACCATCACTTTGTAAACACCGCGACGATCCCCATCGCGAGCTTTTCCAAAGCCACCAGGAATTCCAGCAAGATTTTGCAGCTCAAGGGTGAGGTGCTCCATGATGTGCGCCGGCCAAGTACCTTCCTCAACACGCTTGAGAAAGCCGCCAGTTTCACCATAGCTACAACGATGCTCAACTAGACTTGGGAGCGCTTTTACCAAGCGGTCATAAAAACCTGGAATGAGGTTTGAAGGGTAGTCCTCGAGTTCTCCAATATCGATCCACACCTCAATGACCGGGTGGTAGGTCCACATATTGGGACCACGCAAGTGCTTGACACTCAGAATTTCAATGGATTTATCTAATAACTGGGGCATTTATGGTCTAGCAAGGGGTCCTGGCCAAGGTCTTTAGCTTGGGTGGAGCAGGCTGTTTTTGAGTTCTAGTTTTATTGAAAATCCACAAAAATGGCAAAAATACATAAAAAGGCTGATTTCGACAATTTAACGCTTTTCTGCCCCTGAAAGTTGACAGAGCCAATAAATCTAAAAAATTGAGCTCCACTATACTTTTGGGGTTAATGAAGCCAGAAATCCTACCTTTTGCTCCCGCTTTGCCAAGCTACTGGCAAGCTATTTTGAGGAGTGAAAAATCACCCATTCAGTCGCAAGAGGCTTTGCTGGCATGGGTAGAGCTTGATTTGGATGCAAGTTTGCGTTTTAACAAGAGCCTCTTGTTGCTAACTGATCAGATTTTGCTTTGGACGGATGGTCAGAATTTTGAATCGTGGACGGTGAATGCGGCAGGGCGATTGGTTCATGGAGATCATGCTGGTGTTGGGCATTTAAAGCTTGAATTGGCTGATAGCTTAAAGAGGGTCTGGTACTACACGCTAGCAGTTAATCCACAAGTGCTGCGCCTTCAATCGGCATTTAGAAAGCTCACAAAAGATGGTCAGCATAGTGAGAGCGAGCTTACCGAGTATGACAAGCAAGTTTGTCCAGTTTGCCTAAGTCCTAAACCTGCAAACTCGGATAGTTGTCCCACATGCGATCCCGAGGACGATAAACCACCTTCGACTTGGACTTTATTTAAGCTTTGGCGTTTTGCTAAGCCTTATCAAAACCAATTGCTGCTTGGGTTTGTATTAACACTGCTATCGACTGGTGCCACCTTAATTCCGCCGTACCTCACAATGCCGCTAATGGATCATGTATTGATTCCTTATGAGCGCGGCAATCCCATTGATTTTCATTTAGCGAGCATGTATTTGTTGGCGCTATTTGGTGCTGCAATAGTGGCTTGGGGTCTTGGTTGGTGGAAGACTTACTTGCTCGCTTTGGTGAGCGAACGCATTGGCGCAGATCTGCGTAATACCACCTTTGAGCATTTACTAAAACTTTCGCTTGAGTACTTTGGCGGCAAACGTACCGGTGACTTAATTGCTCGCATTGGCGCTGAAACAGATCGTATCTGCGTCTTCCTGTCTCTTTACGCACTTGACTTTGCAACTGACGTCCTGATGATCACGATGACCGCAGCCATCTTAGTCTCGATTGATCCTTTGTTGGCTTTAGTAACCTTGGCGCCATTGCCATTTATTGTTTGGATGATTCATGTAGTGCGCGATAAATTGCGTTTTGGTTTTGAGAAGATTGATCGCATTTGGTCTGAGGTTACGAACATCCTGGCCGATACTATTCCAGGAATTCGTGTTGTCAAAGCATTTGCTCAAGAAGATCGCGAACTAAAACGCTTTGTTGATTCGAACAAGCACAATTTGCAAATCAATGATCGCGTAAACCGTGTTTGGGGATTGTTTTCTCCTACGGTGACCTTATTAACCGAAACAGGTTTGCTGGTAGTGTGGGGTTTTGGTATTTGGCAGGTAGCCCATCAAAAAGTAACGGTTGGCGTGTTGATTGCCTTCTTGGCTTACATCGGACGTTTTTATGTGCGCTTAGATTCAATGAGCCGCATTGTTTCGCATACACAAAAAGCGGCTGCTGGAGCAAAACGCATCTTTGATATTTTGGATCATGTTTCCAGCGTTCCCGAGCCAATCAATCCTGCGCCATTGGGGTCTGTACAAGGTCGAATTACTTTGCGTGGCGTGGGATTTCGTTATGGGAATCGCGCCGTATCTAAGGGAATTGACTTAGAGATCGCACCGGGCGAGATGATTGGTTTGGTTGGTCATAGCGGCTCAGGTAAGAGTACTTTGGTGAACTTGATTTGCCGTTTCTATGATGTCAGCTCTGGTTCTATTGCATTAGATGGGCGGGACATTCGTAGCATTGGGATTGCAGACTATCGCAAGCGGATCGGATTGGTTCTCCAAGAACCATTTTTGTTCTTTGGAACGATTGCCGAAAATATTGCCTATGGCAAGCCTGATGCAACTCGCGAAGAAATTATTGAAGCCGCACGAGCTGCCCATGCGCATGAATTTATTTTGCGCTTACCACTTGGCTACGACTCTCTAGTTGGTGAGCGTGGTCAGTCGCTCTCTGGTGGCGAGCGCCAACGCATTTCTATTGCAAGAGCATTGCTAATTAACCCAAGTATCTTGATTTTGGATGAGGCTACCTCATCAGTTGACACCACTACTGAAAAAGAAATTCAGCGGGCTTTGGATAATCTAGTTAAAGGTCGCACAACTATTGCAATCGCGCATCGTCTTTCTACCTTGAGAAAGGCTGATCGCCTAGTAGTACTTGATAAAGGTGAGATCGTGGAGATTGGTTCTCACGAGCAGTTGATGGAGGCACAAGGTGCTTACTACACCTTGTATCAAGCCCAATTACGCCATGCCGCAGAGTTGGTTGAGGGTGGCGCTATTGGCGAAAGCTTGGAAGAGTCTGATCAAGAAAAACAAGAAGAAAAGCAAGAAGAAACATTGCAAGTCATCGCAAAAAATATTGGGGGAGGGGTATGACACAAGGCCATCAACCTGCCAATACATTGCATCGTGACTCATTAGGTCGCCTGGTTTTTGTCGATAGAAGTGGTGTCTCTCATATTGGCGTTCACCCAGTGAGAGCATTTCCAATTACTGCGCCTACTGCTGGTATCGGCATCATGAATCAATCTGGTAAAGAGGTTTATTGGTATCCAAATGCATCGCACATTCCAAATGCAGAGCTCTCACTCATCGAAGAGGAATTGGCTGCGCGTGAATTTATGCCAGTGATTGAAAAAATTACTCGCGTTTCAACTTATGCAACGCCAAGCATTTGGGATATTGAAACTGATCGCGGGCCAACCCGAATTCGCTTAAAGGGCGAGGAAGATATCCGTAGAATCGCTGGCAACACACTGCTGATCGCTGATTCCAATGGATTGCAGTTCTTAATAAAGGACTCTACTCAGCTAGATAAGATCAGCAAGAAATTTTTAGACCGTTTCCGCTAGAATTTATCCCACCAGGCCGCTTTAGCTCAGTCGGTAGAGCAGTTCATTCGTAATGAAAAGGTCGCCAGTTCGATTCCGGCAAGCGGCACCATCACATTTGCCCCGCATCCCAATGGGGTCTTTAATCGCTCAATTTTTTGTATGCACAAACGCCCTTTTTGCGCAGAAATTAGTACACTACGAATTGGCATTGGCTTGATTTATAAGGGTTTTCACTAAATTGAAGATCTCTATGTGAGTCGTTTTTGAAATTATTGATGGTAGTCAAGTTCATCTTTTCTATCTTGTTCAAAAATCACACACGTATTAAATAAGCCAAATTAAATTGGTAACTATTTTGGAGACAGAAGTTATGAAGATGAAATTAAAAGGGGCATTACTTTCTGCCGCATTGGCCCTTGGTGTTACTGGCGCATCTACTGCCTATGCAGCATGGGAGCCAACCAAACCAGTTGAATTCATCATTCCAGCAGGCCCAGGCGGCGGTGCTGACCAAATGGCTCGCATGATTCAAGGAATCATCACCAAAAACAATTTAATGAAGCAAGCTATCATCCCGGTAAATAAAGGTGCTGGAGCTGGCGCAGAAGGTTTCTTGGCAATGAAAGAAGCCAAGGGCGATCCAAACAAAATTGTGATCACACTTTCTAATTTGTTTACAACCCCATTGGCTACAGGTATTCCTTTTAATTGGCAAGACATCACCCCAGTAGCGATGTTGGCTCTTGATCAGTTTGTCTTGTGGGATAACGCAGAAAAGCCATACAAGACTGCAAAAGAATATATCGATGCAGCAAAAGCAGCTGGTCCTGGCAAATTCAAGATGGGCGGCACAGGCTCTAAATCAGAAGATCAAATCATTACCGTTGCGATTGAAAAAGCAACTGGTGCAAAGTTCACTTATCTTCCATTTAAAGGGGGTGGTGACGTAGCAGTGCAATTGGTTGGTAATCACGTTGACTCAACTGTGAATAACCCAATTGAAGCGGTTGCCCAGTGGCGTGCCGGTAAATTGCGTGCGCTTTGCGTGTTTGATGACACTCGTATGCCATACAAAGAGAAGGTAACTGATACGCAATCTTGGTATGACGTGCCAACATGTAAAGAAGCTGGTGTTCCAACTGACTACGTGATGTTGCGTGGTATCTTCATGGCGCCTGGCGTTACTCAAGAGCAAGTAGATTTCTATGTCGACTTGTTTAAGAAGGTTCGCGCAACACCAGAGTGGAAAAAATTCATGGCTGATGGTGCTTTTAACCAGACCTTCATGACAGGTAAAGAGTTCCGTAATTGGCTTACATTAAACGAAGCTTTGCACAAGCAGTTAATGGGCGAAGCTGGCTTCTTGGCTAAGTAATCTGTACGAGATTGAATGGGGCCTCCTTTGGAGGTCCTAATTTTTTAGTAGTGATTTATTAATTTTTATTAGTGAAAAAGTAATGTCTGAACATAACAAAAATACAAATACAGAGTCTGTAATTAGCATGCGTGCTATGGAGATCATTACAGCGCTTTTATTTATCGCCATCGGTTTAGTTGTGATGGTTGGTAGTCTTAAGTTAGGCGCAAGTTGGGGTAGCGACGGCCCAGAGGCAGGTTACTTTCCTTTTTACGTCAGCTTGATCATTATTGTTTCAAGTGCAATTACGCTTTATCAAGCAGTGATTGTGAATAAAAACAAAGAAACAGAATCTTTTGTTGATAAAGAGTCATTTGGTCAGGTGATGGCGGTTCTATTGCCAGCCTTTGTATTTATTTTGGGCGTTCAGTTAATTGGTATTTATGTTTCCTCAGCGATTTACATCGCCATTTTTATGGTGTGGCTAGGCAAATACCCAATTTGGAAAGCGGTTGCTGTAGCAGTGGGTGTGAGCGCTGCGCTTTACTTCATGTTTGAGTACTGGTTCCAAGTTCCATTGCCACATGGCTCATGGATTAATCCCCTTGAGTTCTTGGGTGTGCAATAAAAAATAACTATTAAAAAAGATTAAAGAAGAAGGAGTCCAAGTTGGAAGAAATTAGCGCTCTATTCAGCGGCTTTGCCGTTGCAATGACACCATTTAACTTATTGCTCATGCTCGTTGGTGTGACGCTTGGTGTGATCATTGGCGTTTTACCTGGTCTGGGTGGTGCAAATGGCATCGCTATTTTGCTACCGTTGACATTTACTATGCCGCCAACTTCAGCAATCATCATGCTCTCTTGTATTTACTGGGGCGCTTTGTTTGGTGGTGCGATTACATCGGTATTGTTCAACATTCCAGGCGAGCCTTGGTCGGTTGCGACAACCTTTGATGGTTATCCAATGGCGCGTAATGGCAAAGCTGGCGAGGCATTAACAGCAGCATTTACATCTTCATTTGTAGGTGCGTTTATTGCAATCGTGATGATTACTTTCTTGGCACCATTGGTTGCTAAGTTTGCATTACAGTTTGGTCCACCCGAGTTCTTCTCGGTTTACTTGCTGACCTTCTGTAGTTTTGTGGGCATGAATAAAGGCTCGCCATTTAAGACGATCTCTGCCATGATGCTTGGCTTTGCATTAGCAGCGGTAGGTATGGATACCGTTACTGGTCAGTTACGCTTGACATTCGGTCATGCCGAGTTGATGCGTGGTTTTGACTTCTTAATTGCGGTTATCGGTTTGTTTGGTATTGGCGAGATTCTGCTATCTATGGAAGAGGGCTTGGCATTCCAAGGTGCTGCTGCCAAGATTCGCGGTAAGGTAGTTTTGGAGACTTGGAAGCAATTGCCAAAATATTGGGCAACCTCAATCCGTAGCTGCCTGATTGGTTGCTGGATGGGTATTACGCCTGGCGGTGCTACTCCTGCTTCCTTTATGGCTTACGGAGTTGCTAAGCGTGTTTCTAAGAATGGCGACAAATTTGGTACGGGTCAGATGGAGGGTATTGTTGCTCCAGAAACTGCTGCTCACGCAGCAGGTACATCAGCCTTGTTGCCAATGCTGTCCTTAGGTATTCCAGGCTCACCAACCGCAGCGGTATTGCTTGGCGGTTTGTTGATTTGGGGTCTGCAACCAGGTCCATTGCTCTTCGTTGAAAAGCCAGACTTTGTTTGGGGCTTGATTGCTAGTATGTACTTGGGTAACTTGGCTGGCTTGTTTGTTGTATTAACTTGCGTGCCGCTGTTTGCTTCAATCTTAAGAATCCCGTTCTCCATCATTGCGCCTGTCATTATTGTGATCTGTGCTGTTGGTGCCTATACCGTACACAATGCAACATTTGATGTTTGGCTGATGCTTGGTTTCGGTATTTTGGGATATGTGTTTAAGAAGCTTGATTACCCAATGGCGCCAATGGTTTTGGCTTTGGTGCTCGGTGATCGTGCAGAAGACTCCTTCCGTCAATCGATGCTGATTTCACAAGGCAGCTTAGATGTGTTCTTCTCTAACTACTTAGTTGGCGCAATTACTACATTTGCATTGTTGCTCTTGTTCTGGCCATTAATTGGCAAGGTTATTGGCAAGAAAAAAGCGGTAGCTTAAGCATTTAAACCTAATTAAAACGGGTTAAAAACAGCAAAGGGGGGCGAAAGCCTCCTTTTTGTTTTATTAGGCAAAAAATCCGATAAAATCCAAAACATCATGAATTTCCACAAAAACCGCCTCATTCACTGGATTGCAGCAATAGCAATTGCAATGAGTGCACTTGCGCCAGCGGTTTCCCAGGCGGTTTCGCTTGCTAAAGGCGGGCATGGTTTTGCAATGGAGATTTGCTCGGCTGATGGCAGCAAAATGCATTTGAATGTTCAGCTTGACGAAGAGTCGAGTAATTCGATGCAACCATGCCCATACTGCATTACTCATATTAGTATCGCCCCAGCATTTAATGCTGATCTCACCTTTGCAGCGCCAACTTCTTTTGCGTTGCTTCCAAAGCTTTTCTATCAATCACCCAAACCACTCGCTGTTTGGGTTACACCACCCTCAGCAGCACCTCCCACACAAGCCTAATCAAAAAATAGGGCATAGCCTAGCTATGTGATGGCAACTTCGTTTGCCGACTTGTTATGTGGGGATTCTAGTGTTTAAGAAATTCAAAAACAATACCTGTATAGGTATATTGATTGGTATGGGGTTGGGGGAGAGCATTTCCTGGGCGCAGATTGCGCCGCCACTAAATTATGGCCAAAAGTTATCTGATGTTGTGGTGTCTGCTACTAGATCAGGCACGCAGTTGAAAGAGATGACTCAAAATACGACCATTTTGACTAAAGAAGAGCTTGAGATTGCTCCAGACCAAACTATCGATCAAATTCTCAAGAATCAAACCAGTGTCTTTCTTAATGATCAGCCATTTTATGAAAAGGATCCAACCGGACAAAGTATCAATGTTCGTGGCTTGGGAAATGCTAGAACTTTAGTATTGATTGATGGCGTTCCTGCAAATGATGCTATGTATGGAACTGTGCAGTGGAATTTAGTGCCGATGTCCGCCATTCAGGATGTTGAATTTATTCGCGGCGGTGTATCTAGCTTGTATGGAAACATGGGTATGGGCGGCGTAATTAATATCAGAACAAAACCCATAGATGAAAAATCAGAAGTCTCGGGAAGCATTGGCTCATTTGCTACTGGCACTGTGGCCGCTTCAAAAGAATTTGCAATCAATGATGCATTGAGGGTGAGGGCGTCGGCTGATTACTTCAGTACTGGGGGTTATCAAAATATCGCAACCATCTACCCATCATCACAAAGCGCTTTAAAGTCTGGAATGGGGGATGAGAGTGCTAAGAATGCAAACTTTCGATTACAAGGTTCTTTAAAAGCCACTCAAGAAACAGACGCTTCCTTTAATTTTGGCTTGCACTCAATGTCGAATTTACCTGTTGGTGGTTACAATTTTGCAAGAAAAACAACTAATGAGACTACCCTTTCGGGTGGTACAAATACAAGATTGAGCTCTAATGAGAATGTGCAGGTGAATGCATATTATGAAGAGACTACATTACAGCAACAAAATGTCAGCTCTACCAATCCTTATATTAATGCCGCCTACAGTAATCCATACTATCAGGTTGGTGGGTCTGCTCAGTATGCTAATAATTTAAAAACTATCGCAATAGATCAAGTCATTGCAAGCGTTGATGCAAGGCAGGTATCAGCCTCTAATTTTCAGAATAACTACAACTCGCCTGGTGCCGCCAATTACAACAGTAGCAAGCTGGGCACGTTGGCATCGCAGGTTGTAGCACAAGGAACGCAAAATTTTCTGGGGGTTCTTGGGCAAGCAAAATCGAAGTTTGAATCAATACCTCTTGAGCTTACCTTGGCTGCGAGGGTTGATAGGTGGACTAGTGAAGTTCCCGTAAATTACACACAGCAGGTTGGTTCAGCCCCCTTATATCAAGCTGTTCCGAATCAGGCTATGACAAAATTTAGTCCAAATCTTGGATTACTTTATCAAGCTACAAAAGAGTTAGATTTTCGAGCTGCTGCCTATCAGGCATTTCATGCGCCGGGTTTAAATAATACTATTCGAAGTTATGGGTCGGGAAGTAGTTATGTGGGAAACAATCCCTACTTAACACCAGAAAATATGACTGGGTATGAGCTTGGAACAGACTATCGCTGGCAATCTGGGTTCGTGCAAGTTACCGGTTTTAATGCAAATGTTACCAATGCGATTGCAACATACACTTTGACATCTGCGCAGATAGCAAGTACATGTGCTCCCCTATGTTCAACGGGTGCAAAATCCTATAGTAACGATCAGTCCTTGCAGAGTTCTGGATTGGAAGTGCAGGGGCATGCTGATATCTCTTCAAAATGGGCAACAGATTTGGGGTATACGCTGACAAAGGCGGTGCTTACTTGGACTGGCGGCCAAATTAGTCAGACATTAAATCCTACCGGCGTACAAATTGCGGGTACGCCGCGAAATATGGCAAGTGCTGGCCTAACGTATTACCCAAACTTTAAAACAAGTCTCACCACTACGATTCGCTACATCGGAAATTCATGGTACGACACTGCGCACACGATGCCAATTCCAGCATACGCAGTTATCGGAGCTCGTATTAATTACGAAATGACTCCGGGAACCACCCTCTATTTAAGCGCAGTAAACTTACTAAATCGCAATTACATTACTTTTGGATCGGGTTCTCAATATATTGCTGGGCAACCACAATCTATTACTGCCGGTGCCCGCATTACTTTCTGATGACTAAAAAAATAAACTTCGAAGTAATGAAATTACACTTTTTAAGTGGTTTGATCTGGGTATTTTCTAGTTCGGCAATTGCTCAAATGGATCACTCATCCCATATGGGAAAGGGTGGTTCTTCTAAGCCAGCTAATTCGTGTGTATCTACTGGATTGGAGTGTGCTAATGCAGCCACTCCATTTTTAGATGCTGATGGCTCACTCTTTCTTGCGTGGACTGCTGGTGGAGTAGTTTCAGTAGCAAAGTCTCTGGACTTGGGTAAGTCATTTGCTCCAGCAGTGGTAGTTGCAGAGCATGGCAAATCCCTAGATGCAGGTGGAGATGCGCGACCACAAGTTGTTGCTGATAAGAATGGCAATGTATTTCTAGCTTACGCTTTTTTTAAGGATTCCAATTGGAATGCACAGGTCAATATGACGCGATCAGTTGATGGCGGAAAAACCTTTGATCGACCACAGTCAATCGTCAGCGATGCTTCGAGCCAACGTTTTCCATCGCTTGCAATTACTCCCAGTAGTTCTCTTTTTCTTTCTTGGATTGATAAGCGCTTAGTTGCAGCCGCCAAAAATAATGGTGAGAGGCGTTTAGGCGGGTCGATTGCCTATGCCTTTTCAAATGACTTTGGTAAAACCTTTCAGCCAGAGAAAATTGCAAATGAAAATAGTTGTGAGTGCTGCCGAATTGGTGCTTCAACTGATCCAAAAGGTGGGGTAGCAATTATCTATAGGGCAATATTCCCGGGAGGAGTGCGTGATCACGCTGTTCAGAGAATCTCAGAGTTAAATCTAGGTAAGATTCATCGTGTCTCTAATGATGAATGGAAGACGGATGCATGCCCCCATCATGGGCCTTCAATAGCCATATCTCAGTCTGGAAAGATTCATGCTGCGTGGTTTACCCAAGGAAAGGCAAGGCAAGGCGTTTTCTATGCCAGCTCTAAAAATGATGGACTAAATTTTTCCTCGCCGATGAGGCTAGGTGGTGCAGATGACAATATTTCACGTCCATATCTTCTTGCAATTGGAAAATCGGTATGGCTGGTTTGGAAAAGCTTTGATGGCGAAAAGAATTCCATTTACCTTAGAAGGTCTAATGATGATGGTGTAACGTGGACAAGTCCTCAAGTTGTAGTTAGTGCTGGTGGTTACAGTGATCATCCATTATTGGTGCGCCAAAACGATGAGGTTTTCTTATCATGGTTGACCCGCAACGATGGTTATCAGTTGATTTCTTTAGGGGGTGGAAAGTGAAGAAGTATCTCTTGTTAGTAGTCCCACTTTTTTTTATGCATCTTGCGATTGCAGGATCGGAGACAGTTAAACCCTATCAAAAGGGTGATTGGCAAGCTTTAGTAAATACATCTTCTAAGCCTTTGGCAGTTCACTTTTGGGGGGTTACTTGCGCCCCTTGTGCAAGAGAAATGCCAGAGTGGGGAAAGTTTCTTGCTAAGAATAAGAATGCGAATGTGATATTTGTTCAGGTAGACGAAGTTGCGCCAGAAAGTGCATTAAAGATGCTTACAAAAGCAAATTTACAAAGTGCAAAAAACTATAGCCTTATATCACCATTTGATGAATATATGCGCTATGAAGTTGACGCAAAATGGCGGGGGGAGACCCCGATTACCATCTTGATAGATAAAAATGGGAAGGCAATTCGTAAGACTGGGCCAATGGATTTTTATCAATTGCAAAATTGGTTTAATAGTCAAGGCTAATTTAGCCATTCAATCAATATTCATTTGCTAGATATCGCAATCATTTAAAAAATGCGTACTTGGTTAATGAAAAGAAATTGCTCTTTCTCGCCTAAGCAGGTAGGAATTTTTTATCTATCAATCGTGAGCTTTTCGCTATTAGTGGCACTGTATTTTCTGTTGATTGGGGTATGGATGATCATCATTTTTACCTGCATCGAATTGATCGCTTTAACAGTTGCCTTGTACGTGTACTCTAAGCATGCCTTAGATTACGAAAAAATTACGATTGTGGGTAAGCATCTCGTGGTAGAGAGAAGCTGGGGCGGCAAAGTGAGAATTGAAGAATTTAATACAGTATGGACAAAGTTGATTCATAAAAATGATGGTCGACGTGATTTAGTTTTAGCAACATCGACAAAAGAGGTTCCGATTGGGTACTTTATTGTTGCCAATCAGCAAGAGCAGTTTGAAAAAGATCTTAGTAGTTATCTCGGGCTTTAATTTTTATAAGGAGTAGTAATGAAATCAAAAGTACTAGCAACAATGTATGCAGCAGTAGGTATGGCCTTATGTGGTTCTGTTATGGCACAAAATGCTTCGGTAGGCTCAATCAAAGTTGAAAACGCTTACACCCGAGCAACTGCACCAGGTCAGCAAGTGGCCGGTGGTTTTTTAAAGATTGAAAACAAGGGTGGCGCTGATCAATTGGTTTCTGCCAGTTCTCCAGTCGCAGGCGAAGTACAACTTCATGAAATGGCAATGGATGGCAATGTCATGAAAATGCGTCAAGTAAAAGACATCCCTGTACCTGCTAACGGGTCTGTTGAATTAAAGCCAGGTGGCCTACATTTAATGTTTATGAATATTAAGGCCCCATTAGCTGCTGGTGAAACTGTGCCTGTTAAGCTCAAATTTGCAAAAGCAGGTGAAGTTGAAGTAAAAATGCCAGTTAATGCTGCAGCGTCTATGAAACACTAATCAGTAACAAGTACTTCAATAAAAAAGCCCCTAGTTTGATCTAGGGGCTTTTTATCAACTTCTGTTTTACGTTGGTTGCTTGATTACAGATCTAGGTTCAAATCTGTTACAGCGCCTTTACTCGCTGTGCTCGCAAGCTTGGCATATTTTGCTAATAGGCCGCGGGTATAGCGTGGCTTGGGCTGCTTCCATGCTGCACGACGCTTGGCAATTTCTTCATCGCTCACATTGAGCTGGATTAAGAGCTTATGTGCATCGATCGTTACAGAGTCACCTTCAAGAATGAGCGCAATGGTTCCACCTACATATGCTTCAGGGGCTACGTGACCAACTACCATGCCCCATGTACCGCCTGAGAAACGACCATCGGTAATGAGACCAACAGATTCACCTAAACCTTGACCAACCAAAGCTGAGGTAGGGGCCAGCATTTCACGCATACCAGGACCGCCTTTAGGGCCTTCATAACGAATCACAACGATGTCACCATCTTTAATTTTTTGAGCCATGATGGCGGCCATTGCATCATCTTCAGAATCAAACACACGGGCTGGGCCAGTGATAGAAGGATTTTTCAGGCCAGTGATTTTGGCAACACAGCCTTCTGGAGAAATATTGCCCTTAAGAATCGCTAAGTGACCTTGTTTATACAAAGGATTATCTAAGGTGCGAATGACTTTTTGGTCTGCGCGTGGCGCAGAAGGGACATCTTTTAATACCTCGGCAATCGTTTTGCCAGTAATTGTCATGCAATCACCATGCAACAATCCGCCATCTAACAAAATCTTCATTACCTGGGGAATGCCTCCGGCTTGATGTAAATCAGTTGCGAGGTAGGTGCCAGATGGTTTCATGTCCACAATGACGGGAACGCGCTTACGAATGCGCTCAAAGTCATCAATCGTCCAGTCGATTTCCGCAGCGCTAGTGATAGCCAAGAAATGCAATACCGCGTTGGTTGAGCCACCAACTGCCATGATCACGCTGACGGCATTCTCAATGGATTTTTTAGTGATGATATCGCGTGGACGTAAATTATTTTTAATGGCTTCAACTAGCACGCGTGCAGATTCAGCGGCGCTCGCTACTTTCTCAGCATCTTCATTTGCCATGGTAGAAGAGTAGGGAAGACTCATGCCTAAAGCTTCGAAGGCAGAGCTCATCGTATTGGCGGTATACATGCCGCCACATGAACCACTGCCAGGGCAGGCGTGTTGCTCAACACCTTTTAAGTCTTCCTCGCTCATTCTGCCAGAGGTAAATTCACCAACCGCTTCGAAAGCCGAAACAATGTTGAGGTCTTTACCTTTGTAATGTCCTGGCTTGATGGTTCCGCCATAAACATAAATTGCTGGAACATTGGTACGAGCAATAGCCATCATGCCGCCTGGCATATTTTTATCGCAACCACCAATCACCACGACACCGTCTTGCCACAAACCATTGACACAAGTTTCGATGCTATCGGCAATCACCTCGCGTGATACGAGCGAGTACTTCATGCCTTCGGTGCCCATGCCAATACCATCGGAGACGGTTGGCGTACCAAACATTTGTGCTTTAGCGCCAGCCTCTTCAAGAGCGCTTACTGCAGCATCGGTTAATTTTTGTAAGCCGCTGTTGCACGGAGTAATAGTGGAGTGGCCATTTGCAACGCCAACCATTGGCTTGGAGAAATCCTTTTCTTGGTAGCCCATCGCGTAGTACATTGAACGATTTGGTGCGCGAGCGACTCCCTCGGTGACCATGCGAGAGCGTTCATTAAGGCGTTTCATGCTAATTACTCCAAAAAAGGGTTATTTCGAAAGGCTCTATTGTGCCGTGATATGTCTAATGCTGTACTTTCAGTGTCGATACAGAATCAATCATTTATTTGTTGCAATGCAATATTAAATTTTAGTAAATACCGGCATTAAGTCTTCAATATTAGCTTGACAGCTAATAGCCTTATGAAATCGGCTGCAGTACATTTGCCTATCGAGTACTTTTTCCTTTGAATTCAATGACTAAAGTCGGACATGTCTATCTCATCGATGATGATGAATCCATGCGCCTATCCCTTACAAGGATGTTGCGAGAGTTGGGGTATCTCGTTGAGGACTACGCATCTGCACAAGTATTTTTAGAAAATTCTGTACCAGTGTCTCCTGCAGTGATTTTGTTGGATATGCAAATGCCTGATATGACGGGTTTAGATTTGCAGGAAGCACTTCTGAAATTGGGGCGTAAAACGCCAATCATCTTTGTTAGCGGCCAGAGTCACCCAAATCAAATTGTGCAAAGTCTAAAAAAAGGGGCGCTCGACTTTCTGTTTAAGCCTTTTAATTTGGAAGAGTTGTTAAAAGCGGTGTCCGATGCCATTGACTTTGATAGCCGTCAATTAAAGCGGGTATCTATCGATGTTGAAACAAAGCGAGATTACGAAAGGCTTACCCCTCGAGAGCGGGAAGTATGCGCTTGGTTGGTTAAGGGTTTGTTGAACAAGGATATTGCCGTCAAGCTAGGGACTACGGACGCAACCATTAAGGTGCACAAGGCTAGGGTCATGGAAAAGATGCATGCTGATTCATTGCAAAGTCTGGTGAAAAAGTATCTTGAGTCAGATCTTGAAAATCACCCTCTAACCGCATTGGCTCAATAATTGTCTATATGGCTAATTTCCTTTCCGCAACTCAGGCTTTAGTATCAAATTTATTAAAAATAACAAAATTGAATCTAGCAAGTGAACGCGCCTAAGAAGATCCCCGAAATCAGAAAAGAGGCTTTTGCTAAAGCTCGAGAAACTCTTGGTTTAAGTGCTAAAGAGTTATCTGGGATGGCATGTTTATCAGTGCGTCAAATTGAGCAAATTGAAAATGGTGAAATTAGTTCTTTTTATGGTCCCCAGGTAAAGTTCACAGCGGCAAAAAAGGTTGCAGGCATTCTTAAGCTGAGCGAGGAAGATGCTTTTGATGTTGGCGATCCTCCGCCACAAGAATCAGAAGTTTTGCCAGCTACAGAAAGTGAAGCGCCTGAAACTTCATCGGTTATTGAAAAGACAATAAGCGCTGAAGTAGAGTTGCCGGAAATAACTGAGTCAAATGTGACTCAGCAAACCGAAAATCATGCAGAGCAAACTAATTCCATTGAAGGGAATGGCGTTGATACACCACCAAAGCAAATAAAGAAAGGCTTATACATTCTTGTTGGTATTGTTGCGGCTCTGGTTTTCTCATTTGTCAATTTGCGCCCCTTATTATTTCCAGAGCTTGTTAAAGAAGAGATTGTGCTGGTTGAGCAAGTCCCAGCAACACCGCCTACTGATGCGCCCGCAGACTCTAAAGCCCCTCTAACTGCGAGCCCAGAGCCCACTCCTGCTCCTACTTCTACTGCTGCTCCCGCTGTAGTTGCAGCAGCACCTGCGTCTACCGCAACGCCATCAAATGAATGTCCGCCAGCAGATGCCGCAGCAGTTAGTTTTAAGCCTGAGGCTCCTAAAAAGGCAGGAGATATGGTGTATTTGCAATCAAAGATTGCGCAAACGATATGCGTTGTTGACGCAAGTGGAAAGACTCAAAATAAAACTCTAGAACCTGGGGCTGGCGCGAGCTTTTATGGAAGGCCGCCATTAAAAGTATTTACTTCAGGCGTGGCGCAAGTTGACATTTATTACCAGGGCGTAAAAGTACGCCCATCAAATAGTGCTGCAAAAAATATTATTTTGGAGCCGGCTGAAGTGATTCAGCCATCGGCTCCCGCAGACTCCCAGCTTCGTTGAAACTGGTTTATTGCATCTGAGTTTGTTGCTCAGACCGCTGACTCGTTTGTTTCGCCGGTGCGTATACGAATCACCTGTTCAACTGGGGTGATGAAGATCTTCCCATCACCAATCTTGCCAGTGCGTGCTGCTTTGGTAATGGCTTCAATTGCGGCCTCTACTCGATCTCCAGGAACAACAGCCTCAACCTTTACTTTAGGCAAGAAGTCGACAACATATTCGGCGCCGCGGTAGAGCTCGGTGTGACCTTTTTGACGACCAAATCCTTTTACTTCAGTAACGGTTAGTCCGGTTACGCCAACCTCAGCCAATGCTTCACGAACTTCATCGAGTTTGAACGGTTTAATAATTGATGTAATGAGTTTCATGTATTCTCCCTAATGCAGTAATCATACCTAGAACTGGAAAGAAGTGCCAAATTCAGCCTTCTATGGGCACTTTAGGCTCTAAATTGGGATGTGATGGGGTAGCGCCAGTCGCGGCCAAAAGCGCGGGTGGTAACACGAACCCCAGGCGGTGCCTGGCGACGTTTGTATTCATTTAACTTAATTAAGCGCGTCACTTTTTCTACGCTCTCAGGATCAAAGCCAGCGGCAATAATCTGCTCAATGGATTGGTTCTGCTCCATATAACGCTCCACGATGCCATCGAGCACTTCATAAGAGGGTAGGCTGTCTTGGTCTTTTTGATCAGGGCGCAATTCTGCTGAAGGCGCGCGCGTCAGAATGCGCTCCGGAATAATAGGGGCAATGCTATTGCGATAAGCGCACAAACGATAGACCAAGGTTTTGGCAATATCTTTAATTACTGCAAAGCCACCAGCCATATCGCCGTACAGCGTGCAGTAGCCAACCGCCATTTCACTCTTATTGCCCGTCGTCAAAACCAATCTACCGGTTTTATTAGAAAGGGCCATCAGTAGAGTACCGCGTACGCGTGCCTGAATATTTTCTTCGGTCGCATCTACAGCCATGCCCTTAAATTGTTCTGCTAAAGAAGCCTCGAGTGCATCGACAGGCCCACTGATTGGAATTTCATCGTATTGCACACCAAGGTTTTGAGCCATCTCGCGGGCATCAATCCAAGAGATGTCTGCTGTATAGCGTGAGGGCATCATCACCGCGCGTACTTTATCGGCGCCAAGTGCATCCACGGCAATGGCTAGCACTAGAGCTGAGTCAACACCACCTGATAAGCCAATAATGACACCCGGAAAACGGTTTTTGTTTACGTAATCACGCACACCCAAAACCAGAGCTTGATAAGCTTGGGCCTCTACGCTTTGCGTTGGGCTGACTACGCCTGCTTGCAAGTCGCCCGATGCATTGATGCCGACAAAACCAAGAGCGGATTCAAACTGTGGCATTGCCATAGCCACTTCACCTTGGCTATTTAAAGCAAATGAGCCGCCATCAAAGACCAACTCATCTTGACCGCCAACTGCATTGACATAGACCAAAGGCATTTTGGTTTGTGCAATATGACTTCGTAGAACCTCGATGCGCAAGGTTTCTTTCTTAAGGTGATAGGGTGAGGCATTGGGTACTAGCAATATTTGCGCACCAGCAGCGTGAGCTTGTTTTGCTGGCCCAGCATGCCAAGCATCTTCACACAAAATTACGCCATAAGAGATGCCATCACATTCAAATACGCATGCTTGATTACCTGGCACAAAGTAACGCACTTCATCAAACACTTCATGATTGGGTAATTCTTGTTTGGCATAACCAGCAATGACTTGGCCATTACGCAAAACTGATGCATAGTTTTGCAAACCTATTGTGTTTTGTTTTGGGTGACCCACGATGACCGTGAGATCTGGAAATTGCGCCAATGACCTTGTGAGTGATTCGAGCTCATTAGCAGTTGCGTCGATAAAAGCAGGGCGCAGTAATAAATCTTCTGGGGGGTAGCCGGTAAGCGAAAGCTCAGGTGTTACTAGGAGCTTTGCACCATTTTTAAAAGCCTGTTCAGCTGATTGAAGAATGAGCTGCGCATTGCCAGCCAAATCGCCCAGTAATGGGTTGATTTGGGCTAGGGCGATAGTTTGCGCGCTCACTCTGAATCACAAGCCGAATGAGTGTTTGAGAATTAAGCGTGTTCTTTGTTGTAACGCTCAATACCTTCAAGAATCTCTTTGTGGGCTTCAGCAACACCGCCCCAACCCTTGACCTTGACCCATTTTCCTTTTTCGAGATCTTTGTAGTGCTCAAAGAAGTGTTGGATTTGATTTAAGCGCAATGGGTTCATATCTTCAGGTTTTTGCCAGTGCGTGTAGATCGGCAAAATCTTGTCTTCTGGAACTGCTAATAACTTAGCGTCCTGTCCTGCTTCATCTTCCATCAACAAGATGCCGATTGCGCGGCAGCTTACAACTACACCTGGAATAAGTGGGAACGGAGTAATCACGAGGACATCAACCGGATCGCCATCACCAGCGATGGTTTTATTAATATAGCCATAGTTACATGGGTAGTGCATAGAGGTACCCATGAAACGATCGACAAAAATAGCGCCACTCTCTTTATCAACCTCATATTTGATTGGATCCGCGTTCATGGGGATTTCAATAATGACGTTAAAGCTCTCAGGGATCTTTTTGCCTGGCTTGACGTTGTCGAGACTCATAAATACTCCGAATAGTGATTAGTAAATACCCTGATCCTTTAGAGGGGTCACAGGGGTAATTCTGCTACATACTGATACAGCTTAAAGACCATAGTTTAAAGCCTTCGCAAACCTGGTCGACCTAAGCGCTAGTAGATACAAAACAATAAAGACTAACTTTAGGGAGTTCAAGCATGACTAATGTCACTTTAGGCTTGTATTTTGCCTTGGCGTGCGGTGTCCTGGCCGTGATTTACGGTTTTGTGATGCGCGGCTGGATTTTGAAGCAAAGTACAGGTAACGCCAAAATGCAAGAAATTGCAGAGGCGATTCAACAGGGTGCGGCAGCGTATTTATCGCGCCAGTACAAAACGATTGCCATTGTGGGGGCGGTTCTGACCATTTTGATGGCGCTCTTTTTAGACTTGGCAACCGCAATCGGCTTTGTGGTCGGTGCAGTTCTATCAGGCGCTTGCGGTTTTATTGGTATGAACGTTTCAGTGCGTGCCAATGTGCGAACTGCTGAAGCTGCAACCAAGGGAATGAACGAAGCACTCAATGTTGCATTTAAGGGCGGGGCGATTACTGGTATGTTGGTAGTGGGCCTTGGACTTCTTGGTGTTGGTCTATTTTTTATGTTCTTGGTTTCAATCGGTGCTGGACAAGATCTCTCAGCAGTCCTTCATCCATTGATCGGTTTGGCTTTCGGTTCATCCTTGATTTCTATCTTTGCACGTTTAGGCGGCGGTATCTTTACTAAAGGCGCTGACGTAGGTGCAGACTTGGTTGGTAAAGTGGAAGCTGGCATTCCAGAAGATGATCCACGTAATCCAGCGGTGATTGCCGATAACGTTGGAGACAACGTTGGCGATTGCGCAGGTATGGCTGCTGATTTGTTTGAAACCTATGCGGTGACACTGATTGCAACTATGGTCTTGGGATCATTGATGGTATCTGGTGCTCCCGTAGCAGCAATCATTTATCCGCTAGTGCTCGGTGGTGTTTCTATCATCGCTTCCATTATTGGTTGCTCCTTTGTTAAAGCAAGTCCTGGTATGAAGAATGTGATGCCAGCGCTCTACAAAGGCTTGATTATTGCTGGTGGCTTATCTTTAGTAGCGTTCTACTTTGTAACAAACTTTGTCATGCCTGACGATGCTTTGGGTATTGTCGGTAGCCAGTGGCGTTTATTTGGTTCAACTGTAGTGGGTCTTTTGCTAACTGCAGCATTGGTATGGATTACTGAGTACTACACAGGCACTCAATTTAATCCAGTGCAGCATATCGCTGAAGCATCAACCAAAGGTCATGGCACCAACATCATTGCAGGCTTAGGCATTTCGATGAAGTCAACTGCTTATCCAGTTTTGTTTGTTTGTGCAGCGATTTTTGCTGCTTACTGGTTGGCAGGTTTGTATGGCATTGCTGTAGCTGCTACTTCAATGTTGTCTATGGCAGGTATCGTAGTTGCGCTAGATGCATATGGCCCAATTACTGATAACGCAGGCGGAATTGCAGAAATGGCTGGCTTGCCACAAGCGGTGCGTGATATTACCGATCCGCTTGATGCGGTTGGTAATACAACAAAGGCCGTTACTAAAGGTTATGCAATTGGTTCAGCAGGCTTGGCTTCATTGGTTCTTTTTGCCGACTACACCCACGCACTAGAGGGTATCGGTCAACAAGTTTCCTTTGATCTATCTAATCACATGGTGATTATTGGCCTCTTTATTGGCGGCATGATTCCTTACTTATTTGGCGCGATGGCAATGGAAGCGGTTGGTCGTTGTGCTGGCGCTGTAGTTGAGGAAGTGCGCCGTCAGTTCCGCGATATCCCTGGCATCATGTCTGGCACCGCAAAGCCTGAATATGGCAAGGCAGTGGATATGCTTACATCTGCGGCGATTAAGGAAATGATTGTTCCTTCTTTATTGCCTGTGATTGCTCCGATCGTTGTAGGTCTTTTATTGGGACCTGCAGCATTAGGCGGTTTATTGATGGGTACCATCGTTACCGGTTTATTTGTTGCGATTTCGATGTGTACTGGCGGCGGTGCTTGGGATAACGCTAAGAAATACATCGAAGAAGGTAACTTTGGTGGCAAAGGTTCTGAGGCGCATAAGGCAGCTGTTACTGGCGATACAGTGGGCGACCCCTACAAAGATACCGCTGGTCCAGCAGTAAACCCATTAATCAAGATTATCAATATCGTTGCCTTGCTGATCGTTCCATTACTGCCAGTAATTTCACGTTAAGCAATACGTAACTAAGTTGTTCGTACAAACTTAAACGCCTAGCATTGCTAGGCGTTTTTTATTGCACTACAGAATTGCTGTTTAAGAGAGTGACTCTAGGTAGCGTTGTGCATCAAGTGCAGCCATACAACCTGTTCCAGCGCTCGTGATCGCTTGGCGATAGATGTGGTCTTGAACGTCACCAGCGGCAAACACGCCAGGGATATTGGTGGCAGTAGCATTGCCTTCAAGGCCTGAATGGGTTTTGAGGTAACCGTTATTCATATCCAATTGACCTACAAATAATTCGGTATTGGGTTTGTGACCAATAGCAATAAAGGCACCCGTAACGGCGATATCTTCCGTGCTGCCATCTTGTTTTTTAATACGCACACCAGTCACACCTTTTTCATCGCCGAGAACTTCATCAAGTGTGGAATTTAATTTCAACTCCACTTTGCCTTCAGCAACTTTGGCCATAAGTCGATCGTTGAGGATTGGTTCGGCGCGGAATTTATCGCGGCGATGAATCACGGTCACTTTCTTGGCAATGCCAGTGAGATAGAGCGCTTCTTCAACTGCAGTATTACCGCCGCCTACAACGCAAACATCTTGGTTGCGATAGAAAAAACCATCACAAGTTGCGCATCCAGATACACCGCGACCCATGAATGCCTCTTCACTGGGTAGGCCAATGTATTGAGCAGAAGCGCCTGTGCAAATAATGAGTGCATCACAGGTATAGGTTCCTGCGTCACCTACAAGGCGAATAGGCTTTTCTTTAAGGGCGGCCGTATGAATATGGTCAAAGATGATTTCAGTATTAAAGTGCTCGGCATGCTTTAAAAAGCGATCCATGAGCTCTGGCCCTTGAACCCCTTCTGGGTCTGCTGGCCAGTTTTCAACGTCAGTGGTGGTCATTAATTGACCCCCTTGGGCTAGGCCAGTAATGAGGGTGGGCTTGAGATTGGCTCGGGCAGCATAAACCGCAGCGGTATAGCCGGCAGGGCCAGATCCGAGAATGAGAACTTTGGAGTGTTTTGGGGTATTTGTAGTCATACCCAAATTATAGAATTGCTTGTTTACAATCGGTAGAACATGGCGAGAACCGTATACCCAAAGTCTAAGACCCCAATGACCCCCCAACCCCCGAGTAGCGATGGTCAGGGTAGGATGCCCCGCCTTCTCTTAGAGGTTCGCTGGTTTATCTCCCTGGGGCTTTGCTTGGGTTTATTTGCTGTATTGCTGACCTATTCCAAGGCTGACCCAGCCTGGTCCCATGCTAGCTTTGAGGCCCCTAAGAATCTGGGCGGTCGTTTTGGCGCCTATTTGGCTGATTTAATGCTCTACATCTTCGGAGCATCCGCATTTTGGTGGGTAGTGCTCTTTGGGCGCCGCGTCCTGCAGGGTTGGCGTGAGCTTTGGAGCATCCCCTTGCCGCCAGATCCTGAAGCAAAACCAGATTCGTTATTAATGCGTTGGCTCGGCTTTAGCCTGACTTTGGTCTGTAGCATGGGCCTTGAATCGATCCGTTTGCATTCCTTAACTTGGGAGTTACCACGGCCACCTGGCGGTATTTTGGGTGAGTTGATTGGCGACCCCATGCAGATGAGTTTAGGTTTTACTGGAGCCACTTTAGTTTTGTTGTTTGGCTTATGCGCAGGGCTCTCCTTGTTCTTGCACTTCTCATGGCTGGATGTCGCTGAAAAAGTGGGGCGCTTTTTGGAGGTCTCTTATCACCGACTTCGCGAGCGTCGTGATAGCGAAGAGGATCGTAAATTAGGCGAAGCGGCAGCTGAAGAGCGCGAAGAGTTTGTAGAAGAAATTCGTGGGCGCGTTGAAATCGCAACGCCTGTACAAATTGTGCGCGCGCCAGTTGAGATTCCAAAGAGTGCGCGGGTTGAGCGCGAGAAGCAGCAACCCCTATTCGTGGATATTCCTGATTCAGAATTGCCCCCGTTAGCATTGCTTGATCCCGTTCCAGAAGCAAAGGAAACTATTTCAGCTGATGTGTTGGAATTTACCTCGCGCTTGATTGAGCGTAAGTTGGCAGAATTTAACGTCCAGGTAACAGTTATTGCTGCTTATCCTGGTCCTGTAGTAACCCGCTACGAGATTGATCCAGCAGTGGGTGTGAAGGGTAGTCAGATTGTGAATCTATCCCGTGACTTGGCTCGCTCTTTGGGGGTAGTCAGCATGCGAGTGGTAGAAACCATTCCGGGCAAAACTTGTATGGCTCTGGAATTGCCAAACCCAACGCGTCAGTCGGTATACCTGTCTGAGATTTTGACTTCACAGGTCTACAACGATAACCATTCCATATTGACCCTAGCACTTGGTAAGGATATTTCTGGTAGCCCAATGGTTGCCGATTTAGCAAAAATGCCACACTGCCTAGTAGCGGGTACTACTGGTGCCGGTAAGTCGGTTGGTATCAACGCCATGATTTTGTCGCTGCTTTTTAAGGCTAAGCCTGATGAAGTGCGTTTGATCATGATTGATCCTAAGATGCTAGAGATGGCGATCTACGACAAGATTCCCCATTTGCTTTGCCCTGTTGTCACCGATATGAAGCAAGCGTATAACGCACTCAACTGGGCTGTGAATGAGATGGAGCGTCGCTATAAGCTAATGAGTAAGTTTGGCGTACGTAACTTAGGGGGCTTTAATAAGAAAATTGCCGAAGCTGAAGAGAAGGGCGAAAAGCTTACCAATCCATTTAGTTTGACGCCTGAAGACCCAGAGCCAATTTATAAAGCGCCAGTCATCGTGATTGTGATTGACGAGTTGGCTGACCTCATGATGGTCTCTGGCAAGAAGATTGAGGAGTTGATTGCGCGGATTGCGCAAAAAGCGCGTGCCGCAGGTATTCACTTGGTATTAGCTACACAACGTCCAAGCGTCGATGTGATTACTGGATTGATTAAGGCAAACGTACCAACGCGTATTTCATTTCAAGTCAGTAGCAAGATTGATAGCCGCACGATTTTGGATCAACAGGGTGCGGAAACACTCTTGGGCATGGGTGATATGTTGTATATGGCGCCTGGCACTGGTTTGCCAGTACGCGTTCACGGCGCATTTGTCTCTGATGATGAGGTGCATCGCGTGGTGGAATGGCTCAAAGAGAAGGGCGAGGCTAACTATATTGATGGTGTGCTCGAAGGTGCCGATGAGTCCAGCATTGACTCACTGACTGGTGAGAGTGGTGGCGAAGCGGATCCACTCTATGATCAAGCTGTCGCTATTGTTTTAGAAAATAAACGCCCATCAATCTCTCTGGTGCAACGCCATCTACGGATTGGTTATAACCGTGCAGCGCGTCTCTTAGAAGATATGGAAAAAGCAGGGCTTGTTTCTAAGATGGGTAATGGCGGTAATCGCGAGATTCTTCATCGCCCTTCGGAGTAAGCGTCCTTTGCAAAAATTTTGGTCTGCAGTATTCATAGGTTTTATAAGTATTACGCTGTCAAACTTGGCGTTGGCTGAAGGTGAGACGGGGTCCGAGCAATTACGCCAATTTGTGCGCAATTCCAAAACGGCTGAAGGAGACTTTGTTCAGCAGCAGTTACGAGCACCTAAAGCAAATGAACCGCAAGACAAAGGCTTAAAGCTGGTTCGCCAAACCGAAGGCCATTTTGTTTTTCAGCGACCTGGTCGCTTTGTATGGGAAACACAAAAACCATACGAGCAAAAACTCATCACCAATGGAACTCAATTGGTGTTGTGGGATAAAGATCTAAATCAGGCAACCTTTAGGCCTGCTGGACAAGCTCTAGCTTCAACCCCAGCGGCAATCCTGTTTGGCGATAGCTCTTTAGACCAGCATTTCGATTTAGTCGACGGCGAAGAGCGTCTAGGAATGAAATGGGTCGCATTGGTACCCAAGAAAGATCCAAACGCTAAGAATAAAAATGATCTGCCATATACAAAGATATCGATTGGTATGAGTAATGGCCTGCCAAAAGCTTTGGAGCTTATTGATGGCCTTGGAAGTGTCGTATTGGTAACGCTGGATAAAATTCAGCTCAACGTCAATCTGCCGGCAAATCGCTTTAATTTCATGCCTCCTGCAGGTGCTGAAGTCTTACGCTTAAACTAGAGTCCATGCAGGTAGTAGATAGTAAATAGTAGATAGCAACTAAACCCTTATATATCGAGCAATACATGATTGATCCACAACTTCTTCGTAAAGATATCGCCGCAGTTGCAGCCCGACTAGCTGCTCGTAAATTCCAGCTAGATGTTGAAAAGTTCAACACCTTAGAGTCTGAGCGTAAATCACTACAAACTCGCACGGAAGAGCTTCAGGCAAAACGCAATCAGCTTTCTAAAGCGATTGGTATGAAGAAGGGTAAGGGTGAAGATGCTTCTGCCGAGATGGCTGAAGTTTCGCAAGTAAATGTCGACATGGAATCGGGTGCCGCACGCTTAGCAACTCTGCAGGCAGAGATATCCGATTTCTTGATGGGTATTCCGAATTTGCCAGATGAGTCCGTGCCAACCGGCAAGGATGAGACTGAGAATAAAGAAATCAAGCGTTGGGGCGAGCAACCCACTTTTGATTTTGAAATTAAAGATCATGTGGATCTTGGTGGTCCATTGGGCTTAGATTTTGAAGTTGCTGCAAAAATTAGCGGTTCACGATTTGTCGTACTCAAGGGGCCTATTGCCCGGTTACATCGTGCTCTAGCGCAATTCATGATTGATACACATTCAAGTAATCATGGTTATCAAGAAGTGTATGCGCCTTATATGGTGAACGCTGCATCGATGCGTGGTACCGGACAATTGCCTAAGTTTGAAGAGGATCTATTCAAAGTCCCTCGTCAAATGGGTGCAGAAGCGCAGCTAGAAAATGCGGGCGGTGAGCCAAGGACAGAAAACTTCTATCTCATTCCAACTGCAGAGGTGCCTGTAACGAATCTTGTGCGTGATGAGATTGTGAATGCTGATACTCTGCCCTTAAAGTTTGTTGCTCATACACCATGCTTTCGATCTGAGGCTGGTAGCTATGGACGAGATGTGCGCGGCATGATTCGTCAACACCAATTTGATAAGGTTGAGTTAGTACAAATCACGAAGCCTGATGATTCTATGCAGGCTCTTGAAGATTTAACGGGGCATGCTGAACGAATCTTGGAGTTACTTGAATTGCCGTATCGTAAGGTTCTGCTTTGTACTGGTGACATGGGCTTTGGTAGCACCAAGACCTATGACTTAGAGGTGTGGGTGCCTTCGCAGAATGCCTACCGAGAGATTAGCTCATGCTCAAGCATGGGGGATTTTCAGGCGCGTCGTATGCAAGCTAGGTTTAAGTCGGGACAGGGCAAGCCAGAATTGGTTCATACACTCAATGGTTCAGG
Organism: Polynucleobacter sp. MWH-UH19D; assembly: GCF_040409795.1. NCBI lineage: Bacteria > Pseudomonadati > Pseudomonadota > Betaproteobacteria > Burkholderiales > Burkholderiaceae > Polynucleobacter > Polynucleobacter sp. MWH-UH19D. The sequence goes on along the minus strand of NZ_CP099571.1, from coordinate 1,174,042 downwards.
GCTGGCAGTAGGTAGAACATTGGTTGCATTGATTGAGAACAGGCAACTCGTTGACGGAAGTGTTGCGATTCCAAAAGCATTGCAACCTTATTTGGGCGGCCTAGAAGTACTAAAGCCAATTTAAGTTCGCAGAACTAAGTCCTTTTATCACTATCCTAAAAACATAAAACCAGCCCAAAGCTATAATTTTTAAGTTCGGAGAGGTGGCAGAGTGGTTGAATGTACCGCACTCGAAATGCGGCGTAGGGTAAAACCTATCGAGGGTTCGAATCCCTCCCTCTCCGCCAGATTGTCAATTTCACATTAGGAATTCAATATGAATTTCTCTCGTTTTGCCATTTCTACTCTGATTGCAGTGTTTGCTAGCGCCTGTTCAACGCCGCCAAGTCGTTTTGGGGTTTATCAGCAATCGGATGGAACCATTGGAGTGCATGCACCTAAAGACGCCAAAGAGGAAGAGGCTCAAGATGTGGCGCTGACTGAATGCAAGAAATTGGGAAAGCGCAATGTCACCATTATTGATAGTCGGAAAACAGTCAATGACCGCTTTCCGACAACCTATAACTATTTGTGTAGATAGTGTTGTTTGCTTACCGGCTTTATTACTTGTTAAGTAAGCTAGCTTAGTAGCCACTTTTTAATCGATTTATTGACGCACATCGCATCTAGCGCAAGGCCAAAAAATTCTGAGCCGTTGGTCACCATGTTTTCAATAGCCTCAACTTTGCCAGATTTGATTCCGCGTAGATAGGTTGCAGCGCGATAGCGTAAAAAGTGCTCTGTTTCACATTCTTCATTCTCGGTGGTGCAGATCTCAAGGCTGCCATAGCGAGTCTCGGGGTTGATGTTCAGAACAGAAAGCTCGATTGCGCCTAATACCTTGCTCGGAATTGGGATGGGGACGTAAGAGTAGAGGGATACCAGCATTTCCTCCTCATCTACTTCAATGATGTGGTCGATATCCAAAACATCTTGTTCTGTTAATTCAGTTTCGCCAGAGTCGCCACCGCCAAAAGTCGATTCAAACTGCAACATAGCAGTATTACTGTCTTTGGAAATCTCAATCATGTCTGGGTAGCCAAGCAAGCCTTTCCACCAATACATCAGAGAGAAAGTACAGGGTTTGACTTCAACCAATCCTTTTTTGGTCGATTTGGCAAAGTAAAGACCGTAAAACTCATCATCCTTTTCTAAGCCATACTGATCTACTTTAGGCGCTTTGTTAGATATCTTTTTTGCAGTAGCTTTTTTGGGTGCGGCTTTCTTGGCTGCAGGTTTCTTAGCTGCGACTTTCTTAGTTGCAGTTTTCTTGGATGCGGGTTTTTTCGCTGATACTTTCTTCACCTTTTTAGCCGCAGGCTTTTTGCTAACCTTCTTTGCCACCTTAGGGGCTAGCTTCTTCTTAGTAGCTACCTTCTTTTTTGTCGCTGCTATTTTTGTAGCCATGATTGATTGTCCTTGTATTTTGTATTGAAGTGCTCTGACGTTTGCACACTATTCGCTTGTTGATATTACCGCAAATTAGTCTCATTAATCTTATGACCCCAAGAAATATAAATATAGGGTTTGACGTATTGTTCTTCGGAGTGATGGTTGATACACTGAAAGTATGCTGTGAAAAAGTGGTACACGCACAGCACTAAGTGCAGCAAATTTCGTTTCAATTACTTTTAAATGGGAGATTTTTATGTTTCCGGAATACCGCGAACTGATTACTAAGCTTAAAACTACAGACCGTCATTTTTCTCATTTATTTGATAAGCACAATAATCTAGATGCCAAGATCCTTCGGATGGAAGATCATCAGGAGCCGAGCACTCCAGAAGAGATTGAGACTCTCAAGAAAGAAAAGTTGCTGCTAAAGGATCAGATCTACGCAGTACTCAAAAAAGCTAGCGCTGCCTAGTTACCCAAAGGAAGGATTAAGCCTTCTTCAGGAAGCAGGCTTTTAGTAGAATATTGCCTGCTTCTGTTTTGCAATCGACCTCATGGTCGCCCGAGACTAAGCGAATGCCTTTAATCTTGGTGCCAACCTTCAGCGTGGTGGACGATCCCTTGACCTTTAGATCTTTGATGAGTGTGACGGTATCGCCGTCGGCTAATAAATTGCCATTCGCGTCTTTGACGATTAAACCAACTTCTTCCTCTTGGGCTTCAGACATAGGCCATTCGTGTCCGCATTGGGCGCATACATAGTTATCGCCATCCGGATAGGTCATATCTTCTTTGCAAGCAGGGCATTTTGGAAGGTTGTCTGTATTCATGGATAGGAATAATTAAAAAACGAGACTGCTGACAAATAGGCTAAAAATTGAAATAAAAATGCTTGCGAAGAAAGCGGTCCAAAAGCCAGAAATGGTAAAGCCACTAACCACCGCAGAGACCAGCATTAACATAAAAGCGTTGACCACTAATAAGAATAATCCCATGGTCACAATTGTTAAAGGGAGAGTAAATAGGATGAGCAATGGCTTTACTACGGCATTGGCAAACCCTAAAAGTAAGGCGGCAATTAATAAGGACCCACCATCAGCAAACTTCATCCCACTAAAAATATAGCTTGCAACCCAAAGAGACAGCGAGGTTAAGCCCCATTGAACTAAAAAGAGGGTGAGGTTGCCCATATCGGACTCCTTATATGTTGGTTATTTATCAAATAGGTGGCGATATGGTATCAGTCACATCAATAATGTGGCGGAATTTCATCTTTCAGACTACTCACACCTGAGCCACTAGCGCTAGCCTGTTCTTTGATGGCTTTAAGTTCGCGATAGAGAAATTCAATTTGCTGTTGTTGCTTGTAGACAGTCTCATTTAATTTCTCAATGAGATCTTCTGTAAAGCTCAATTTAATTTCGAGATTGGTAATTCGATCATCTGTCATGGTTTGCCTTGATTATTCTGTGAGGGCCTCAAAACGACCATCTTCCATCTCTGATTTTGGTCTAATCCAAAAATCCTGGGATTGCATGGATTCATAGACGTAGGCAGGTTCAAGGGTAGCCTCAATATTTGCCAATAGAAGGACTTTATAAAAACCACCAGTTTTGAGATGGCGCAACTTGGTCCCTGGTTTAAATAGGCCGTCATCGGGGTTTGCTAGTTTGGGTTTGGTCATTCGTCGCTTGTATAAAAAGATCTTGTGGATATTGATGTTGGAATTGGGTAATTAGGTATGCAGACAATCAGGCAATTAAATAAATACTAGTGATGATGACTCCCTCCTTGACAGCTTTTTTAGCTAGCTTTAGAAGTTCATTATCTTTGCTGAGCAATACCGAGGGTTTTGAGGTGTAAGCAAGATTTAAAAAAACTTGATCATCAGGGTCTTGGCATTGCCATGGAGCGCTGCTCAGCGCTTCATCTTCAATGACATTTGCCAAAAGATGCCACTGATTCAGAATTTGCTCCTGCGTTACTTGATCTAGTGAAAAAAGGGGCCTTGAGATGACGTCTGCAAATTCTTCAATCGTTTTTGGTGTGGCTAGGGCTTTCACTTGGTGATCGATTAAGGCTGTCTTGATTTGTATTGCTCGAAAGTCGTTAAAGACAAAAATATCTAACAGTACATTGGTGTCAAAAATAACAGACTGCATCGATCTAGAAAGATAAATAAATGTTAATTTTGCAGGCTACGCCAAACTTCTGGACTGATAGTAACCTGACCCTGATCAGAGGAGACGTAGGCTTCGCCATCCTGGATGTTGATATGCAGCACCATGCTACGCTCAACTAGCTTATTGAGCTCTTGAGACTGCTGGGATGGAATAGCAATAACTTGAAGGTTGCGTGCCCGCGTTAATTTATTGGCTATCCCGTCCCACCAAATTTTGCTGGTCTGTCCGCCATAGCAATAAACAATGACCTGTTCTGCGCGACCGCAAGCTTTTAGAATCCGACGTTCATCAGGTTGACCAATTTCAATCCATAGCTTGATTTGATCGGTAAGGTCTTTGATCCATAGATCAGGTTCATCTGTATCGCTTAAGCCTTTGGTGAAAACCAGGTCATCATGGGCTTGTAGCGCAAAAGCGATGACTCGGATCATCATGCGCTCATCAGTTTCTGATGGGTGTTTGGCAATAGTGAGGGAGTGACTGCCATAGTAGTGGCGGTCAGAATCTGCGACGTGAAGGTCAGCTTTATGAATAGTTGCGCGAAGAGCCATGCGGCATTATCGCCTTTATATCTAGGCAATTCCATATAAGCGGTATTATTTGCCCCAAGAGTCCTAAATTACTGTGTACTGTAAGCCCCATGATCCGCATTACCGAGCTGCGCCTGCCCATAGATCATTCCGCTGATGAGCTTGAGATAGCAATTCAAAAAAGACTTCGTCTTTCGCCGGCAGAACTGATGTCATTTGATATTTTTAAGCGTAGTTATGACGCTCGTAAAAATGTCTCGCTTGCTTTTATTTATACGGTTGACGTTTCAATAAAAGACGAAGCGGGCGTTTTAAAGCAATTCTCTAATGATTCACATATCAGACCATCGCCTGATACGAGCTACCATTTTGTAGCAAAGGCTCCTTCATCCATTGATGCTGGTAAAGCACTGCGTCCAGTCGTCATTGGATTTGGGCCATGCGGAATCTTCGCCGCATTGCTATTGGCGCAAATGGGCTTTAAGCCAATCGTGCTTGAACGTGGCAAGCAAGTACGTGAGCGGACTCAAGATACTTGGGCATTGTGGAGAAAAAAGATCCTCAATCCAGAATCGAATGTGCAGTTTGGCGAGGGAGGTGCAGGAACCTTCTCTGATGGCAAGCTCTATAGCCAAATTAAAGATCCGAAGTTTTATGGTCGCAAAGTCATTCATGAGTTTGTGAGGGCGGGGGCGCCGGAAGAAATTCGGTATGTTGCCAAGCCTCATATTGGGACTTTTCGCTTAGTAGGAATGGTTGAAAAAATTCGCCAAGAAATTATTGATTTGGGTGGTGAGATTCGTTTTTCACAAAAAGTGATTGGCTTTGATATTCAACATAATGAAATTACAGGCGTCAAAATTGAGGGGCATCCTGATTTACCGGCTAGCCATGTTGTTCTTGCGTTAGGGCATAGTGCACGCGATACATTCAAAGCTCTACATGATGCAGGCGTTTTTATGGAGGCCAAGCCATTTTCAGTAGGATTTCGTATAGAGCATCCACAATCTTTGATTGATAAAGCGCGTTTAGGCCCCCATGCTGGAAATGAATTAATTGGTGCTGCGGATTACAAGTTAGTTCACCATGCCAAGAATGGACGTTCTGTGTACAGCTTTTGCATGTGCCCTGGTGGCACTGTAGTGGCTGCCGCATCAGAGCCCAATCGTGTAGTGACTAATGGTATGAGTCAATACTCTCGTAATGAGCGCAATGCGAATGCTGGGATTGTGGTTGGTATTACGCCAGAGGATTACCCTGGAGGCCCTTTGGCCGGAATCGAGTTTCAGCGTCAATTGGAGTCAAAGGCTTTTGAGTTGGGTGGTGGAACATATGAGGCACCAGGCCAATTAGTGGGTGACTTTATTGACGGCAAGCCATCAACTGAGTTTGGCAGCGTCATCCCTTCTTATAAACCTGGTGTGCATTTAACCGATTTGGCAAAGGCCTTACCGTCTTATGCAATTGAGGCGATTCGAGAGGCCTTACCTGCCTTTGAAAAACAGATTAAAGGTTTTTCAATGAGAGATGCTGTGTTGACAGGGGTTGAGACGAGAACCTCTTCTCCATTGCGCATTACCCGTGGCCCCAATTTCCAGAGCTTGAATATCAAAGGGCTTTATCCAGCAGGTGAGGGTGCTGGCTACGCAGGCGGAATCTTGTCGGCGGGGGTTGATGGGATTAAAGTAGCGGAAGCAGTGGCATTAGATTACTTATCGCAAGAACCTACTCAACATTAAGCGCATATGAGCTCTACAGCATCTCAAGGAAAGGCAGCAGACAAGGAAGTTCTGTTTCATCCTGAGTTGCTGCAAAAGTTCGATATTAATGGGCCGCGATATACATCCTATCCAAGCGCAGACCGATTTCATAATGCATTCACTGAGCAGGATTACATAGGAGCTTTACAGCGTGTAGCAATTACCAATGAGCCGCTGTCACTGTATTTTCATCTGCCTTTTTGCCCAAATATTTGTTATTACTGTGGTTGCAACAAAATCATTACCAAGGATCATGGCCGTAGCGCTAAATACATTAAGTATTTAGCTAAAGAGATGGCAATGGTTTGCAATGCTATGGGTATTCAGAAAAAAATCCCCATTACCCAATTGCACTGGGGTGGGGGTACGCCTACCTTTTTATCTCACGAGGAGATGATTGAGTTAATGCATCACACTAAGCAGCATTTTGATTTGTTGCCAGAGGGTGAATATTCCATTGAGATTGATCCACGCAGAGTCTCGGAGCAAGATATCAAGCTTTTGGCCGAGCTAGGATTTAATCGCATCAGTTTGGGCGTGCAAGATTTCAATTTGGCTGTGCAAGAGGCGGTTCATAGGATTCAGACTATTGAAGAAACCCAGGCGGTAATTGATTGGTCGCGTAAGTATGGCTTTAAATCGCGCAGTGTTGATTTAATTTACGGCTTACCCAAGCAAACTCCTGAGACTTTTAAAGAGACTGTCGATGCTGTACTAAAAATGAACCCGGATCGACTCTCGGTTTATAACTATGCCCATTTGCCACATATCTTTAAACCGCAACGGCGTATTGCAGAAGCGGATCTTCCACCAGCTGCAGCTAAATTGGATATTTTGTCCAATACCATTGAGCGCTTGGGTGAAGCGGGGTATCAATTTATCGGCATGGATCATTTTGCAAAACCTGATGATGAATTGGCTGTAGCGCAAAGAGAAGGAAAGTTGCATCGTAATTTTCAGGGCTACTCAACCCAAGCAGAATGTGACCTTCTTGCTTTTGGGATCTCTTCGATTGGTAAGGTGGACGATTGTTACTCCCAAAATGTCCGCACCTTAGATGAGTACTACGCCTCTATAGATTCAGGTCACCTGCCTGTGCTCAGAGGATTACACCTCGATCGGGATGATTTGCTACGTCGCGAGTTGATTGGCGAGTTGATGTGTCAATTTAGCCTAGACACGAAACAGTTTGCAGCCGAGCATCAGATTGAGTTTCAGGACTACTTCAAAACTGAAGTCAATGAATTGAAAGAGCTTGAAGAGGCTGGTCTATTAGAGTGGAATAACGATGAGATCTATGTACCCATCAAAGGCCGATTGCTAGCTAGACGTGTTGTCATGACGTTTGATCGCCATCTCAGAGAATCTCAAGCTAAGGGAACGTATTCTAAGGTTCTCTAGGGTAAACCACAGTCAATTTGATCTAGATCAAATAAGCGCTAAAACGCTGTTGCTTTTAAACCAATAAAAAAATTACAACAGCAAATCATTTGATTTAAGTCAAATCACCTCAATTACATCATTCGAAAATGGTTTCATCGAAATTGATAACAAAGAGGGAAATCATTATGCGTCTTAAATCACTAGTAGCAGCAATGGCTGCAGTTGCATCTCTAGCACCAATTGCAGCAAATGCTGCGGAAGAAAATCCTTGGATGGTGCGTGTGCGTGCAGTTTATGTTGATTGGCAAAATGGTCAAGCCAATGGCTCAAATACAAGTTATGGAGTTGCAAAAGATAATATTAGAGCTGCTAATCAGTGGTTGCCTGAGTTTGATGTGTCCTACTTTTTTACGAAAAATATTGCTGCTGAGTTGGTTCTTTCTTATCCTCAGCCAGTTAAGTTTTATTCAAATTTAACACCATCAAGCACGGGTACCGTAGGGGCTTTGCCACCTTCTTTGCTGCTTCAATACCACTTTACTGATTTAGGCTCCTTTAAGCCTTATATTGGAGCTGGTATTAACTACACAATATTTAGCAATAGAAATAATTTCTCTTTATTGGGAAATAATAATGGCCTTACTGTTGATCAAAGTAGCGTTGGCTTCGTTGGTCAGATTGGTGCTGACTACATGTTGGATAAAAATTGGGGTGTTAACGTAGACGTTAAATATGCAACCATGAGTTCTAACGTTACTGGTTCTGGACCATTATCCAGCTTGGGAAATATTGGTAAGTTAACCTTAAATCCATTAATGCCAGCCGTTGGCGTGACTTACAAGTTCTAAGAATTCAGTTCTTAGTTTCTTGAGATAGAGCCCCTGAGGGGCTCTATTTTTATTTGATCAGATCATTTAGCAGCTTTTCAAAATTTGCCTGGTCAAAATTCAGATTATCAAATCGCTGTATTAATGGATGTTGGGGCGGTTCAATTCTGCGTTTGACGTATTCATTCCAGTGTGCAAGCTTCCATTCATCTCTTAGATCATGGCGCTTTTCCATTCTGGTCTTTGCTTCTTGCTCCTGAAGATCAATCCAGGCGATCGAGATTTTTGTTTGTGCAGGAACACCCAGAGCTTCTGGGTTAAACATGTTACCGCTCTGAATTTCTCTCGAGAACGGGCCAACCAAAATAACATTTACGCCTAGTAATAAGTTTTCACGAGCGATATCAATTAATCCTCGATATTCCCAGTCGCGCAAATTCTCAAGATAGAAGGGGCTATCACGATCATTGGGGTTTTGAGTCGTTAGTTCCATTACGTGAGCGCTAAAAGCACCATAGACCGTGTCTTTATCCAAAAAGAAGAAGTCTTCTCCGGTTCTTTCAATGATGAGGGGTAAGGCTTTTTTAGCTAGAGTGGATTTGCCTGTTCCAGCGTGCCCCGCAAATAGGATAAGTCGAGGGGCAGAAGGGGTGAGTTTGCAGACCATTTGCCATTAGTCTCGCAGAAATTGAGAGAAATTTCTTCTGTTTTTCTGAAGTGGCGATAATGTCGCCATGGCTTTAATCGTACTAACTGATGCAAAACTGGCTTTTGGCCATGTAGACCTCCTTGCAAACACTGCTTTTTCGCTCGAATCGGGCGAGCGCGTTGGGTTAATTGGTCGCAACGGTGCTGGTAAATCTTCATTACTGAAGATCCTTGCTGGCATAGAAAAAATGGATGACGGACTCTTGCAGTATCAGCAAGGTCTTCGTATTGCCTATGTTCCTCAAGAGCCTATATTTGAGGCAGAGGAAACAGTTTTTGAAGCGGTCTCCAAGGGTGTTGCCGAAGCGAAAGCTTTACGCGAAGAGTATGAGGCTCTTAGCGTTGGAGAGTGGGATGATGCCGCTCATCATCGTTTGGATGAGGTGCAATCCAAACTCGAAGCGCTGAGTGGGTGGAACTGGGAGCAACGTGTTCACGAAACTCTCGATCGTTTGCATTTAGATGCCGATCTCAAAATTAGCAGTCTATCTGGAGGTACAAAGAAGCGGGTGGCGCTTGCTAGGGCATTGGTTGAAGTTCCGGATGTCCTATTGTTGGACGAGCCAACCAATCACTTGGATTTGGATTCGATCTCGTGGTTAGAGGGCTTATTAAAAGAGTACCAAGGATCAGTAATTTTGATTACCCATGATCGTGCATTTTTGGATAACGTCTGCACACAAATAGTTGAGCTTGATCGCGGCATCTTGCGAACCTACCCAGGAAACTTCACTCAATATGAAGCACTCAAAGAACAAGAGTTAAATGCAGAATCCTTGGCTAATGCAAGGGCTGACAAGCTCTTGGCACAAGAAGAGGTTTGGATAAGAAAGGGCGTCGAGGCAAGACGCACTCGCAGCGTAGCGCGGATTGCTCGTCTTGAAAAGCTTCGCGCTAGTCGAGCTGAACGCAGAGATGCAATGGGGCAGGTGAAGCTTGCAGTCTCTGCCGGTGAGCGTAGCGGCAAAATTGTTGCTGAATTGCAAAACGTCAGCAAGTCTTACGATAGACCAATCGTGAAAGACTTTACGGCTACGATACTGCGCGGAGATAAGGTTGGTTTACTTGGACCAAACGGCGCTGGCAAAACAACCTTGCTGAAATTAATTCTGGGAACTATTTCACCGGACTCTGGATCTGCAAGCATGGGTACCCGCATTGAAGTGGCTTACTTTGATCAGATGCGTGAAGGATTAAATCTAAATGCTTCCTTAGAGGACTATATTAGCCCTGGTAGTGAATGGATCGAAATCAATGGTAATAAAAAGCACGTAAAAAGCTACTTGAGTGATTTTTTATTCGCGCCAGAGCGAACCAACTCCCCAGTAAGCACCCTGTCTGGTGGCGAGCGCAACCGTTTGTTATTAGCGCGTTTATTTGCAAGACCTGCAAACGTCTTAGTTCTAGATGAGCCCACGAATGATTTAGATATCGATACGCTTGATTTACTGGAGCAATTGCTGCAAGACTATAAGGGCACCGTTTTCTTAGTCAGTCATGATCGCTATTTTCTAGATAATGTAGTGACTAGCATCATTGCGCATGAAGGTGATGGCTTCTGGCGTGAATATGAGGGCGGTTATGAAGACTGGAAAATTCAGAAAGCCCGTTCTGAACAATTGCGAGCTGTCACTCAAAATCAAAAGACTCCGATAAAGCAAGAGTCTGAACCAACCCCGGCTACTAAGCCAGTAGTTAAAAATAACGTGCAGAAGCTAAATGGCAAAGAGCGTCAAGAGTTAGAAGGGTTGCCCGCTCTAATTGAAGAGTTAGAGACTGAGCAGGCGGATATCGGAATTGCGATGAGCAATCCTGATTTATATAAGAATGAGCCAGAGTTAGCCGCTAGTATGCAGGCACGCTTAAGTGAAATTACTGACCAGCTCGAGCAAAAGTTACAACGTTGGGAAGCCTTGCTAAGCCGTTCAGAATCATAAGGACTTAATCACGCCGATGAATTTGTGATCGTAGCTGTGCAATTTCATCGAGTAGGTCAAGTGCTAATGCTACGCCAGGAACGTTTAACTCAAGATCATGGGTGAGGTGGGCTGCTGTCTTTGCTCGACGTAAAGAATCTCCGCCAAAACGCCAATCCTCAGGCGATGATCCAGTAGGACTTAAAACCCCCTCTGTCACCCACGCCATGATTAAGTCTTCTGGTGTGCGAGATGCATGCGATAGCTCAACAATGCTCATATGTATTTCATTCTCGACAACATTGCCTTCAATCCAAGTGATATTGCTTGTATTTAATTGTGTCATGGCATCATCCCTTTAAATGAGTTCTGGGGTTGAAATCAAAAGCCTTCTCAAAGTTTTGATACGCTTCTTTATGAGCATCCGTATCGGCCGGAGGTAATGCAATTGTTGGAACTACATATAGGTCGCCAGGTTCAGCGCTGGGAATGCCTTTGCCTTTGAGGCGCATCTTTCGTCCGGCGACGGTGCTTGCAGGTATTTTTAGCTCCAAGGTAGCACCAGCGGGAGTGGGAACATTTACCGTAGTTCCCAATGCTGCTTCCCAGGGTGCAAGCGGAATATCGATAAATACATCTTTTCCATCAATCCGATATGTTGGGTTTGGATGAAAATCAATTTCAAGATAAAGATCGCCTGCAGGTCCTTCTCCAACGCCTGGACCACCTTGCCCAGAGAGTCTAAGATTCTGACCAGCTTTAATGCCTTTCGGAATACTTACATCCAATTTACGTTCTTGAGTTGTAACGTGGCCGCTGGCATCGAGTGTCGGCATGTGAAGAGCAATAGTACGTTTAGCTCCGTTATAGGCATCAGCAAGATCAATCAATATTTTGGCGTGATGATCTTGGCCTTTAAAATTCATACCCTGGTGCGTGTGGCTACCTTTACCGCCTTGACGATGTCTACCTCTTCCAAATAGCGATTCAAAAAATTCGCTTTGATCTCCTTCAAATCCTCCGCCATATCCTGGATGCCCACTACTAAAACCACCATCAGAATATTCAAAGCCTTCATTCCAGTTTGGTGGTGGCGTGAAGTCTTGACCATTTTTCCAATTGGCACCAAAGCGATCGTATGCAGCGCGTTTTTCGGTATCCTTTAAGACGGCATAGGCCTCACCAATTTCTTTGAATTTTTCCTCTGCGCCAGCTTCTTTGTTGACGTCTGGATGATATTTACGGGCCATCTTGCGATAGGCTGATTTGATCTCCGCTTCGGTAGCTGTGCGAGCAACGCCGAGGGTCTCGTAATAATCCCTAAATTTCATATGCCTGTATTAATCCTTAGCTGATTCCTAACTACGTTAAGAGATTAATTCTAAGGTGTATTAGCTCATTACGCCAATTTGCCAGGGCACAAACTCGTAATCTCCAAGGCCTAGAAGCTCGCTTTTAGATGGCTCGCCAGAGGCGGTTTTGAGGAATAGTTCAAAGATACGCTGACCCATTTCTTGGACGGAGACTGTGCCATCCAAAATTTCCCCGCAGTTAATATCCATATCTTCAGTTAGTCGCTGATACATTGGGGTGTTAGTGGCAAGCTTGATACAGGGCGCTGGCTTAGATCCAAACATAGAGCCACGACCAGTAGTAAAGGCAATGAGATTTGCGCCACCTGCAATTTGACCAGTTGCCGAAACGGGATCAAACCCAGGGGTATCCATAAAAACAAAACCTTTTGCAGTAACTGGCTCAGCATATTTGTAGACCTCCATTAATGGTCCCGTGCCGCCTTTCATTGAGGAGCCCAATGACTTTTCGAAAATGTTTGCCAGTCCACCAATTTGATTGCCGGGGCTGACTTGGCCGTTAATCTGAACATCTCTGCCGACGGAATATTCATCTTTCCACCAGCGAATACGTTTAATGAGCTTTTCTCCAATCTCTTTGCTTGCTGCGCGGCGGGTGAGGGTATGTTCAACGCCATAAATTTCAGGTGTTTCAGAAAGAATGCCGGTGCCACCATGGCGAGACAAAATATCAATAGCAGCACCAAGTGCAGGGTTGGCTGTGATGGATGAGAAGCCATCAGATCCGCCGCATTGAAGGCCTACAGTAAGGTGGCTTGCAGATACAGTTTGCCGTTTAGCCTTATTGGCTTCAGGAAGTAATGCTTTTACTGCTTCAATGCCCGCCTCAATTGTTTTACGTGTGCCCCCAGATTCTTGCATGATGAAGGTATGTAGGTTAGAGCCTTCCTTTAAATCTTCTTGCTCCATTAAGCCTTTAAGTTGATTGCGTTCACATCCAAGCCCCACAATTAATGCAGCAGCAAGATTTGGGTGACGTGCATAACCTGCCATAGTGCGACGAAGTAACTGCATAGGCTCACCACTCATTTCCATGCCGCAGCCGATGCCATGGCTAAATGCCACAACACCATCAACATTTGGAAAATCTTTTAAAAGCTCAGGCGTGAAATATTCCGCAATTCTATTAACGACTGTGGCGGAACAGTTAACGGTAGATAAAATGCCAATGAAGTTGCGAGTTCCTACTTTGCCGTTCGCTCTGACATAGCCTTGAAATGTCGCGCGTTCAGACTCGGGGAGCATTTGAGTTTGCTTGTATTCGCTGGCATGGGCATAGTCACGATCAAATTCACGGAACTCGGTATTGTGACTATGAACCATGGTGCCTGGCTCAATGTCGGTATTTGCAAAACCTACAGTGACGTTATATTTGAGGATGGGTTCGCCCTTCAGAATCTTTTTAGCGGCAATTTTGTAGCCTGCTGGTACCTGGCTGCGACTTGTGAAGTTTTCACTAGGTACTTCTGTCCCAATTCCCACATCAACTCGCGCGACAACAATATTGTCATTTGGATGTAGTCGAATAATAGGACCAATGAGGCGTTTTTCAGATATTTCGATCATGTAATTTCTTTAAAAAATATTTTTTTGTTACTCAATATTAAGAACATCAAACGCAGCCTTTAATCTGCGTGAGTAGGAATCGGAAACCTGAGAAATTTCTTCTGGAGCCCATTTGCGAAATCCCTCACCAGCTTTCATGCCGGTTTTTCCTTCAGTCATCATCTGCACAAGTTTAGGTGGCAGGGTGGTGATATTGGAGAGAGAGGGGTAAATCTCTTTTGCAGCATTGGCCATTCCATCCCACCCTGAGATTTCTTTCTGAGTCATTGGGCCAACTGCTGCGTACCGAAATCCAAAGCTATAACGTACTGCATCATCAATGTCTTCTGGGGTGGCAATGCCCTCTTGCACAAGTGATAATGCTTCTCTCATTAAGGCGTGCTGAATGCGATTAGCTAGAAATCCGGGAATATCTTTTTTTACTAGAACCGGCTTCTTATCAATCGATCTATAGAGATCACATGCTTTCTCAGCAAATTGAATCTCTGTTTGTTGTCCCATCACGATCTCCACCAACGGGACGACTTCAGCAGGCATAAAGTAGTGGGCGCCCATCATGCGATTTGCGGTATTGAGACCCTCAGCAATTTTGCTAATCGGAAATCCAGAGCTGTTGCTTCCTATGGGGATATTGGGTGGCACAACACGATCTAGGTATTTGAAGATCTCTTGTTTTAGTGCAAGGTTTTCTGCGATGGTTTCAATGACCCAAATGCAATCATTCCACCCTTGATATTCCTCTAAGACTCCAACGACTTGCTGCTTCTTAATGTCAGCTTGATCTTTGGTGGCATAGTCTCCATCCACGCCAATTTTCTTTGCAAGGCTAATGGCTTTGTCTAAACAAGCATCTGCCTTCTCTTTGCTTCTTCCTAGGATGACTACCGGAACGCTTCTAGCCAAAAACCCTGCGGCAATACCCGCACCCATAATTCCAGTTCCAATAACGGCTACAGATTTCATATTTTCAACCTATACGGCTAAGTAATAACACCAAGCAAGGATATTAATCAAAACTTAGCGTAAGATTAGCACCAATTATGGTTTAATACATTTAATTATTAAATAACTTATACGAATAAGTTATTTAAAAAATATTGAGGAGACAAAGCGTGACCATGCATAACCCCTTTCAGCCTGTTGAAAAAATCAAAACAGAAGTTTTTGCAACAATGCCTGAAAAATTCAGAAAGAAATCTCGCACAGGCTGGTCAGACCCCAACCGTCAAGGTGCCGAGGTGGAGTGCTTTTTGGAGGGACCATCCTTTGATCGCGAGGGTAATTTATGGTTCGTAGATATTCCGTTTGGCCGAATTTTTAGAATAGATACCAAAGGTAATTGGGAGTTAATCACTCAATATGATGGCTGGCCAAATGGGTTGAAGTTCCACAAAGATGGCCGTGCATTTATTTGTGACTACAAAGCAGGATTGCTGGCTTTAGATCCCAAAACAGGAAAGATTGAAACTATTTTGGGTTCCATGTACAGCGAAAATTTCAAGGGCTTAAACGATCTTCATTTCGCATCCAATGGCGATTTGTACTTCACTGATCAGGGCCAAACTGGCATTGCAGATCCAACTGGTCGCGTATTCAGATTGCGCGCTAATGGTCAACTGGATCGCTTAGCCCTGAATGTTCCAAGTCCTAACGGGATTACCTTAAATACCCAAGAGAAGCATGTATTTGTTGCTGCCACTCGTTCACAGCAAATATGGCGCCTGCCATTAATGGCTGATGGGTCAGTGTCCAAGACGGGGGTTGCCATTCAACTGACTGGTGGGGTTGCTGGACCAGATGGAATTGAGATGGATTCTGAAAACGGCCTGCTCGTGTGCCATCTTGGTATCGGCATCTGGAGATTTGACAGTAATATGCTACCTACCCATTTGATTTACTCTGAGAATTCACATCACCATCATTTGGCAAATATGTGTTTTGGTGGTCCCGACAATAAAGACCTGTACATCACCGAATCCTTGTCCGGAGACATCTTGAAAGCCCGTCTGCCAGTTGCAGGCAAAAAAATGTTTGGACTCTCTTAAATTGCCAGAGCGTTTGCCTTTATATAAGTCTCTAGCCAATACGCTTGAGCAGCGTATTTATAACGGAGACTGGCCAGTGGGGTCTGTCTTGCCTGCTGAGGCAGACCTTTGCAGAGACTTTCAATCTAGTAGGCATACCTTACGGCATGCCTTGCAGATTCTAGAGGCCAATGGATTGATTTATCGTCATCAAGGTGCGCCCACAAAGGTAGTATCACGACAAAGATTACGTCGCTTTACTCAGAGCTTTAATTCTCCGATTGATATCTTGAGTTATTCGCGCGATACCTATCGTGAAAATTTGATTGAGGAGTATATCGAGCTAGATCATGCATTGAGTCAAATTGTTGGCGCTCCAGTCGGCTCCTCTTGGTATCACATTGGCGGTATTCGCAAGCGCCAAAAGATGGAGGAGATTATTGCTTGGACGGATATTTACATCTTGCCTCAATTTGCGTCTCTTACTAAAGATCCCGAGCACACCCAAGTGATGGTTTACGAACAGATCGAGAAAAAGTATGGCGCTCGTATTGAGCGTGCGGAGGTGGATGTCTATGCCGCCGCTGCTTCACCAGTGATTTCTAAAAAGCTGAATATAGAACCTAATTCCTCATGTCTAGTGATTATTCGTCGGTATTTTGATGATCAAGACAAACTATTTGAAGTAACGGTTACACACCATCCAGAAAACAAATATAAATACAGTATGGAATTTAAAGCCAGCTCGGAGGTATAGTTTTTTTATGAAATATTTATCCATTGCTGAAGCCGAAAATTTTATCGCTCGTGCGCTAGAGGCGGTTAATGTGCCTGCAGCGGATGCAATGATCATTGCAAATTTGATGGTCAAATCAGATTTGGTTGGCGCTGATGGCCATGGTATTTTTAGATTGCCGGCTTACCTCAAGAGGATTCGAGCTGGAGGAGTCAATCTCCAGCCTAATATTCACATAGAGCGTGAACAAGGTGCTACTGCACTGATTAATGGCGATAACGCACTAGGCCACTTAGTCATGAATCGTGCGGTTGAGCTTGCCCTTGAAAAAGTGAAGCGGCATAGCGTCTGTTGGATTGGTAGTCATTTCGGCAATCATTCAGGTGCCGCTTCGGTATATGTACGTAAATTGGCAGAGCAGGGCTACATTGGTATTTACATGGCAGTGGGCAATGCAAATCATATGGCACCATGGGGCGGTATTGACTTGCTTCTATCGACTAACCCAATTGCAATTGCTGTTCCTGCTGGCAAAGATCCAATCGTACTTCTAGATATTGCAACTACTGTTGCTGCATACGGAAAGGTAAAAGTTGCTGCTCAAAAAGGTGAATCGATTCCAGATGATTGGATGATCGACAAGCAGGGTAAGCCGATCACGGATCCAAAGCGATCTGCTGAGGGTTCATTATTACCAATTGGTGGCTATAAAGGTTATGGATTGGCGGTCATGATTGGCCTATTGGCTGGGGCATTAAATAATGCTGCAGTGGGCAAGGGAACAATTGATTTCAATGCCCATCATGATTTGATTACCAATACGGGTCAAACAATTATTGCTGTTGATCCAAGTGCATTTGGCAATAAAGATGAATTTATTGCTCGAGTAATTGAGTTGGTGAATGATTTGAAGAGTTCATCAAGACTCCCTGGCGTGAATGAGATACGAGTACCAGGAGAGGGCGCAGCCAAAACCATGGTAGAAAGACAGAAGTTGGGTATACCCATCTCACCTGAGCTTCTGGTCGCCTTAAATACTTGTGCCAAAGAGTGTGGAATTGCAAATCTAACGCTATAAATTTTCTGGAGGAGACATATGTTTAAAAAAATAAAACGGTGCGCAGCAATCATGATGGTATCGATGGGCATGCTTGCGGGATCAGTTTTTGCTGCATATCCAGATAAACCGATCAAAATGATGATTGGTTATGCGCCTGGTAGTTCGACTGATATTGTTGGTAGGATGATTGCGAATGATTTGAGTATCGCTCTTAAGCAACCTATCGTGGTTGAAAATCGTGGGGGCGCAGCTGGAAGTCTGGCTGCCGATGCTGTTGCAAAGAGTAACCCCGACGGCTACACCATTCTTTTTGCCCAAAATGGCTTGGCGATTAATGTCGCCGCAAACCCAAAACTGCCTTTTAACGGTCTAAAAGATTTAGTCCCCGTGGTGGGTGTTGCTGCAACCCCTCATATTTTGATTGTGAATAACAATTCACCTGCAAAAAATGTTGCGGACTTGATGGCCATGCTTAAAGCTGATCCAGGTAAATTGAGTTTTGGCTCTTCAGGAATTGGAAACTCTGATCATATGGCGGGGGAGTTATTCCTTGCGACCACAGGTTTACAGGCTATTCATGTGCCATACAAGGGCGGCTCTCCTGCTGCTACAGATTTAGTGGGCGGTCAAATTGATTTCTACTTTGCTGGTATGCCAGTAGGGCTTCCTCTTTACAAAGGAGAAAAGGTCAAGGCATTGGCGGTGACTAGCAAAAATCGATTTAGTGGTGCTCCTGAGTTGGTGACTATGCAAGAAGCTGGGGTGAAGGGGTATGAGATGGCCCTATGGCAAGGGATGTTTGTCCCAGCTGGAACCCCGCAAAATATAGTGAAGGAACTGAGTAACTCAACTCTCAAGATTCTAGAAACGCCTGAGATGAAGGATCGGTTTCAAAAGGCTGGCGTACAAATCGCACCAATGAACACTCAGCAATTTTCTGATCTTTATTTTTCAGACATCGCACGTTGGAAAGTGGTGATGGAAAAAGCCAAGATCAAGCTCGACTAATTTCATTCGATATCTAATCTACTGAGCGCTGAGGTCAAATACCAAGACCTCAGCGTTTTTTCCATTGGAGAATGTTAATTGAGGTTCATCTTTAATCAGAAGAGCATCGCCACCATTTAATTTTTGGTTGTTTATCTCCAGTGATCCTCGAACAAGATGAACATATGCTTTCCGGCTGGGGTCTAATTTCAGAGTTGCAGTTTGATCACCATTAAATAGTCCCGCATACATTTTTGCGTCCGCTGAAATGCTGACCGATCCAGATTCGCCATCACTTGAGGCAACTAGGCATAGCTTGCCATCTTTATTGGTGTTTGGAATTGATTTTTGTTCATAGCTGGGCGCGATTTCCAATTGATTGGGTTCAATCCAGATTTGTAAAAAATGGGTTGTCTGATCTTTTGCATGATTGAATTCGCTGTGCGTAACCCCAGTGCCAGCACTCATACGTTGTACATCACCTGGAGGAATGCCTTTGATATTCCCCATGCTATCTTCATGTGCAAGCTCGCCCGATAGGACATAGCTAATAATTTCCATATTGCGATGGCCATGCTTACCAAACCCCATTCCAGGCGCAACGCGATCTTCATTAATAACCCGTAAATTGCCCCAGCCCATGAATTGTGGGTCGTAGTAGCCGGCAAAAGAGAAGGAATGAAAGCTTTTGAGCCAGCCGTGATCAGCATAGCCTCGCTCTTGGGATTTTCGAATAATTAACATAATGACGTCTTTTCTTGAATATTCTTGGGTTAAGCACATTATCATTAGCTTTTAGAATATTTGCTAAATGGCTGAGTATGGGAAGTTTTAAACAGAACACTCGCGAAACTTTTTTGGGTTTAGTCGAGACCATCAATGAAAAATGGTCTGACTTTATTCAGTTCTTGCAAGAGGCTTGGCCGCTACTGATTCTCTTGCTGGCCATTTTGATGGGCATATGGTGGTACGCTGATCCTCCTCCGCCAAGACAAGTCCAGATGGCAACTGGTTCGGCTGGTGGATCGTATGAGGTGCTGGGTAAAAAGTACACCGAGTATTTTGCTTCAAAAGGAGTAACGCTTGAGTTAATCCCCACGAGGGGCGCACAAGAAAACCTTGAGCGTCTCAGTGATCGAAATGATCCTATTCAAGCAGCTTTTGTACAAGCAGGGGTAGAGCGACCAAAAAATATTAGCGGTATTCAATCTTTAGGGTCTATTGGTTACGATCCGATTTGGTTTTTTTATCGCGGCCCAGAAGTAAAGAGTAGCGACTTTCAGGTAATTGCTGGTCACTCTAAATATTTCTCTAACCGAAAAATATCCGTTGGTGTTGAGGGTAGCGGAACCCATGCTCAGACATCGCGCATTATTGAGTTATCTGGCTTGGATCGAGCTGGGTTGCAATTTGTAAATTTTCCAGGGGAAAAGGCTGTCAAGGCTTTGCAAAGCGGCGAGATTGATGGTGCATTTATTGTAGATGCACTTGAAGCGCAGAATGTGCAAACCTTGCTTCATGATCCTGAGCTACATTTGGTTACCTTTAAACGGGCCGAAGCATTTACCAAGCTTATGCCATATGTGAAGATTTTGCATGTCCCAGAAGGTGCCTTTAATTTACAGCGAAATTTTCCAAGCCAAGATATCAAATTAATTGCAACCACTACTAATTTATTGATTGATGATCGGATGCATCCTGCGATTCAGTTTCTATTTTTGGAGGCGGCTAGAGAAATTAATGGCAAAGAGACCTTCTTTGCGCATAGGGGAGAGTTTCCTTCTTTCAAAGATTCGTTATGGCCAGAGAGTCCTGTGGCCGTTCATTACGAAAAGAATAGGTATCCATTAGTCTCTGCATATTTTCCATTTTGGTTAGCGGAGTTTATTAGTCGTCTACTGTTTGTCTTTTTGCCATTTTGCGTGATTGCCTATCCTGTTATTAGAAGTTTGCCTAGTTATCGAACTCGGCTGATGTATAACAAGATTAATCGACTATATGGTGAGCTAAAGTCTTTTGAGCAAAGTTTGCTGACGAATTTTGACTTATCGCAGCGGGATGATTACTTAAAAAAATTGGATTTACTCGAATATCAGGCGCTCAATATCCAAGTATCGAAACGCTTAGCGGGCGATTACTACACCTTACGCACCAGCATTGATTATGTGCGCAATTGCCTGAATCGGGGTGTCTATCCCTACCAATTAAGTGATGGGATAGATCCGGATCTATAGGTATTCTAGAGCCTACTCGTTATCGCTGTGGCGACTAGGGAACTTAAAGGACGCATAACGCACGACAGCGTTGGCCAAAGCTAAAACAAGGATGGTGATTCCCATTAGCAGAATAGCCATATCTGCTTCATGTTTGGTATTTACCAGGTCAATAATTAATCGCGTTACTGCGGTAATGGCAACATAAATGAGGAAGCGTACTGGCATGTGGTTGGTTTTGAAGTAAATTCCAACCATGGCGCCAATTTCAAGATAAATAAATAGAAGCAGCAAATCTTCAATTGAGGCGGAGCCTTTTCCAACCATCCCCAAAAATGCAACTGCTGCTGACCAAACTGTTGCAGCGCCAATGCCAAATAAGGCAATGCGATGAAAGAGTGATACAAATAAATTACCAATAGGTACGGTCCACCGCTCAATGGCGGCTTCAATTTTGGTCGCGTCCTTTGGGGATGATGGCGTCATATTCGGTCTCCTGCATTTTTGTTATTAATCCTAGTATAGGTATTGCAGTGAATAAGTAAATAAAAATAGGGGCTTATTAGCCCCTATTTTTATGAGTGTTGACTTAGATCAACCTAATGCATCAGCCCATATATTATGAGCCCAGCCCCATGCGTAAACGCCTTCCAGCGTTGAAGGTGAGGGTGAAAGCCCTCCAGAGCCAGGAACGGTCTTAAATGTTTTTTCTGCAGTGTTGTACTGGTGCACGCTTGCTACGTGAACAACTTCACGATCATTCACAAAGCTATAGCAGGTATTGGTGAGCACTGGCGCAGGATTGACTTCCCAACCACTCAATTCAGCAACAATTGCCGCAGCCGCAACTTTGGCATGTTGATTGGCCATATGACCTGACTTGGGCATTAGGGGTGCAACCTGAATTGAGTCACCAAGCACGTGTATATCTTTTTGTGCGGTTGATTCAAAATTGATGTAGTTGACATTAACCCAGCGACCATTGGCATTTGCAAGACCCGTTTTAACCGCAATCTCACCAGCACTCATGGCAGGCAGTAGATTTAAGACATCTGCTTTTACATCATCTTGAATTTCAAACTTGATGGTTTTGGTCTTTGCATCTACCGCAGTGACATTATGTTTTGGTCGATATTCGATCATGCCAGCGTATTGCTCGGCCCAAACTTTTTTGAAGAGGCCGCCCTTAGAGGTCACATCTTGGTTGGCATCTAAGATGAGCACCTTAGATTTAGGCTTATTCTTTTTGAGGTAATTTGCAACTTGGCAAGCACGCTCGTACGGTCCAGGAGGGCAGCGGTATGGGGCCTCTGGAATGCTAATTGCGTAAGTGCCACCATCGCGCATGGCTGCAAGTTGCTTGTGAAGTGCGATCGTTTCGGGGCCAGCCTTCCAAGCTTGTAATGTAATTCCTGCCTTATTGGCTTGAGCTAAGCCTTCGATGCTGTTCATCATGAGGGCGACGCCAGGTGAAACAACCACTTTGTCGTAGCGTAAGGTTTTGCCAGAGGCAAGCTTGACAGTTTTTTTATCTGGATCAATGCTGCTAACGCTATCTTGAATCATTTTTACACCATGCCGCTTAGCAAGATTGTCATAAGGGCTTGTGATTTCAGCTAGCGTTCGGGAGCCACCTACTACCAAATTGGACAGGGGGCATGATACAAAAGAGGCGTTGGGTTCTATTAGCGTGACATTTGCGGTATTGTTTGAAAAAAGACGTAAGTACTTCGCAGCTGTAGCGCCACCATAGCCACCACCGATAACGAGTATTTCTGCTTTTTGGAGATTAGCGCGAGCCTGTCCAGAAAAGCCTGAGAGTAAGCCTAGCGCTGCTGCGCTTTGTCCAATAAAGTGTCGACGATTCATTTTAGGCTCCTATTTATTTCCCAATTGCTTGGCAATGATTTCAAGTTGCTCATCTGAGTAACCTTTGGCGAGTTGGGGCATGATGGTGCCCTCCCGTGCGCCAGATTTAAATGCTTTGAGTTGACTCAGAATTTGCTCGCTAGTCAGATTGTTGATTAATGGCATACCACCATCAGGTACACCCTTGCCATCTGTGCCATGGCAATTAGCGCAGGTTGCAGCCAGTCCGCGGTGATAAAGATTGGTTGCATCTGCAGACTGTGCTTGAGCTAGATGTGAAATAAAGAAAAGGCTCAAAAAACCTAAAAGGTATAAAGGGGGCTTTGTTTGCTTCCATTGCATGAGAACAATCTCCATTTAATTGGCACCCAAATTGTTGGATAACCTTGTTTATCAAGCTTGCTCTATCTTAATCAAGAACTAGCAAAAGTGAACGATCTTTTAAGATGAATTTTCTATAAGCTCATATCCAATTTGGGTTTATCCCTATTTTTCGTCAGCATACCTCTGCACCTATAAACTATAGGCATGCGTGGTTCATTTACTCTTCGATATGCCTTGTTGACCCTGGTTTTGGCCGTCTTTGCCTACCTGTATGGTCTAAATAGTCGTTTTGCCCCAAAAAATGGGGACGAGTACCCTTATATGCATATCGTCAGAATGACGGCGGATTCTGGTTCGTGGCTGCCACTTCAATCTGGAATGGACGGCATCAAAAATACCAAGCCACCACTGATCTTTTGGCAAGGAATTGCTAGTACTCATTGGGCAAGTAGCTGGAGTTTGGAGAGCTTGCGTTGGCCTAGCGTGCTTTATACCGCACTAACCGCATTATTACTTTTTATATCGGTCAGACGTTTTAGCGGAAAAACTCAGACAGGTATTCTTGCTGCATTGGTTTGGCTATCTTTTTTTGCAACCTATCGCTATGGCCGTCCATTTCTTACAGATCCTCCGGAGGTGTTTTGGTTAAGCCTTCCGTTTTTTACACTCTTATATTGGGGTAAGACTGCATTGGAGTCCAAGTTACTATTTCCAGTATTTGCAGGCATTTGTTTAGGTTTTGCTTTATTTGCAAAATCGTTCGCTTACATAGTTCCTGCGTCATTTGCACTAGGTCTGTATTACTGGTACTGGCGACAGTGGAGTATTCCTCAGGCTCTGATTCGAGATCTCTATAAATTAATATTACTTGCCATCATCGCATTGGGTATTTTCTCCTTGTGGTTTACTCTTGATCCAAATCCAGAGGCTGTTTGGCGAGAATTTGTACTAGGTGAGAATGCAGGAAAGTTCTCAGCTCGTAGCACCAATTATTTTGTTGAATTCATTCGGGGTGGCGACAGTATTTGGATGTTGTTACTGACTACATTGGCAAATGCTGGGCTTTTCGTCTTTGTGTTGATTTCAACACTTTTACAGTGTTGGCGCGGGCGGCGATTCTTGTTAGTTGAAGAGACGCTCTTACTTTTACTGATCGGCTCGTTCCTGCTGGTATTTAGTTTGCCAAGTCAACGTTCCGGTCGCTACCTGCTACCAGTAATGCCTGCATTTGCCGCTTTGATTGCATTGCATTGGGATCGTTTGCCTTTATGGGGATTCCGGATTGCGCTCGTGTTGCAAGCAATCCTACTCGGGTTATTGGTATGGCTTGGAATGAATCTGCAGGGCCTTGTATTTTCAGAAGGTTCGGGAATTTGGCAATATCACCCTCTGCATTGGGTTCTCATGGGGTTGGGTATCTTGCTTGCGATAGTCGGATTCATTCGGCGTGCGCAGTGCAAGTCGTTTGCTTTAATGGGCTGCTTCCTGGTGTATTGTGGCTTGACTAGTAGCCTAGTTCCGCTTGAGGGAGAGTTAGGGCGCTTTTCTGCTGAGACTATTCATCGTGTACAAGACAAAGATGTGTGGATTCCATGCGACTATCGAGCAAAGGATGAGGAGTATCGCTTGCTACTTCCAGGCGCTCAATTGCATGGCTATCCTGCTAAAGATGCTGGCGAAATAGAGAGCCTTACCAAGTCCTATCCAATTGTTGCAGTTCATTCCCCATTGGGTTCAATGCCTGCTTTATGCGACTCATGCCAGTTATTGGGGCATCGTATGGAAATGAAAGCACGACATTCTGATGAGGCAATTAAAGAGATGCTTAGGGGAAAAATTAGTGAGCATCTCTTTGTGACGGAGTATTTGATTGCGACTGCAGCAGCTAAACCCGATTTGATTAGCATCAAGGATGCGTGCAGATGAGTCGCATACTGGCATATTGCTTTTTGCTATTAGCGGCGGTACTCGGATTCATTCATATTGATGGTCGTCCAGCTTGGGCACCTTTTGCGATGAATGAAGAAGCTTGGATAGAGCCTACAGAATTAAATGCAGATAAATCAATAGATGCAAGATCAGCAACAAAATCAGCCTATACAAAAGTAAAGCCTGCCACTCATGGAGCGACTCCAAGTCCAGTGATGGATTGGTTGCCAGATACAGGAGCTGCTTCCGTGCATGCAGCCTCTTTAATTGCTTTGAAGAATGGCGGTGTTCGAGCTTTTTGGTTTGCCGGTAGCCGTGAAGGCGCGGCCGATGTAGTAATTAATACCGCGGTATGGAATCCAACATCACGTGAGTGGGGGGATTCAAGTGTAGTGATCGATCGGATAAGTGCTGAAAAAGGTTTATCGCGCTATATTGCAAAACTTGGGAATCCCGTTCCTGCTCGACTTGCAGATGGTCGACTGCAGCTATTCTTTGTAACGGTATCAATTGGTGGTTGGGCCGGCAGCTCAATATCAACCATGTTCTCGGAAGATGAGGGGCTTACATGGACTCGCCCTCAGCGTCTCATTACCTCACCATTTTTTAATCTCAGTACTTTAGTCAAGTCACCAAGCTTGGCATTTGTAGATGGCCGTTTGGGACTGCCAGCCTATCATGAGTGGATTGGTCGCTTTGGTGAATTTCTGAGATTGGATGCCGATCAAGTACTTGATAAAAAGCGCATGAGTTCGGGGCGTGGATCGATACAACCGATTGTGTTTGTAAATGATGCTCAGGGCGCAAGTGCTTTTTTTAGACAAACACGCGGCACAGGAAAGCCAAAGCAAATTCCTGTAAGCACCACTCAAAATGCAGGGGAATCTTGGCAACCTTTCGATGATTTAGAGATTTCTAATCCAAACTCTGCAATAGGAGGAGTCCTGCTACGAAACGGAGCGCGTTTATTAGCTCTCAATAATATTGAAACTGGTCGCTATCGTTTGGTATTGATGATGAGCAATCCTGGTTCGGATGCATGGCATATTGTTGAAACCATTGAAGATGATGAGGCGTTATCAGAGCAAGAGCGTAGGGAATTCTCTTATCCATATTTAATAAGTGTGCACGGAGATGATGCGCATTTAGTGTACACCTGGGGTCGCAAAAAAATTCGACATGCTTATTTCTCTGGTGCATGGCTTGATCGTGCATACAAGCAACTGGCAGTCGATGGTCAAAAACAATCCGCCAGTAAATCGGGGGAGGTCAAATGACAAATGCTCTCATGCAAACCATTGCGCTAGTGGAAATGTCGATTACATGCTCAGTATTGGTGCTTTTGTTACTCCAGGCTATTACTAGAAATACCATCCCATTCACTTTTAAAGCAATGTCCGTTTTGATATTGGCAAATCTATTTTTTTGGCCACTAGGGCTCTCACTGGCTTTGCCCTTAGCTGCTTACGTTCGCGGGGTGATTGGAGATTTGAGTATTGTGACTTCCTTATTACTATGGAGCACTCTATTACCCAATCATCAAGCCGTTCCATCCCCTGTTAAATGGTGTATTGCTATTGTGGCAATTGGGTTTTATCCATTTGCTTTGGGCATAACCATGTTTGACCCATACGCTTGGGGTTATGGATCTAATGCTTTTCTAATTGGCGTTTTAGTCTTTGCAGTATTGCTTGGGCTTGCTGGTTGGCTTAAGGGCATTTGGATCATTGGCTTTGCTGTTATTGCATGGAGCTTGCATTTGCATGAATCTAGCAATCTATGGGATTACTTATTAGATCCCACTTTAGCTATTTGGGCGCTCATGTCTTTATGCAAAGAAATACTTAAGCAGCGAAAAGAAAGGGCGCGTTCGGGATATTTATTTAGACCAGGATAATTCACGGCGAATCCAGAATATTTATCGATAACAAAAAAGCCAGCATGATGCTGGCTTTTTCATAAGGGCAAATGGTATTAATCCGGAATGTTTGTCTTGCGAATCACAGGCCCCCAAACATTGATCTCCTTATCGAGATGATCTTTAAGTCCTTTGGCTGAAATTTTATCGGCCGGAACAATATCGATATTCGCATCTTCTAAACGTTTTTTTACATCCGGAGTATTTAATGCTTTTTTCAAGGCGGCATTAATTTTGTCCAGTATTGGTTGTGGAGTGCCTTTGGGTGCATATACGCCATGCCAAACTTTAACTTCAAAGCCTTTTAGGCCTTGCTCATTTAAGGTTGGAACATTTGGAATTGCGGGCAAACGTTTCATGGTTGTTGTGCCAAATGCCTTAACGCGTCCATCTTTGATATAGGGAATAGTTTGCGTTGTTTGGTCGCACAAGAGATCAACCTGACCGCCGAGCAAATCGGTTAATGCAGGACCAGTACCTTTGTAAGGAACATTGGTTAGCTTCACGCCTAGACGACTTTGAAACAATAAACCGCAAAGCTGTGAGACTGCGCCAGGGCCTGCATTTGCCATGGTGACTCTAGTGCCGTTTGCTTTGATATATGCCTCAAGTTCTTTAAAGTTGTTTGCTGGCAAATCTTTTTTACCCAACAAAACCATTGGCACATCAGCAACTTGCCCGATGTATTCAAAGCTTGTCATTGGATCATATGGGAGTTTGTCATACAAAGCTTGTGCGGTAGCCATGCCCATATGATGAATATAAATTGTGTAACCATCGGGCGCGGCACGTGCCACCTTGGTTGAGGCAATGGTGCCGCCAGCGCCTGGTACGTTTTCAACTACAACAGTTTGTCCAAGAGCCTGACCCATTGGAACAGCAATTAAGCGAGCGATCGAATCAGTTGGACCGCCTGCAGCAAAAGGAACTATTAGTTGAATTGATTTTGTTGGCCAGTCGGCTTGCGCCATTGCACTGGTAGTCAGCAATGCACCTGTAGCTAATGCAGTGGCTATTCCAGTCAATACAAGTTTTTTTAATTTCATTATGGTCTCCAAATATTCGTGGTACTAATAAGTTCTGAATTTTAATTTATTGATTGAAATATAAGATCTTAGTGTTTACCAGCAATTGCTAATGTTCTTTTGGCTAAAAGTACTACTGGACGATCAATCATCTTCCCATCCAGCTTCACGGCCCCACCTTTGGAGGCATGATCAGCTTCAATCACTCTTTGTGCCCAGTGTATTTCTTCCTCTGTAGGCATAAATGCAGTCTGAACGATAGGAACTTGTTTGGGGTGGATACATAGTTTTGCACCAAAACCCATGCGTTTGGCGCGTTCGGCATCATCGGTGATGCGAGCTAGATCGTCTGTGGATGGTGTAACCCCATCAACTGGAGGGGTAATTTGCGCAAGTCGGGATGCAAGAACGATTTGATAGCGCGCGGTTTGCAATTCCGATTCTTGTGGATCGCAAATCATGCCAAGATCAGCTTGTAAATCTAAATTCCCTAATGCTAGTCGTAGTACTTGATTAGAATTTGCGATCTCATTGACCTTGTATAGGCCAACGGCAGTTTCAATCATTGGAATGATGGCGGTCTTTGGCAATATGAGCGCGGCGCCATTAATTTGATCTAAAGATTCACTCTTGGGAATCAGGATGCAGGCAACCTGGAGATCTTGAGCCAAGATTAAATCGGCTGAATAAAACTTTGAACCAGGTGAGTTTGTACGAATCACTAAACGCTTCTTTTGTTCCTCTGAAAACTGTGGCCATGCTGACCGTATTGCAGCGCGCGCGGTTTCTTTATCCTCTTCCGCTACTGCATCTTCTAGATCCAATATAACGGCACTAGCGCCACTGTCTAGTGCTTTTAGAAAGCGCTCTGGTCGAGTGCCAGGAACAAATAAAAAGTTGGAGCTAAAACCAAGGGGGGTATTGAGCGGGTTCATATGAGATAGAGCTTAGTAATCGAAAGTTATGTATTGGGTAGTAGTTTGCTAATCGACTTTTGCTTGCGAATATTCCACAGCAGATCAATCGCCTTATTCATTTCATCTGGATTAGCGCCACCGCTAAATGCAGCAAGCCGAAGGGCTTTATCTGTAATTTCAGCGCGAGAAAGGGTGTTGCCTGGATCACCTTTGGGTTCATCTACTCGACCATCAAGTACTTGACCGTTCTGAAGATGCACTTTGACCTTGCCTATCCAGCGTTGTGGATAGGCAGAGTCCACCTCGGGATCTAATGTCATGGTTACGCGGTCTCGAAATTCGCAAATTGCATCATCATGAAAGTGTTGATCGAATTCTTGTAAGCCCGCAAATTGATAGTGTGCAATCAATGCCAGTACAGTTCCCATTGAAAATTTCGATTGATGAACAGTACTAGGATCTGTTACGGGTCCCAAGACATCAATCGCAGCCTGATGAACTAGAGTTTCTACCTTTGCGATATCACTGGGCTTGAGTTTGTGAGCGAGGATCACTTGTAACAGAGCATCAGCAGCGGGGTGGGTATGACGACAGGATGCATGGTATTTGAAGCTGGTTTCTGCTAGAGCCCAGCGGGTACCCAGTCTATCGACCAGTTTGCTTGGAACCGCATCAGTTGACATGCCAGCTGCTAAGCCTTGTTTGCCTTCCAAAATATGCTGTGCGCCAGTAAAGCCAGACTTGGCAATATAAGCAGACATCAAGCCAGTAGAGGCGGCATGAGCGGTGTGTAATTGTTTGGAGTCAGCAGCGTCTCGCAGAAATTCCCAAAGACCGGCAGATTGTGTTCCCGCTGAACCAAAGGCGTGCAGCATTTGATCTGGATTGAGTTTGAGTAATCGTCCAACAGTTGCGGCAGCAGCAATGGTACCTGCGGTACCTGTCGTATGAAACACTTTGTAATGTGATCGACCCAAAAATTCTCCGACCCGGATGCCGACTTCATATCCAGCAACCGCAGCAACAATGAGATCTTCTCCAGATGCGCTAATTGATTGTGCGCAGGCCAATGCCGGGGGGAATACTACGGTAGCAGGATGAAATACTGAACCGTTATGCACATCATCTTGCTCA
This sequence comes from Polynucleobacter sp. MWH-UH19D, assembly GCF_040409795.1. NCBI lineage: Bacteria > Pseudomonadati > Pseudomonadota > Betaproteobacteria > Burkholderiales > Burkholderiaceae > Polynucleobacter > Polynucleobacter sp. MWH-UH19D. The sequence continues at coordinate 1,144,226 of NZ_CP099571.1, read as the reverse complement.
GCCACATGGGATGCTGCAGCATTAGCCATTGCAGCTAAAAATGGGCTCGATGTTTTGCGGCTGATCAGGATTTCCGATGGTCCAATATGAGATGCGTCAAACCCGCCCATTTGCAGTGCAAACTGGGTAATCGTTTCAACAGGTCGCGAGCCTTTGCCGGCAATTGCGGAACCAAACCAGTCAACCAAAAGATCTTCTGCTCTGGCAATAACATCAGTGGGGATGTCAGAGATTTTGAGGTTTGCCGCAAATGCAGCTAGCTCACGAGAGAAATGTTCGGTTGTCATATTCAGTTATCAAATTCGATTTTCAGGCAAGAACCGCAGTCGCTTGCATAGTGAGCCAGCCATCGTGGTCTTGCGCCCAAATGGCAATCGTTTTGCCAGATGGATCTTTTTCAATATCGGGCTTGGCATTCACTTTAAAGATATTGATGTCAAAAGTAGGGCGTATCGCGCGGAATTCAAAACTCTTGAGTTTGCATCCTGGAATACTTTGGCGTACCAAATCCACCAGCAGTGTTGCAATCAAAGGGCCATGCACGATGAGGCCTGGATAGCCCTCGACCTCAGTGACATATTTGCGATCGTAATGAATGCGATGGCCATTAAAGGTGAGTGCGGAGTAACGAAACAATAGAACGTCATCTGGTGTGATGGTCTCACTCCATTTGGCATCGCTTGGGGCAGGTGTTGGTGCAACCGGCTTGTCATCTGGACCCGGAGCATCGCGGTAAACAATGTCATGCTCTTCAATGATTGCTAAACCTTTTTGATTGGATATTTCATGTTTGACCAATACGAAAATCAAATCTCCTGTGCGGCCCGATTTATGAGTAACCGATTCAATTTTGGAAACACGTTGAATCTCATCACCAACGGCTAATGGTGCTAGCCATTGCACGCGGCTGCCTGCCCACATCCTGCGAGGCAGTGGAACAGGGGGTAAAAATCCACCACGCTTTGGATGTCCATCAGGGCCAATTTCAGATTGGCGAGCATGGGGTAAAAAATAGAGCCAGTGCCAAAGCTCGGGCAAGAAGGTGCCTTTACTTGGATCAGCATCATGTCTATCTAATGTTGCTGAAAGAGCGCGCACTGGCGCAGCGGTAACGGTGTCCACAAGGGTCTCGGTTTTGCCGAGCCACTCTTGTAGGTGGGTAATGGTTTGAGGTTCGATTCGCATAACTTCCATTATGCCAATCTTAGAAAAAATGCTATTGCGCTAGGTCATCCATGCTACAGGCCTATTAAGTAAGCTAAAAGACCAGCAAGAGCACAGCAACTTAAAACAGTCATAACGCCTTTTTGAAACTGAAATAAGGCAAGAGATGCAAGCATGCAAATTAAAACAGACAACCAAGAGATAGATCCACCAATCCCATGAGGAAAGAACACATGATAGGCAAAAAATAAGCCTAGATTGACAATGACTCCAACAACAGCGGCGGTAATTGCAGTGAGCGGCGCAGTAAAGCTAAGCTTGCCGTGGGTTGACTCGACTAGGGGTCCACCAACCAAGATAAAGAAGAAAGATGGCAAAAACGTAAACCATGTTGCTACGCACGCTCCAATAACACCAAACCAGAACGGGTTGCTATTGCCAATCAAATGTTGAATGTGTCCAGCTAGGTAACCAACAAAAGCGACCACCATAATAAGAGGGCCTGGCGTAGTTTCCCCCAAAGCAAGCCCATCAATCATTTGGTTTGCGCTTAACCAATGGAAGTGATCAACCGCGCCTTGATAAACGTATGGCAATACCGCGTATGCGCCACCAAACGTTAAGAATGCTGCCTTAGTAAAGAACCAGGCGATATTGGGGTAAAGCGTCTTCCACCCAAATAGTAAGATAAGCATTGCGATGGGGATGAGCCAGCAGCACAAAGCAATTGCACTATGCAAAAGCGTATTTTGAAGATGAAATTGCGCGTATGTTGGTGTTGGGGTGTTGTCATCAATGATGGCAGCACCATAATGCGCAAGCTCTTTATTGTTATGACTTGATTGTTGAAAATTTTCTGGGTAGCGTTTACCACCCCAGTAGCCAACAGCAGCTGCAATCAACACAATGATCGGGAAGGACAAGTTCAATATGAAGATTGCTAAAAAAGAGCATAGGGCAATCCATTTCAATGCGGCATTATGAATCGTTCGTTTACCAATACGAACGGCCGCATGTAAGACGATGGCAGTTACTGCTGGTTTAATGCCAAAGAAAATAGCGGCAATCCATGGCACTTGACCAAACGTAATGTATACCCAAGAAAGCGCAATTAATATGAGCAGCGATGGGAGAACAAATAGGCTGCCGGCTAGAATGCCGCCCCAACTTCGATGCATGAGCCAGCCAATATAAGTAACCAGTTGCTGCGCCTCGGGTCCCGGCAACAGCATGCAGTAATTTAGGGCATGCAAAAAGCGCCGCTCTGAAATCCAGCGACGCTTTTCTACTAACTCTTGATGTAGGACTGCAATTTGTCCTGCTGGACCCCCAAAACTAATAAAGCCGAGTTTGGTCCAAAATTTGAGGGCTTCGCGAAGACTAATGGTTGAGGGTGAACTCAAGCCTCTTCCATTCCACCAATCACTTGGCTAAAGCCGTTATCAACGTAAATGATTTCTGCGGTGATACCGTTTGCTAAATCAGATAACAAGAAAGCGGCAGTGTTACCCACATCATCAATCGTGACATTGCGGCGGAGTGGCGCAGTTTGCTCAACTGCTTCCAAAATTTTGCCAAAGCCCTTGATACCTGAGGCTGCCAAGGTCTTAATTGGGCCGGCAGAAATACCATTAGCACGAATGCCTTTGGGTCCAACAGAGCCTGCCAGGTAGCGCACCGATGCTTCAAGCGATGCTTTGGCCAAACCCATGGTGTTGTAGTTCGGCACATTTTTCATTGAGCCAAGATAGGTCAATGTGAGCAAGGAAGACTTATCGCGCAACATCGGCAATGCTTCTTTTGCCATTGCTGGAAAACTGTAAGCAGAAATGTCATGAGCAATTTTGAAGCCTTCGCGTGAGAGACCATCTAAAAAGTCACCGGCAATTGCTTCACGTGGCGCAAAGCCGATGGCATGTACAAAGCCGTCAAACTGTGGCCAAGATTTTGCTAAATCTTTAAATAAGGCCGAAATTTGCTCATCGCTACCAACGTCACAGTCAAAAATCAGCTCAGAATTAAATTCTTTCGCAAAATCCACGATGCGGTCCTTAAAGCGCTCGCCGACATAGGTGAAGGCAAGTTCAGCCCCTTCACGGTGGCAGGCTTTAGCGATGCCATAGGCAATTGAGCGGTTAGAAAGAAGGCCGGTAATGAGGATTTTTTTGCCAGCGAGAAAGCCCATGTTGTGTCCTTTGCTTCAAATATGATTTGCTATCTACAATTGTTGCATATATGGCAGCCCAAACCTTTTTTATCCCTTTTCGCAAAATAACCCAATTCTTGCTCTTAGCCTCTTTGGTCGGGGTGCTAAGTGGCGCGGCATTAGCTGCTCAGGGGATAGCACAGTACGGCAAACCTAAATACCCAGAAGGCTTTGCCCATTTCGACTATGTCAATCCGAATGCCCCTAAGGGGGGCACTCTTGTTTTGCCCAATCCTGGGCAAAGAACCAGCTTTGATAAGTTCAACCCCTTTACCTTGCGTGGTGTTACTGCCCCAGGTATTGATTTGATGTTTGAATCCTTGGCAGAGGGTAGTGCCGATGAAACTTCCAGCGTTTATGGATTGCTTGCTGATGATATTGAGGTTGCCAAGGATCGTAAGTCGGTGACATTTCATATTCGCCCGGAAGCCAAATTTTCAGATGGCAGTCCTGTATTGGCGGCGGATGTGAAATACAGTTTTGATGTTCTCATGAGTGGCAAAGCGCATCCACGTTATAAAACCACTTTTGCTGACATTACCTCCGCAGTAGTTCTATCTGATCACTTGGTGCGCTTTGACTTTAAAAATAACAATTCAGAGTTGCCTATTTTGGCGGGAACGCTCCCAATCTTTTCTCGTAATTGGGGCAAAAAACCTGATGGCAGCATGATTCCGTTTGAAAAACTTGCTTTTGAAGCTCCAATTGGAAGTGGTCCGTATTTAATTGAGTCATTCAAAGCGGGTAAATCGATTGTGTATAAAAAAAACCCGCAGTATTGGGCTGATCAACTTTCAAAGCCACTCAACATCCGGGTTGGCTTTTATAACTTTGATCGGGTGCTTTATAAGCTCTATAGCGATGATGCTGTTCGCTTGGAAGCATTCAAAGCGGGGGAGTTTGATGCGATCGTTGAGTACCGTGCCAAAATTTGGGCCAAAGGATATGTAGGTTCAAAATTTGATAATGGCACCCTAACTAAAAAAGCATTTGTTAATCACAATGGGGCAGGCATGCAAGGTTTTGCGATGAATATTCGCAGACCCATTTTTCAAGATGTACGTGTTCGTCAAGCCTTAGGACTGGCCTTAGATTTTGAGTGGTTGAATCGCCAAATCTTTTTTGACCAATATGGCCGCATTAATAGTTATTTCACAAATAGTGATCTAAGTGCCAACTTTGATGGTCCAAGCAAGCCAACGGAAGGCGAGCTGAAATTACTGAAATCTCTCAAGGCGCAATATCCTCAATGGGTTCCTGATGCCGTTTTTGGCCCTATGCCGCCTGCACCTTCAACTGCACCACCAGGAAGCTTGAGGCAAAACCTGCGCAAAGCACGTGAGCTATTGCTGCATGCAGGTTGGCAATATCGCGACGGTGCTTTACGTAATGAAAAAGGCGAACCATTTCGTTTTGAGATTAATGAGGATGGCGGATTCTTTTTAAGAGTGATCTCGGCATATATCCGCAATCTTGAAAAACTCGGAATTCAGGTGGATGTGCGTACTAGTGACTTTGCGCTCCATCAAAAACGCATGAATGAATATGATTTTGATATGACCACTGTGCGTTTCCAAGACTCGCAAAATCCTGGTAGCGAGTTATGGGATCGTTTTGGTAGTCAAGCAGCTAAAGAGAAGGGTTCTGATAATGTCATTGGTGTCCAGTCACCAGTCGTCGACGCTTTAGTTGCTGAAATTACTAGAGCCCAGAACCGTGATCAATTGAGAACGGCGGCCCGTGCACTAGACCGAGTCTTGTGGAATAGTTATTACGTTGTGCCACAGTGGTACAACCCTACGCATCGTGTCGCTTTCCGCAAAGAAATGCGTTATCCAGAGCCACCACTGTATTACCAGGCTGAGCCCTGGATTATGCAAAACTGGTGGAAAGAGGAGGGTAAATAATGCAAGCCCAAATGCGCGTTTATATCCTCAAGCGTTTGTTGTTAATGATCCCGACGCTCTTGGGCGTTTTAACGCTGACATTCGCAGTAGTGCAATTTGTTCCTGGTGGTCCAGTCGAGCAAATGGTCTTAGAGCTTAAGGGAAAGGGTGGTGCTGCAACAGGTGGTAGCGAATCTTCGGGTGCTGGTGCAAGTGCTAGCTATCGTGGTCGCCAAGGGGTTGATGCGCAACGCCTAGAGGAAGTCAAAGCGCTCTATGGTTTTGATAAACCCCCGCTAGAGCGTTACTTCATGATGCTCGGCCGCTTTGCAAGATTTGATTTGGGTGATAGCTATTACCAGCATGAAAGTGTTTGGCGTCTAGTAGTGTCTAAGCTTCCCGTTTCCATCAGTATTGGCTTGTGGACATTTTTTATTACTTATCTTGTGTCCATTCCGCTGGGTATTGCAAAAGCGGTGCGAGATGGATCCCGTTTTGATGCTGTCACAAGCACGATGATCTTGGTTGGCTATGCTATTCCAGGATTTGTGTTGGGTGTCTTGTTGCTGGTGATATTTGGAGGCGGTAGCTTTTTGCAGATATTTCCATTGCGAGGCCTCACTTCTGACAACTGGAGTGATCTTAGTTTGATCGGCAAAGTGATGGATTATCTGTGGCATTTGGTGCTACCAATCACTGCGTCCGTATTGGGTAGCTTTGCCGTTGTAACGATGTTAACGAAGAATTCATTTTTAGAGGAGATTCGTAAGCAGTATGTTTTAACTGCGAGGGCTAAAGGCCTAACTGAGAAGCAAGTGTTGTGGAAACACGTCTTTCGTAATGCAATGTTGCCTCTAGTAACAGGTTTCCCTGCCGCATTTATCGGCGCATTTTTCACAGGCTCTCTATTGATTGAAACCCTGTTCTCATTGGATGGACTTGGTTTGCTCTCCTATGAGTCGGTGATGCGTCGAGATTACCCAGTAGTCTTTGGAACCCTTTACTTATTCACATTAATTGGCTTATTCACCAAACTCATCTCTGATCTTTGTTACGTTTATGTTGACCCTCGCATCCAGTTTGGTTCAGGGGGTGAGTCATGAATCGTTGGCAACGCTTTAAGGCAAATCGTCGCGGTTATATCAGCCTGTGGATTTTTCTTGCTTTTTTTGGACTATCGCTTTGTGCCGAGTTGATTGCTAACGACAAGCCCTTAGTGGTTCGCTATGACGGGCATTTTTATTTCCCGATAGCGAAGAATCAACCCGAAACAGTTTTTGGTGGTGACTTTGCAACCCCAACGGATTTTTTAGATCCTGACATCCGTCGCAACATTACGAGTGATGGAAATTGGGCAATTTATCCTCTTATCAAATACAGTTATGAGACGCTCAATTACTTTGCGCCTTCACCTAATCCTGCGCCGCCATCTTGGCAGAACTGGTTGGGAACTGATGACCGAGGACGTGATGTTTTATCTCGCCTCATTTATGGCTTCCGTCTATCGATTCTCTTTGGTCTGGCATTGACGATCGTAGGAGTTACTGTTGGTGTCATCACAGGATCGCTCATGGGGTTTTTTGGCGGAAAGTTTGACTTGATTTCTCAACGCCTCATTGAGATTTGGTCGGCAATGCCAGAGTTGTATCTGCTCATTATTTTTGCTTCAATCTTTCATCCAAGCGTGTTGTTGTTAATTCTTCTATTAGCGGCTTTTGGGTGGATGGGCTTATCGGATTATGTTCGTGCGGAGTTTTTCCGTAATCGTGCACTTGAGTATGTGCGAGCCGCTAGGGCGCTTGGATTGACGAATGTGCAGATCATGTGGCGCCATATTCTGCCGAATAGCTTGACGCCAGTGATTACATTTCTACCTTTCCGTATGAGTGCCGCGATCCTATCTCTTACTAGCCTAGATTTTTTAGGGCTAGGAGTTCCTCCTGGCACGCCAAGTCTGGGAGAGTTGCTTTCACAAGGAAAAGGAAACTTAGATGCATGGTGGATTTCGTTATCCACCTTTGTGGTGTTGGTAAGCACCTTGCTACTGCTAACTTTCATGGGTGAAGCTTTACGTGATGCCTATGACTCACGGAAAGCCGGCTTGATGAACGGAGGCCGTTCATGAGTCTATTGCGATATGAAAGCCTATCAATTTCTTTTGGCCCTGGACGTCGTGAGAAGTTTGCCGTTAATCAACTGGACCTCGATATTGGAATAGGCGAGCGGCTTGCATTAGTTGGTGAGTCTGGTTCCGGAAAAACACTAACTGCATTGGCTCCTCTGAGGTTAGAGCCTGAGGGCGCTAAGGTTAGTGGCAGCATTTTCTGGAAAAACCGGGACGGGCAAAGCGAGGTGGATCTTTTGTCTTTGCCAATTCAAGATATTCGAGAGATTCGTGGTCGCGAGATAGCGATGATCTTTCAGGAGCCAATGACGGCGCTGAACCCGCTCTTTACAATTGGCAATCAAATAATTGAGGCGGTGCAGATTTATCAGCCTTTGATTTCCAAGATGGACGCTATCAACGCCGCAATTGATTTGCTGAAGAAAACCGGCATTCCTGAGCCTGAGCGTCGCTTCCATTCTTACCCTCATCAACTGTCAGGCGGACAACGACAGCGTGCCATGATAGCAATGGCATTGGCTTGTAAGCCGCGATTACTGATTGCCGATGAGCCTACAACAGCATTAGATGTCAGTTTGCGAATGCAAATCTTAGATTTGCTGATGGAGTTGCAACAAGAATCTAAAGAGTATGGGGGCATGAGTATTTTATTAATTACCCATGACCTTAATTTGGTCAAGCATTTTGCACAACGAGTGGCCGTACTCAATCAAGGAAACTTAATTGAGGTTGGCGCGACTAAACAAGTGTTTGAACATCCAGTTGATCCTTATACTCGCGCCCTTGTCAACAGTGAACCCACACGCAATCTTGCGCCTGTAATGCCGTTATCACCCGTTTTATTAAAAGCGGAAGGGTTGTCAGTTTCCTATCCCAGTTCTGAAACGATTGGTTGGTTCAAGAAGGCTCCTCCACATAAAGTTTTAAAGAAAGTTAGCTTTGCTTTAAAGCAAGGTCAGACAATTGGGGTGATTGGTGAGTCTGGCTCCGGAAAGACAACGCTGGGCATGGCTGTGCTGGGTTTGTTGGGTGATTCCATTGCTCAGATTGCTGGGGAGGTTGATGTACTTGGTAAAGATTGGCAATCACTAAAGCCGGTTGAGCGAAGAGCAATGCGCGCCAGTTTGCAAGTCATCTTTCAGGATCCCTTTGGATCACTTTCTCCGCGGATGAGTGTGTTGCAAATTATTTCAGAGGGTTTGGATGTACATTACCCAAATCTTTCCGTCACTGAGCGAGAATCTCGTGTAGTAGATATGCTGAAGGAAGTTGGGCTAGATCGCTCTGCCTTGCATCGTTATCCACATGAGTTTTCTGGTGGGCAACGCCAGCGTATTGCCATAGCGCGTGCACTCATTTTGCGACCACAAATTTTGGTGCTAGATGAACCTACTTCTGCATTAGATGTCTCTATCCAAAAACAAGTGCTTGCACTGCTTACTGAGCTACAAAAGAAATATAACTTGGCATATCTCATGATTAGCCACGATCTGGCAGTCATTCGAGCTATGTCTCATGAGGTCATGGTGCTCAAAGAAGGCAGGGTTGTGGAATTCGGGGATACTGAATCCCTGATTAAAAACCCACGTCAGGTCTACACCAAAGAGCTCTTTGCGGCAGCTGAGTTGGTTTAATCGTTCTATTAATCTTGTTTAGGATGGCGGGTATATTGTCTTAGCTTGCCTTTATCGGGCAAAAATAACGATAAAAAACTAATAAAAACAATATATTGAGAGACAAACTTCAACTTGGTTAACGTGAGAATCTTTGCTACACTGGACGGATGTCATTTAAAAAAGCACTTCTTTTGCAATTCCTAGGGCTCATTTTGGGTCTGGGTACGCCTTTCATGGCGCATTGTGCAGATACGCCAGCGGACTCCCCTGTGTCGGCAGAATCGTCTATTCCAAAAGAGAGTATGTTTCAGGCAGGTAAGGCGTACATTGCTAAAGTTTCAGATCGCCTTGCCGACACCGTTACCGGAAAATCTGAAGAGTTGATCAATCGTGCGATGGAGGTCATTGGCGTACGCTATCGGTGGGACAGTGAATTACCTCAGTCTGGATTAGATGGCAGCAGTTTCGTAGGATATGTTTTTAAAGATAAGCTTGGCTTTTTATTGCCACGCAAGTCTACGCAAATGAGTCGAGTTGGCAAACCTATTAGTCGTGAAGAATTGCAACCTGGCGATTTGGTATTTTTCAACACCATGCGTCTGACGTTTTCTCATGTGGGTATTTATGTTGGTGATAATAAATTTATTCATTCACCATCTAAGGGCACAAGTGTTCGTGTAGACGACCTTGGAAGCTTGTATTGGGATAAGCGTTTTGATGGCGCCCGCCGTTTAGATGGAAGTGACAACTTGGACGACAGTGAACGTCAGGAGTTGTTAAACGAAGTTAAGAATCTCAAGCGCAAGTCTCGCAGTCTTTAACTTATTCTCAATCTAGTCTATTCGGATTAGCCTTTCAGTTTTTCTTTTATTAGACTCATTTGTTCTTGTGTTGCCATCTCGCCTGCCAAGATCGCAGCATTTCGTGACTTAAAGTCGCCTCCACTCATTTGCTTTAGCTGGGGGGCAATCACAATGTCCGCACTTTTTAATTCAAACTGATTAATGCTTCTTTGCATAATCGAGATAGTTTGCTGAAGTACGCCAAACGTTCCGCTAGCATCTTGGTGAACAGGTTCCGAGGAAATGTTTACTGCAATGACCAGGGTAGCACCCATTTGTCTTGCATAGCTTACTGGCACTGGTGCAACTAAACCGCCATCAACATATTCCTTGCCGCCAATGACCGTGGGCTGAAACACTCCCGGAATGCTGCATGATGCGCGTACTGCTTGACCTGTATTGCCGCTACGAAACAACACACCTTTGCCCGATTGCAATTCTGTTGCCACAATTCCTAAGGGAATGCGCATTTGCTCGATCGATTTATTTTGTACTTCACGATTAACCATATTTTGTAAAGCGTCACCTTTGATGAGGCCCCCAAAACGCCCTACAAAGGGTAGCCCCCAGTCAGCAATGGTTGCCTCATCTAAATTTAAGGCTAGTCGATTTAGTTCGTTTCCGGTAACGCCAGAGGCAAGCAACGCTGCAATGACGCTTCCTGCACTGCTGCCAACAACTACATCAGGCCGAATTCCTTGTGCTTCAAGCGCCTTGATAACTCCCACATGAGCAAAGCCTCTGGCAGCACCAGCCCCCAATACCAGCCCAATAACTGGTTTTTTTGAGCCAATAAGACTACATGAGCTCAGTCCGCCCATGCTTAAAAGAGAGGCAACTCCAATTCCCAAGGCTTGACGACGATGGGGGGAGATCAGGGTTTTTGATGAAATTGGGCGCATTTGGCTATTGTATTGAGCCTACCTTATAATGAGCCCACGGTGAACGAAAAAGACTTCGTGTAGCGCGGACAAATCCCAAACTAGAAATCAGATGGTTTGTTCGTAGTCGCTAGAAAACACCCAACCCATTACTGAAATGCATTTATAAGAGTCTACTCAGGATATTCCTGATAGCCCAATTTTTATGGACGATCATAACAAGCGCGTTATTGAAACAGCTCTCCTGTGTGCTCAGGAGCCGCTGACTGTGGCTGACCTGTCACGTCTGTTTGTTGAGGACATCACTACGGCAGATATTGATGAAGCATTAGTGGAGTTGCAGCGCGCCTGGGATAACAAAGGCATGGAGCTTGTTCATATTGCTACGGGTTGGCGCTTTCAAAGCCGCTTGTCCATGCGTGAGTATTTGGATCGCCTTACCCCAGAGAAGCCCCCAAAGTATTCCCGTGCGGTGATGGAAACTTTGGCGATTATTGCGTATCGTCAACCGGTGACCCGTGGTGAGATTGAAGAGATTCGCGGTGTTGCTGTTAGCAGCAATGTGATGAAGCAATTGGAAGACCGTGGTTGGGTAGAGGTGATTGGTCATAAAGATACTGTTGGTCGTCCTGGTTTATATGCCACTACAAAACAGTTCTTGGATGACTTGAGTCTTACCAATTTGCAAAGTCTGCCTATTTTGGAGGATGCCGCGCCAATGGCTGCTGCCGAGCATTTAGGGCAGGCGGTGATTGAGTTTGACTCAAGCGCAACAGTCGAGACAGTAGTGATTGATGAATCAGTAATTACTGATGGTTCTGCGGAAGACATATCTCAAGAGACAACCCAAGAATCAATGCAAGAACCCACAGATGTAGTAAGTCCCGAGTCTGGCGAGCCAGCAGACGAAACAAAATAATTATTAATGACAAGTTCTAACGAAAACGAATCAATTCCTGCAGTACCCGCAACAACTTCAAACCATTCTGAGAATCAACCCTCTGCATCACAAACAGGTGCTGATCAGTCAGAGAATGGTGGGCGTAATTTGCTCGAGGATAGGGGGTCTCGTCACCCGCGTCGAGCAGGAACGGGTAAGCATCCTTTTAATAAGAAGCGACCCTTTAATAAAGATAAGCAGCGTCGCGAAGGGCGCGACAATGATACGCAAAATAGCCCGCGCGAGGGTGGAGCTAATTCTGGGTCTAAGTTTGCACCTAACCCAGCAGAAGCAGAAGCTTTATTCGCTGCGGTTGTCTCTGGTGAGTTTGATGCTGCATTAGATGCCCCAGAGGTCCTCGAGGTCAAGAATCCTGAAGGTTTGAATGAGAGTGAAATCTCCCATCAAACTGGAGCAGAGCGTCGCGCGCAACGAGCACAGCGTTCGCGTGAGGATGAAGACTCTGATGCACCAACTGATGAGGAAATGAGTAGCTTGCAATTTGCCAATATTGACGAATTGCCATTGAGCTTGCGTGATGAGGTGTGGTCTGATCTTGATGGATTGGATGACGAAGCCGAAGATGAAGATACCGTTAAGTTACACAAGGTATTGGCAGACGCAGGTATGGGATCGCGTCGGGACATGGAAGACCTCATTATTCAAGGTCGAGTGTCTGTCAATGGTTTGCCCGCGCACATTGGACAACGCATTGGCCCAACCGATCAAGTACGTATTAATGGCAAGCAAGTTCATCGCAAGATACAGACCAAGCCACCGCGTGTGATTTTGTATCACAAACCTGCGGGTGAGATTGTTAGTCAGTCAGATCCAGAGGGTCGTCCAACAGTATTTGATCGTTTGCCAAAGCCGCGTCAGGGGCGTTGGATTGCGGTGGGGCGCTTGGATTTCAATACCGAAGGCTTATTGTTATTTACAACTTCTGGTGAGTTGGCAAATCGTTTGATGCATCCGCGTTATGGCGTTGAGCGTGAATACGCTGTTCGTATCTTGGGTGAACTCAGTCAGGACAACACTGTGCAACTGAAGAGCGGCATCAAGCTCGATGATGGGCAAGCACGATTCTTGCGTTTGGCAATGGGTGGTGGCGATGGTGCTAATCGCTGGTATCACGTTGCACTTACAGAAGGTCGTAATCGTGAGGTACGCCGTATGTTTGAGGCAGTGGGGCACACTGTTTCTCGTTTGATTCGTACTCGTTACGGAATGTTTTTATTGCCTCCGCGCTTGCGTCGTGGAAAGTGGGAGGAAGTTTCTCCTGAAGGTGTCGCAAGTTTGATGAAATCAGCTGGCTTGAAAGTCCCTCAGGCGCAAGATAAAAATCGCAGCTCTCATTCAGGTGGGCAAGGTCGCAATCCTTCCGCGGAAGACTTCCAGCCTGATCCCATGCAAACATCGGTTTCTTATTGGGGCTCACGCGATGCCTTAACTTTAGCTAGCGGTCATCATGGCATGACTCATCAAGGTAAAAATGCGAAAACGGGTGGTTCTGGGGATGGTCGTGGACCTTTTCGAGGGCGCACTCAAGGCGGTAGACCTGGTCAAGGAGGTCAGGGTGGTAATGGTCAAGGTCGCAATAAGAGCAAAAAGGTTCATCATGGCCAATCTGCTTTTGTTACTGGGAACCCCCAAAATCCTGGCAATGGCCCTAAAAGGGGTGCGCCGAAAGGTAAAAAACCCTTTCATAAGGGACCAAGAAAACCTCGAAATCCTAGCGAAAGCTTCTGATTTTTAACAGTTTTCCCTAGATTTCCCCCTAAAAATCCGCTACAATTTAAGTCTTGCATCTTAAATAGTTGCAAGTGTTGTTACCGACTGATGTTGCGATCAACGTAAGTCGGCCTGTTCTGAATTTCGAGAATATGGGCTTTGGAGCCCATTTTTTTTTGCCGTTTTAGTTTGAAGGGAAGTTGTGAGAGATCAGCAGATTATTGCTGCAGAGCTGGAAAACCTGGGTTACACGCTAGTGGATATTGAGCGTGAAGCCGGCGGTTTGCTGCGCGTCACAATTGAAAACCCTGACTATGATCGATTAATTACGGTGATGGACTGTGAAAAAGTGAGTCATCAACTGAGTTACTCATTACCAGTTGAGAATATTCCGTATGAGCGCTTGGAGATTTCTTCTCCAGGATTAGATCGCCCAGTGAAGAGTGCTGCAGACTTTGAGCGTTTTACTGGCATGGAAGTTGATCTGAAGTTACGAGTTGCTGTTGGTAATCGTAAAAATTTTCGTGGTGTATTGCAAGGTTTGCTGAGTGGTGAATTGAATTCACCTGATGCGAAATTTGGATTGGTGTTCGAGGCAGCTGATGGTCAGCCGTCTCAATTGGAGTTTTCTTTAGCCGAGGTCGATAAGACTCGGTTGGTCCCTGTTATTGATTTCAAAGGAAGAAAGTCATGAGCCGAGAAGTTCTCATGTTGGCAGATGCGCTAGCGCGTGAAAAGAACGTTGATCAAGCAATTGTGTTTGAGGCGCTTGAAATGGCGTTGGCATCAGCTACCAAAAAGCGTTATGCAACTGAAGATGTGGATATTCGTGTATCGATCGATCGTGATTCGGGTGAATACGAAACCTTCCGTCGCTGGTTAGTGGTGCCGGATGAGGCTGGTTTGCAGGAACCAGATAAAGAAATATTGCAATTTGAAGCTAAAGAGCAAATTGCTGATATCGAAGTAGGCGACTATATTGAAGAGCAGATTGAGTCTTTGGCTTTCGGACGCATTGGTGCGCAAGCTGCAAAGCAAGTGATTCTCCAGCGCATTCGCGATGCTGAGCGTGAGCAAATTTTGAATGATTACCTTGAGCGTGGCGAAAAAGTCATGACAGGTACCGTTAAGCGTGCTGACAAAAATGGTTTGATTATTGAATCAGGTCGCGTTGAAGCATTATTGCGTCGTGATCAAATGATTCCAAAAGAGAATTTGCGTTCTGGCGATCGTGTGCGGGCATACATCTTGAAAGTGGATCGTGAAGCACGTGGTCCGCAAATTGAACTTTCTCGTACTTGTCCAGAATTCTTGATTAAGTTATTTGAGAATGAAGTTCCAGAGATGGAGCAAGGTCTCCTAGAAATCAAGGGAGCCGCCCGCGATCCTGGCGTGCGTGCAAAGATTGCCGTGATTACTTATGACAAGCGTATCGATCCGATTGGAACTTGCGTTGGTGTGCGTGGTACTCGTGTCACTGCAGTGCGCAATGAAGTTGCTGGTGAAGCGGTGGATATCGTTTTGTGGTCTGAAGATCCAGCACAGTTTGTGATTGGTGCTTTGGCTCCAGCACAAGTTTCTTCCATTGTGGTTGATGAAGAGCGTCATGCAATGGATGTGGTGGTTGATGAAGAGAATTTGGCAATCGCGATTGGTCGTAGCGGGCAAAACGTCCGTTTGGCTAGCGATTTGACTGGTTGGCAGATCAACATCATGACTCCTGAAGAGTCTGCAGAGAAGACTGAGAAAGAGGCATCATCTGTACGTCAGTTGTTTATGGACAAGTTGGACGTTGATCAAGAGGTTGCAGATATTTTGATTGAAGAAGGCTTCAACACATTGGAAGAGGTGGCTTACGTGCCGCTGTCTGAAATGCTGGAAATCGATTCGTTTGACGAAGATACTGTAAATGAGTTGCGGACACGTGCTCGCGATTCCTTGTTAACAATGGAGTTGGCTAAAGAAGAGCGTATTGGTGAAGTCTCGCAAGATTTGCGTTCTTTGGAAGGCATGACACCAGAATTAATTGCAGCGCTTGCTGACAATCAAGTACATACCCGTGATGACCTCGCTGAACTGGCAGTTGATGAGCTGGTAGAGGCAACACAAATTGACGAAGAAACTGCGAAAACGCTTATCATGAAAGCGCGCGAACATTGGTTTACTTCATGAGAGGAAGTAGTGCATGGCAACAACAACAGTAAAAGTACTCGCTAAGGAACTCAAAAGAACCGCGGCTGACCTCTTAGAGCAATTAAAGGCGGCCGGGATCGAAAAGGGTTCCGAGGATGAGAGCATTACCGATAAAGACAAGGCAGCTTTACTCGAGTATTTGCAAAAAGCGCATGGTAATGCTGAGGCTGGTGCTCGCAAAAAAATTACTCTGATTAAGCGTGAGAGTTCTGAGATTCGTCAGGCGGATTCTGCTGGTCGCACTCGCACCGTACAGGTTGAGGTTCGCAAAAAGAGAGTTTTGGTAAAGCGCGGCGAGGAAGCAGCAGCTTCTGCTGCGCCTGAGTCAACAAAGCCAGCAAAGGCAGCGACGCCTGCTAAACCAATCTTGACAGAAGAAGAGTTGGAGAAGCGCGCTGCTGAGGCAACCCGTCAGGCTGAGTTATTGGCTCGCCAAGAAGCTGAGATGAAGGCGGCGGAAGAGGCGCGACAAAAAGAAGCAGCAACTCCAGCCGAAAAAGAAGAGCAAGCAACTAAAGAGGCATCTGACGTTGCGGCAGAGAAAAAAGCAAAAGCTGAAAAGGCGGCAAAAGAACTAGCTGCCGTTAAAGAGAAAGAGTTGGCTGATCTTCGTGCTCGCCGTGCTGCGGCTGAGGCTGAAGCTTTGGCTATTCGCGACATGATGAGCGCCCCAGCGCGCGTCTTGAAAGCTCCCAGCGAGGTAGCTGCTGAAGAAGCGAAAAAAGGTACTTTACATAAGCCTACAAAAGCTGAAGGCGCAGAAGAAAAGAAAAAGCCTAATAAAGTTGGTGGTAAGACGATTAAATCTTCTGAAACCTCATCAACATGGCAAGAGGAGGGTGTCAAGAAGCCTGGCGGCGGTCTCAAGACTCGCGGCGATACATCTGGTGGTGTTGGTGGGTGGCGTACTGGTGGTGCTCGTAAAAAGCAACGCCAGATTGCTGAAGCAAACGTGGATACGAATTTCCAAGTACCTACCGAGCCAATTGTGCGCGATGTACATGTTCCAGAAACTATTACTGTTGCCGAGTTAGCTCATGCGATGGCAGTGAAAAGTGCTGAAGTGATTAAGTTGTTAATGGGTATGGGCCAAATGGTCACCATTAATCAAGTGCTTGATCAGGATACTGCGATGATCATTGTTGAAGAAATGGGTCACCGTGCACATGCTGCCAAGTTGGATGATCCTGATCTTGATCTTGTGGGTGCTGAAGGTCATGATGCAGAGTTATTACCACGTCCTCCAGTAGTTACCGTAATGGGCCACGTTGACCATGGTAAGACATCTTTGCTCGATAAGATTCGTACTGCAAAAGTAGCATCTGGCGAAGCTGGCGGTATTACTCAGCACATTGGCGCATACCATGTGGAAACACCACGCGGCATGATTACATTCCTAGATACCCCGGGTCACGAAGCGTTTACTGCTATGCGTGCTCGTGGTGCAAAGGCAACCGATATTGTGATTCTAGTTGTTGCAGCCGATGACGGCGTGATGCCGCAAACTAAAGAAGCGATTCATCATGCAATCGCGGGTGGCGTGCCATTAGTTGTTGCAATCAACAAAATCGATAAACCCGAAGCTAATCCTGAGCGTGTAAAAACAGAATTAGTTGCTGAGCAGGTAGTCCCAGAAGAATACGGCGGTGATGTGCCATTTGTTCCAGTCTCCGCAAAATCTGGCGAAGGTATCGATGCTTTGTTGGAAAACGTTCTCTTGCAAGCAGAAATTTTGGAGCTCAAGGCGCCAAAAGATGCACCCGCTCAAGGTCTAGTGATTGAGGCGCGTTTGGACAAAGGTAAGGGTGCTGTAGCAACAGTGCTGGTACAGTCGGGCACGCTTAAACGTGGCGATATGCTGTTGGCTGGCTCTACCTTTGGTCGTGTTCGTGCGATGCTGGATGAAAACGGTAAGCCTTGTAATGAAGCTGGTCCCTCAATTCCAGTTGAGATTCAAGGTTTGGCTGAAGTGCCAGCCGCTGGCGAAACTGTTCAAGTGGTTCCTGATGAGCGTAAGGCTCGTGAGATTGCGCTCTTCCGTCAAGGCAAGTTCCGTGATGTGAAGTTGGCAAAAC
This sequence comes from Polynucleobacter sp. MWH-UH19D, assembly GCF_040409795.1. Taxonomy (NCBI): domain Bacteria; kingdom Pseudomonadati; phylum Pseudomonadota; class Betaproteobacteria; order Burkholderiales; family Burkholderiaceae; genus Polynucleobacter; species Polynucleobacter sp. MWH-UH19D. The sequence continues at coordinate 1,126,567 of NZ_CP099571.1, read as the reverse complement.
AACAAGCTGTGAAGCTCGAGACCATGATGGAAAACATGGGTGAGGGTGCGATTGAAGCTAAGCTGTTGCCATTAATCATTAAGGCAGACGTACAGGGTTCTCAAGAGGCATTGTCTCAATCTTTATTGAAGCTTTCTACGCCGGAAGTGAAGGTGCAGATTGTTCACGCAGCTGTTGGCGGGATTACTGAGACTGACGTGAACTTAGCAGTTGCTTCTAAGGCGGTGATTATTGGCTTTAACTCCCGTGCAGATGCCGCTGCTCGTAAGTTGGCAGAGAATAATGGTGTGGATATTCGTTATCACAACATTATTTACGACGCGGTAGATGAAGTGAAGCTTGCTCTCAGTGGCATGTTGACTCCAGATAAGAAAGAAGAAATCACTGGTCTGGTAGAAATTCGTCAAGTCTTCTTAGTATCAAAGGTAGGAGCAATTGCAGGTTGCTTAGTGGTTGATGGTATTGTCAAGCGCACATCAAGCGTCCGCCTCTTGCGTGATAACGTGGTTATCTGGTCTGGTGAGTTAGATTCTCTGAAGCGCTTTAAAGATGATGCGAAAGAAGTTCGTGCTGGCGTCGAGTGTGGTCTATCGCTAAAAGGCTATAACGACATCAAAGAGGGTGATCAACTTGAGGTATTTGAAGTAACTGAAGTTGCTCGCTCTCTGTAATTTGTTGTCCCTATGCACAAGACTAGCCCTCATCGTAACCAGCGTCTCGCCGATCAAATTCAGCGAGACCTGGCAGAGCTCATTCCAAGAGAATTGCGAAGTTCTAGTTTGGGCTTAATTACTTTGCAAAGTGTTGAGCTTTCTCCTGACTTGGCGCATGCCAAAGTGTTTTTTACGGTCTTAGGTGCTGAGCCTGAGCATGCGTTAACTGCCTTGCAAGAGAAGGCAGGTTATTTGCATTCTTTGCTATTCAAACGTTTGCATATTCATACCGTCCCTACATTGCATTTTCAATATGACAACTCAGTTGAGCATGGTATTGAAATGTCTAAATTGATCGATAGTGCTGTCAAGAGCGATCATCAGGATAAGAATCCTTAACATGTCTACACGGATTGACGGAGTAGTCTTGCTTGATAAACCTGCAGGAATGAGTTCTCAAGGTGCTGTTACTGCTGTTAAGCGTGCATTTCATGCGGAAAAAGCAGGTCACACTGGTACCTTAGATCCGATGGCAACCGGTTTACTTCCAATTTGTTTGGGAGAAGCCACTAAATACTCGCAAGATTTACTCGATGCGGACAAAACTTATGTCGCTCAAGTGCAATTTGGCTCTCGCACTGATACTGGTGATGCAGAAGGTTTGATAATTGAAGAGTTGCCTCTCCCTTCTTTTGAGAGCTCGGCAGATATTAAAAAAGCATTAGATGCTTTGCTGCCAAAATTTACTGGGGCGATTTCTCAGGTTCCTCCCATGTACTCTGCACTAAAGCGTGATGGTAAGCCTTTATATGAATATGCCCGTGCTGGAGTAGAACTAGAGCGCACTCCACGCGATATTGTGATTCACAAAATTCGCTGGACTGATATTCAGTGGCCTAGAGCAACTCTAGAGGTAACCTGCAGCAAAGGTACCTACATTCGTGTTCTGGCTGAAGACTTGGGTAATGCCTTGGGATGTGGCGCACATTTAGTGGGTTTACGTAGAACAGAGGTTGGGCACTTAACTTTAGAACAGTCTTTTACGATTGAAGCGATTCAACAGGCTGTGCACGATAGTTCTAGCTATATTCTTCCGGTCGATGCCCTATTGCAAACCTTGCCGCACTTAACGGTGGATGAGCAACAAGCAAAGCGTTTAGGGATGGGGCAACGTGTACCACTCAATTTACCTTCCATCGAAGCATTGGTGCGCATTTATCGCGCCACCGCTGCACCACATAACTTTATTGGCACTGCCGATTGGCGCTCTGGGGTATTGCATCCAAAGCGACTTATTTCGCAAGCCCATTAAGACAAATCGTAATTCAGGCCGACCATTCATTTTTATTATTTTTTAACTTTAGAAGCTTCACATGACTAAACGCGCACTTCGTAACATCGCTATCATCGCCCACGTTGACCACGGTAAAACAACCCTAGTTGACCAACTCTTGCGTCAATCGGGTACGTTCCGCTCAAATGAGAAAGTGGCCGAACGCGTCATGGACTCAAACGATCTTGAAAAAGAGCGCGGCATTACCATTTTGTCCAAAAACTGCGCAGTTGAATATGATGGCACTCACATTAATATCGTAGACACACCAGGGCACGCAGACTTTGGCGGTGAAGTGGAGCGTGTGCTATCGATGGTGGATGGCGTGCTTTTGTTGGTGGATGCAGTTGAAGGGCCAATGCCACAGACTCGCTTCGTTACTAAGAAGGCGTTAGCTCTTGGACTCAAGCCGATCGTTGTGATTAATAAAGTAGATCGCCCAGGTGCTCGCACTGACTATGTCATCAACGCCACATTTGAACTGTTTGATAAATTAGGCGCTACTGAAGAGCAGTTGGATTTTCCAGTGGTATACGCCTCTGGTTTGAATGGTTATGCAGGCATGACTGATGATGTGCGCGAAGGCGATATGCGTCCATTGTTTGACACGGTACTCAAGCATGTACCTGTGCGTGATGATAATCCTGATGGTCCATTGCAGTTGCAGATTACCTCTATTGAATACAGTACTTATGTCGGTAAGATTGGCGTAGGTCGCGTCAATCGTGGCACCGTAAAGCCAGGCATGGATGTGGTCTTTATGGATGGTCCAGAGGGCGTGCAGCGTAAGGGTCGCATCAACCAAGTATTAAAGTTCCGCGGTTTAGAGCGTGAACTAGTTGATGAAGCTCAAGCGGGCGATATTGTATTGATTAACGGTATTGAAGACTTGGCAATCGGTACCACTGTATGCGCGCCTGATACCCCCGAAGCATTACCTATGCTTAAGATTGATGAGCCAACTTTGACCATGAACTTCATGGTGAACACTAGCCCATTAGCGGGTCGTGAAGGTAAGTTTGTTACCAGCCGTCAGATTCGTGAGCGCTTGGATCGTGAGCTCAAGTCCAATATGGCATTGCGTGTAAAAGATACTGACGATGACACTGTATTTGAAGTATCTGGACGTGGTGAATTGCATCTCACCATCTTGGTTGAGACAATGCGTCGTGAAGGCTATGAATTAGCCGTATCGCGTCCTCGCGTAGTGTTCCACGAGGAGGATGGTGTGAAGATGGAGCCATACGAGAACTTAACCGTGGACGTTGAAGACACAACTCAAGGCGCTGTAATGGAAGACTTGGGTAAGCGTAAGGGTGAATTGCTCGATATGGTGAGCGATGGCAAGGGCCGTACTCGTTTGGAGTATCGTATTCCTGCGCGTGGTCTGATTGGTTTCCAAGGTGACTTTATGACCATGACTCGCGGTAATGGTTTAATGAGTCACACTTTTGATTCCTATGCTCCTGCTAAAGAGGGCATCTTAGGTGAGCGTCATAACGGTGTATTGGTAAGCCAAGATGATGGTGAAGCAGTTGCTTACGCATTGTGGAAATTACAAGATCGCGGTCGTATGTTTGTAAGTCCTGGCGACCCCTTGTACGAAGGTATGGTGATCGGTATCCATAGTCGCGATAATGACTTAGTTGTTAACCCAATTAAAGGCAAGCAACTGACAAACGTTCGCGCTTCAGGTACTGATGAAGCGGTTCGTTTGGTGCCGCCAATTGCACTCAATCTTGAATATGCCGTTGAGTTTATCGATGATGATGAACTGGTTGAAGTTACTCCAAAGAGTATTCGCATTCGTAAGCGTTACCTTAAAGAGCATGAGCGTAAAAAAGCATCGCGCGAATAAATTACCCTGAATCAACATAAAAGTCACCTTCGGGTGGCTTTTGTTCTTCATTGATTTCGATATTCCAAATATAGAAAATTAAGAAATAATCAAACTACATTTATGTTGCCATCCATAGAACAACGTCTTGCCCGAGAATTATCTGCAAAACCTAATCAAGTAGCTGCTGCTATTGCCTTATTGGATGAGGGCGCAACAGTCCCGTTTATTGCCCGATATCGTAAAGAAGCTACAGGCGGTTTGGATGATGCCCAGTTACGTTTATTGGATGAGCGTTTGGCTTATTTGCGTGAGCTTGAAGAGCGTCGTAAAACGATCGTTGCTTCTATAGAAGAGCAAGGCAAAATGACTCCTGAGTTGCTCAAGGCCATCATGTTGGCAGAAGATAAAACCAGGCTGGAAGATTTGTACTTGCCTTATAAGCCTAAGCGCCGAACTAAGGCTCAGATAGCTCTAGAGGCCGGTTTAGAGCCCCTTGCAAATGATTTACTTGCTAACCCAAATCTCGATCCAGAAATAGAGGCGTCCAAGTACATTAAGGAGGCTTTTAAAACTGAGCAAGGCGACAACGCTGGTGTGCCTGATACGAAGGCGGCACTGGAAGGTGCTCGCCAAATTTTAATGGAGCGTTTTGCCGAGGATGCGGGCCTGCTTCAGTCATTGCGTAATTACCTGCAAGATCATGGTGTGGTTGAGTCAAAAGTCATTACTGGTAAAGACCAAGAAGGAGAGAAGTTTGCTGATTATTTTGACTATTCAGAACCCATCAAGGCGATTCCATCCCATCGTGCATTAGCACTATTTCGTGGGCGTCGAGAGCAAATTCTGATGGTGAATTTGCGCTTGGATAGCGAAGCAGAAAAGCCGGAGTGGGATGCCCCACACAACCCGTGTGAGCAGCGTATTGCAGGGCATTTCAAGATTAAAAATGAGGGCCGGCTTGCGGATACTTGGTTGGCTGATACTGTTCGCTGGACGTGGCGCATCAAATGCTCTATGCATCTAGAAACTGAGCTCATGACGACATTGCGAGAGCGTGCTGAAACCGAAGCAATTAATGTGTTTGCTCGTAACCTCAAGGATTTACTGCTGGCTGCTCCCGCTGGACCCAGAGTTACTATTGGCTTAGATCCTGGTATGCGTACTGGGGTGAAGGTCGCAGTAGTTGATCAGACGGGTAAGGTAGTTGATACTGACGTGATTTATCCCCATCAGCCCAAAAATGACTGGGCTGGCTCACTCTTGACTTTATCTAAATTGGCCGAGAAACACAAAGCAACGTTGATTTCAATTGGTAACGGTACAGCTTCTAGAGAAACGGATAAGTTGGCGCAAGATTTAATTAAAGCGAAACCTGAGCTGGGTCTTACAAAGATAGTAGTTTCTGAAGCAGGTGCTTCAGTGTATTCAGCTTCTGAATATGCTTCAAAAGAATTGCCAGGAATGGATGTTTCCTTGCGTGGTGCTGTGTCTATTGCACGTAGATTGCAAGATCCCTTGGCTGAGCTAGTGAAGATTGATCCTAAATCCATTGGCGTAGGGCAGTACCAGCATGACGTCATGCAAACCCAGCTTGCAAAATCACTAGTAGCGGTCGTAGAGGATTGTGTAAATGCAGTCGGAGTGGATGTAAACACCGCCTCAGCCCCGTTATTAGCAAGAGTGTCTGGTTTAAGTTCTACAGTAGCTGAAGGTATTGTTGCTTATCGCGATAGCAAGGGTGCTTTTAAGTCCAGAGCGGAATTAAAGAGTGTGCCTCGCCTTGGAGAAAAGACTTACGAGCAAGCAGCAGGGTTTTTGCGCATCATGAATGGACAAGATCCTCTAGATGCGTCAGCAGTTCATCCAGAGTCTTATCCCTTAGTCGAGAAAATTCTCAAAGATATTAAAAAGGGTGTCAAGGAAGTTATTGGTGATAGCAATCTGCTGAAATCACTATCGCCTGAGAAATATGCAGATGGACAGTTTGGTGTTCCGACTGTAACCGACATCCTGAAAGAATTAGAGAAACCCGGGCGAGACCCAAGACCAGAATTCACAACTGCCACCTTTAAGGAGGGTGTCGAAACTATTGGCGATTTGAAGGCGGATATGATTTTAGAGGGTGTAGTGACCAACGTTGCTGCCTTTGGTGCATTCGTGGATATTGGCGTTCATCAGGATGGGCTAGTTCATATCTCTGCTTTATCCAATACTTTTGTTAAGGATCCGCATACAGTCGTTAAAGCAGGTCAGGTAGTAAAGGTAAAGGTGCTGGAAGTGGATGAAAAACGGAAGCGCATTGCATTGACTATGCGTCTATCAGACGAAGCCCCTAAGGCAGGATCAAAGTTAGAGCAAAAAGCTCCAAATCGCCCAAAACATAACGAGCTTAAAAGACCGCAAGAGGAGCGTAGACAGGCGCCTCCAATCAATAATGCAATGGCAATTGCCTTAGAAAAGCTTAAGAAGTAGCCCAGTGGTATTAAGCAGAAATATCTACGGATTATGAGTGCGATTAATTCTGAGGGAGTATCGGCATCGCGGGTGTTCTTGCCGGCCGATCAATCTCATCCGAATCTATTGCAATTTTTTATTGCTCAATTCCCTCATATTGAAGCAAATGAGTGGGAGAGGCGTTTTGCCGAAGGTTTGATTTTGGATGTGGATGGTCAGTCCTTATTGGCAAACGATCCATATCGACCTAATACGCACTTGATGTATTTCAGACGCCTAGCTCGAGAACCTGAAATTCCTTTTGATGAACATATTTTGTATCAAGATGACCACTTATTAGTTGCTGATAAGCCCCATTTTTTACCAGTTACGCCAAGTGGCTTGTATTTGCATCAAACCCTTCTAAATCGTCTTAAGAAAAAGACAAAAATTCAGACGCTTAGTCCAATTCATCGAATAGATCGAGATACAGCGGGTTTGGTGATCTTCTCAATCAATCCTGATGAGCGGTCGCAATATCAAAATCTATTTCGTGATCGAGTGGTCGGCAAGGTATACGAAGCAATTGCACCGTATTCTGAAGAGTTAAGTAAAAAATTACCAATCACTTATCAGAGTCGCCTAGAAAAGTCTGAGCATTTTCTACAAATGCAGGAGGTGGATGGGGAAGTAAATGCTGATACGAAAATTGAACTCATCGAAGAGTTAAGGCCGTGGGCTAGATATCAGCTGATGCCTGGTAGCGGTAAGAAACATCAACTTCGCGCACACATGAATGCGCTTGGGGTGCCAATTAAAAATGATCAAATCTACCCAATTCTTACGCCATATCAAGAATATGAGCTTGACTTTACAAAACCATTGCAGTTGTTAGCTAAGAAAATTTCTTTTAAAGATCCCATTACAAGCGAAGAAAGGTCATTTTGTAGTGGTCAAGAGTTGAAATTCGGATTAAATTGATCTAATACATTCATTGAACAGGGAGTATTCATTATGAGTAAAGAAGAGTTAGGTTCAGATGGCTTGCCAGGTCATGATTACTTTCTGGATGCCGTCAATCACATTGATCAAGCTGTAAAAAGCAATACGATTGCGATTGGTGCTGCAAAGGGAATTATTTTTAGCATTGTCGAGACTTTAGGTTCGATGGTCGGTGACCCAGATTTACCTAATCATCTAAAGTCGGGATATATGGGGGCTCTGGATTTGGCGGCTGAGCTCGAAGCCAAGTTGGGTAAGATCAAATAGGGGTAACTCAGGCCGAATATCATCTATTTAGGACAACTTTGGTTGTCCTGAGGTCTATAAATACTGAATCGACTGAAATTGAAGTTCATGACCAGTTCACCAAAGAAACGTATGGCAGTCGCCCCGATGATGGAGTGGACTGATCGCCATTGCCGATCTTTTCATCGCTCACTAAGTAAGGAAGCAGTCTTGTATACGGAGATGGTGACTACTGGAGCTTTGATCCATGGGGATGTCCCGCGTCACCTAGATTATTCACAAGATCAGCACCCGGTGGTATTGCAATTAGGAGGATCTGAGCCGAATGATTTAGCTAGATCTGCGGAGCTCGCTCAGCAGTGGGGTTACGATGAAATCGATCTCAATTGTGGTTGTCCGTCTGAGCGTGTGCAACGTGGTGCATTTGGTGCATGCCTTATGGCTGAGCCCAAATTAGTAGCCCATTGTGTTAAAGCAATGAAGGATGCCGTGGATGTTCCCATTTCGGTAAAGCATCGATTGGGGCTGGATTCGATGGATGCATCTTCTTCAAAAACGGATTATCAGTTTGCATTGAATTTCATTTTGTCAGTAGCTGATGCGGGGGCTAGTCAAGTAACGATCCATGCTCGCAATGCAGTGCTCAAAGGTTTATCTCCTAAAGAGAATCGCAGTAAACCACCATTGAGATATGAAGTTGCTGCACAATTACGCCTTGATGCGCAGAAGTTATTTCCTGATTTAAAAGTATTGCTCAATGGCGGCTTAGAGTCCAATGAGCAAATCGCTGGTCATTGGAATGACTTTGATGGATTTATGATTGGCAGAGCTGCATATCATTTTCCAGCGATGCTCTTGGGATGGGATGATTTAATTCGTACGAATGGCGATGCAGCAGGGTATCTATTTAGCGAGACTGAATGGCATCGCATTCAAATTGCTTTGGTTAAGCAGGTGCAAGCATGGTTTGATGAGTGCAAAGAAAAGGGAAAGCCTTTTTACATTGGGGCATTCACAAGACATATTTTGGGTCTAGCTCATGGCAGGGCAGGCTCACGTTATTGGCGTCAACGCCTATCAGATCACCATGCCTTAGCAAAAGTGCAAAGTAAAGCCGCAATCGCAGACTTTTTTATTGATGCCAGCCTAAGCCTTGGTGATTGGGCTGCCTTTGAGCTAGAGACTGCAGAATAGGGCTGTTTTGGCAGGTTTTTGCCTAAAAAAGGCTATAATTTCACCTTCTTCAGAGGCGGACGTAGCTCAGTTGGTAGAGTCCCAGATTGTGATTCTGGTTGTCGCGGGTTCGAGTCCCGTCGTTCGCCCCAAATTATTAATAAGCTCCCTTGAGGAGCTTTTTTCTATTAGAGTCTTTAGGATGAAAAAATTTGATTTTTACCAAATCCTATTTGGCATCTTGCTTAGTGCGATCGCCGTTTACTTCATGTTGCGACCAAGCGCCAGTCAAAGTGCTCCCATCTATTCAATTCCGACCGTACAGGTGGGCAATGTTATATGGGATCAAACAGAGATGAACATTGGCGAGGTGAAGTCTTTTGCCTCTTCAACCGGATTTGTGAGTTCTGCGGAACGTAAGGGCGGCGGTCTATCTTATGAAGCTGGCTTTGTTCAAAAGCCTGGCTGGACTTGGCGAACGCCATATGGAGTTTCCGCTGGAGATCTTGAGCCTGCTGTGCACTTAAATCAGAAAGAGGCAGAGTCTATTTGTCGCTATTATGGAAAACGATTGCCAACCGATGCTGAATGGGTGTCCGCTGCTTTTGTAGAGCAACGAACAAATCCGCCTGCAGGATTTCTTAGGGGCCAGCGCTATCCTTATCCTGGCGGGTCAAATCCAACGGTTTCTCACTGCTTGAGTGGTTGCGGAAATTACCAAGGGATTGCTCCCGGTGGTGCGCTCAATCGCGGTACAGGGCATGTCACCACTAGGACAACAAAGCCTGGTGTGAATGGCTTGTATGACATGGGTGGTAATGTTTGGGAATGGACCGCAACCGAACGAAATGGAGGTTACATTACTCGTGGCGCCTCATGGTGGTATGGGCCAGAAAGACAGCAGGAGTCTGATGTCGAATCTAAATCTGGAGATATTTCAGTGGTCTATATTGGCTTCAGATGTGTAGCTGATGCGGTGAAGCAATAAGTCATGACGGCTGCCAATATACAGCCCTCCGAAATCGAAATTACACCGGATTATCAGGCGGTCATTGAGGCGATTGATCGAGGTGATCCCTATATCTTTGTTAGCGGTAAAGCAGGTACAGGCAAAACCACGCTGATCGGTCATCTTCGCGAAACTGTTTCAGGTAATGTTGTCGTCGTCGCGCCAACAGGGGTTGCTGCATTACAGGTAAGGGGGGTGACGATTCATTCCTTTTTTCGTTTGCCTCCACGCCTCATTTTTCCTGAAGAGGATATTAAGCCACTGCGAGATAGGCGACTATATAAAGATATTCGTTTGTTAATCATTGATGAAATCTCCATGGTTCGCGCAGACGTAGTTGATGCAATGGATTTAGTCCTGCGTGAGAATGGTCCACAAAAAGGTAAACCATTCGGCGGTATTCAGGTGATGTTTGTGGGCGATTTATTCCAATTACCGCCAGTAGTTTCAGTAGCTGATATGCAGGTATTGGCAGACCGAGGTTACGAAGGACCTTATTTCTTTTGTGCAATGGCGCTTCATCGCAAAGATGTGGCGATGGTGGAGTTAAATAAAATCTTTCGCCAAAAAGATGCGAGTTTTGCAAACTTATTAAATCAAATTCGCATTAATCAAGATGCTGACAAAGCGATTGATATCCTGAACGCCCAATGCTACCGCAAGGAGCAGATAGTCGATGAGCAAACGATTACGCTAACAACGACTAACGCTCGCGCTGATCAGATTAATGCGGCTGGCTTAAAAGCAATTGAGGCAGACGCAAAGGTTTATTTGGGTAAAACCACTGGCAAGTTCAGCGTGGATGATCGAAATCTACCATCACCCAATCAGTTAACGCTAAAAGTTGGAGCTAAGGTAATGTTTACCGCCACTGATTCTGGATTTCCCAAACGTTGGGTCAATGGAACTATAGGTGTAGTGCGAGAGATGTTGCCCGACAAAGTGAAAGTGGTGGTTCAGAATGGGCCATATTCCAATACGGTTGAGGTCACCGGATATCAGTGGGAGTCTTACCGTTATGACCATGACATGATGTCAGGAAAAATCTCGCCGAGCATTATCGGTACCTATGTGCAGATACCATTGATGCTAGCGTGGGCAGTGACGATTCATAAAAGCCAGGGAAAGACACTTGATAAAGTTAAAGTAGATCTTTCATCAGGTGCTTTTGCATCAGGACAGGTTTATGTAGCTTTAAGTCGTTGTAAAACTATTGATGGCATTACTTTGCAGCGACCTATTGAGCCAAGAGATGTAAGTTGCGATCAAGAAATTAAGCGCTTTTATCTCGCTTGCCTTCCAAGATCTTAATTGCTGGAGTAGTTAAAAACCAGCAGCCAAACCGTCTCTTCGGTGGTCGCTACCAGCAATATAAGCGGATTGATCTTCATCGCTTAATTTGGCAATCGCTTGAGCGCTTCCAAAATCTAAGCTGTTAGCAGGTTGCACGGCAACTTCATGACCCATCGCACGCAAGCCCTCAACAACGCTAGTGGGCATTGAAGCTTCAACAGTGAGTTTGCCCAGATCATCAATTCGCCAGCGTGGTGCGTCAGAGCATGCTTGGGGATTGAGATATTCATCAACAAAGCGCATCACAAATTGAATGTGACCTTGAGGTTGCATATTGCCTCCCATCACGCCAAATGCCATCGCAGGCTTGCCATTCTTAGTTAAGAAAGCAGGAAGGATGGTATGGAAAGGGCGCTTGCCAGGGCTAACTTGATTGGGGTGTCCATCTTGCAGACTAAAACTCATGCCGCGATTATGAAAAGCAATGCCACCAGGAGCAACCACCCCAGAACCAAAGCCTTTAAAGTTCGACTGAATATAAGAAATCATCATGCCAGCTTCATCTGCGGCGCATAAGTAAACAGTGCCACCAGAGTGTGGGTCTCCAGCACTATAGCTCCCTGCCTTATGGTGATCAATTAACGCGGCGCGACTTGCCAGATAATCTCGATTCAAGAGATTGGTGACTGGAATGCTCATCGATCTTGAATCGGATACATAGGCATAAGCATCAGCAAATGCAAGTCGCATAGCTTCAATTTGCAAATGGATGCGCTGCGCAGAGTTTGCTGGATATTGCTTAACATTTGCTGCCTGCAGAATACCTAAGGCCATTTGGGCTGCTATGCCTGAGCCATTTGGTGGAATTTCCAGAAGAGTGTAATCGCCATAATCGAACGCTAATGGCTCTACCCAATCAGGCTTGTTATCCGCAAAGTCACGCATCGTAAAGCAACCACCAGACGATTGCGCAAAGTCGACCATGCTTTGGGCTAAAGCACCTGTATAAAAGGATTCCCCCTGAGTGGCAGCAATTTCTTGGAGAGTTTTAGCTTGCGCAGGGAAGCGCCAGATTTGCCCGGCTTGGGGTGCTTTGCCATCAATCAGAAAAGATTCTGCAAAGCCAGGTTGGTTTTTCAAAATCGGAATGGCTTCGCGCCATTGGCGTGCAATTACAGGAGATACTGGAAATCCATTCTCTGCGTAATCAATCGCACGCTTGAACAATTGAGCAAATGGAAGCTTTCCAAATTTTTTGGAAAGTTCAACCCAACCAGAAACCATGCCAGGCACAGTAACCGTATTCCAACCAATCAAATCCATTGCGGTTTTACCGTCAAAATACTCTGGGGTCCAAGCAGCAGGTGCGCGACCTGAAGCGTTAAGCCCATGAATTTGTTTTCCATCCCAAAGGATGGCGAAACCATCTCCTCCAAGGCCATTCATGGTGGGCTCAACAACGGTTAGCGTGATCGCCGTAGCGAGTGCAGCATCGACGGCATTGCCGCCATTTTGGAGTGCCTCAATTCCTGCTTGAGTAGCAAGCGGTTGTGAGCTAGCAACCGTATTTTTTGCAAGAACCGGGGCACGACCGCCACCAAAAGGAGGGGAAATCAACATATTTACAAATTTTATAGATTAATCAACTTTGATACTGGCAGACTTTACTACTTTCTCCCATTTGCTTGCTTCATTGGCGGTAATCTCAGCAAGTTTCTCTGAGTTGGCAAACTGCGGATGAATACCTTGTGTTGCCATGCGTGCTTTGAAGTCGGGATTAGTCAAAATCTTCCGAATTTCTCGCTCTAGCTTTGCAATGATATTCGGCGATGTACCTTTAGGAACATAAACAGCGTAAAAGTTTTCCACATCAAATGATTTCATGCCGTCTTGACCTAGTGTTGGCACGTTCGGCATCAGTGGTGAGCGATCTGCTGCAGCAATTGCAATGGGGCGCAGTTTTCCGCTCTGAATATGAGGCAGGGATGCAGTAACACTATCAAACATCATTAAGGTATTACCAGCAATTAAATCAGGAAGGGCAAAGCTACTGCCTTTGTAGGGTATGTGTGTCCCACTTGCGCCAATACGTTCCATAAACATGGTTGATTCTAGGTGGGAAAGGCTGCCATTCCCTTGAGAGGCGTAATTGAAATTCCCTTTTTTGGATTTGATAAAAGCTATCAGTTCGGGAAGATTTTTAGCGGGGACACTTGGGTTTATGACAATTAAATGCGGAATAGCTCCCATCAGCGCAACTGGAGCAAAGTCTTTTTGCAAATCAGCAGGGGGATTTTTAAATAACGCTGAAGAGATGGATTGATTAGTTAGGGCGCTAATATGAATGGTATAGCCATCAGGAACGGCTTTCGCAGCAGCTTGCAAGCCGATCATCCCTCCTGCCCCTGGTTTATTTTCAACCACAATAGATTGCCCCAAAGCATCTGCCAGAGGGGCGGTAAGACTTCTCGCAAAAATATCCGTAGAACCTCCTGCCGGAAAGGACACAATTGCTACGATGGGCTTTTTAGGCCAATCAATTTCGTTGGCTGCATAAACAGATCCGCATAAGCCGGCAAGAATCCAGAGGCTCAATAGAAGAATTTTTTTAAGGGTCATTTCAGGGCTCCATTAGTTCCATCACTTCAATGGGTACTATAGTATTAGATATTCCAGTGTATCCACACAATGACAAAAAGATAACAGCAGGGACAACAGCAAAACGCCATGAGTACAGCAAATAAAACTGAAAAAGGGGTGGATATGTCAGCTTATTGGCTGCCATTTACACCTAATCGATATTTTCATCAGCATCCTAAGATCATGCAGTCTGCTAAGGGAGCTTACTACTACGATGATCATGGGCGAAAACTTTTTGATGGCTTATCAGGGCTTTGGTGCTCTCCATTGGGGCATGCAGATCCACGAATTGGTGCAGCAATATCCAAGCAGTATGAAACGATGGATTATTGCCCTGCATTCCAGATGGCAAGTGAAGATACATTTCGTTTGGCCACTCGTATTGCGGAGATGGCGCCAAAGAGTTTAGATAAAGTCTTTTTTACAAACTCTGGTTCAGAGGCTGTAGATACTGCGTTGAAGATTGCGGTAGGGTATCACCGTGTAATGGGTAATGCTTCACGTATTCGCATGATTGGGCGAGATCGTGCTTACCATGGTGTTGGTATGGGTGGTATCTCAGTTGGGGGAATGGTGGCCAATCGCAAAATGTTTGCCAGCATGATGATGCCCGCCGTAGATCATTTACCGCACACATTAAATCTTTCGCAAATGGCTTTCTCAAAAGGTATGCCAGCTTGGGGGGCTCATCTTGCTGAAGAGTTAGAGAAAATCGTAGCTCTTCATGATGCCAATACGATTGCGGCAGTGATCCTGGAGCCTGTGCAAGGTTCTACAGGAGTAATTGTTCCACCAGTAGGATACTTGCAAAAAATTCGTGAGATTTGCACAAAGCATGGCATCTTGCTGATCTTTGATGAAGTGATTACAGGATTTGGTCGTCTAGGTGCAAATTTTGGTGCCGATCGTTTTGGCGTTGTACCTGACATGATTACTTTTGCCAAAGCGATTACCAATGGTGTGATTCCTTTGGGTGGAGTGATTGTGCGTGATGATATATATGAAAGCATCATCGCCAATGGTGGGCAAGAGCAAGCTATTGAATTCTTTCATGGATATACCTATTCTGGCCACCCAATTCCGACGGCTGCGGGACATGTGGTGCTCGATATTTTTAAGTCAGATGATTTGATCAATCGCGCAAGAGCGCTAGAGCCTGTTCTAGAAAATGGCTTACATGCTATGAAGGGAAAATCAGGGATTCTAGACATTCGTAATTTTGGATTGGCTGGTGCTGTGGATTTAGATCCTGTCCCTGGCAAGCCAGGTTTGCGAGCCCTGAAGGTTTTGGAAGCCTGCATTGAGCGAGGTGCATTGGTTAGGGTAGCGGGCGATGTTATTGCCGTAGGCCCCCCATTTATTTCTGAGCCCAAAGAGGTGGAGTTCCTCTGTAGTGTGCTTGGTGATGCCGTTGATGTGGCAATGAAACTCTGATAACCCTGTCAGATATATCTTTTAGATTCCTGTGCTGCTTGCTGCAAGATCTTATCGATTCAGCACGTGATAAATGATGGGGATAGCAACGGCACTAATAACCCCGTTCATTCCCATCGCTAAGCTGGCGTAGGTCCCTGCTTCAGGGTGAATGCTAAATGCGCGTGATGTGCCAATACCATGTGCGCCAATACCGATAGCAAACCCCCTTTGCCACCAAGCTTTCATTCCAAGAGCATTTAAAACGAATGGTGCCAAAATTGCGCCCAAGATTCCGGTGCAGACTGCAAAAATCGCCGTTAGTGTTGGTGACACATTAATACGTTCGGCGATGCCCATGGCAATCGGAGCGGTTACTGATTTAGGGTACATTGCTCCAGTGATGCTGCTATCAGAACCAAGGAGAGTCGCAACCCCTACCGCGCTAATAATCGAGACCAGACCGCCTGTGCATAGCGAAGCCAGCAACGGAATAGATCTACCCTTCAGGCTATTGAGGCCTCGATAAATAGGAATTGCAAGGGAAACGGTTGCTGATCCCAATAAGAAATGAATAAATTGTGCGCCCTCAAAATAAGTTGAGTAGGGCATATCTATAAATTGGATGGTAGTAGCAACAATCAAAATAGCAATTGCTACTGGATTTGCTAAAGGGTTTTGTTTTGAATGCTTATATATAGTTAAGCCAATTTGATAGGCTGCTAGGGTGATGAAAAGTGCAAAAAGAGGGCTGCCAGACAGGTATACCCAAATTTCTACGATGGAATGCTTTTCACTCATCGCTAGCTTTCTTACTTAAGAGTCGAACTACAACAGCGCTTGAGCCAATGGTGAGGATAATGCTGCCAACCAGGGCTGTGATGATGGCAAGTGCATTTGCTTTGAGTTGCGGTAGAAATAAAACTACCCCGACGGCGGCCGGAACAAATAAGAGTCCAAGATATTGACTGAAGGTATCGGCGACCATTGCCAGCTCTGTATTGATGCCTTTGCGAATGACTAGCCAGATAACCAATAGAACTAGCCCAATAACTGGACCTGGGAGGGTGGGGAGAAGGAACTTAGAGGCCAACTCACCTAAGCTTTGAAACAAGAGGATTTGAACTAGACCATAAATCATGGGTTGATCTTACAAGCTCCTTTTTATGTTGCATAGCAATAATTAAATTCTTGTTTAAGATAACCACACAAATACTTAGGGGTTTGAACCTCTAGTGATTAAGACGAATACAAAAACAAAAGAGACTAATAGGAGACCGCAATGGCCAATTTAAATGTCAATGGCAAAAAATATAAAGTGGATGTAGATCCCGATACCCCATTGTTATGGGTTATTCGTGAACAAATTGGCTTAACTGGAACAAAGTATGGTTGCGGTGTTGGACAATGTGGTGCATGCACAGTGTTATTTGATGGTCAGGCTTTGCGCAGTTGCTCTTTGCCAGTTGCAGCAGCGGAGGGTAAGAAAATTGAAACGATTGAGAGCTTAGAAAAGAGTGGTCAGCTCTCTAAGGTACAAAAGGCATGGATTGATAATCAAGTGCCGCAGTGTGGTTACTGTCAATCTGGCATGGTGATGGCAACGACCGCATTGCTGCGTAATAATCCAAAACCTACCGATGCCCAGATTGATGAGTCCATCACCAATATCTGCCGTTGTGGCACATTCCAACAAGTGCGTGCAGCTATTCATGCTGCAAGCAAGGCTTAATAGGGGGTAATCATGACTAATGTAATTAATACTTCCCGCCGCCAGTTTGTAGTTGGTTCCAGCGCAATTGCTACAGGCCTTGCAATTGGTTTTGATTTGAGTTTTATATCTAGTGCTAACGCCGCTATGGGCACAGGCACGACTTCCATGACTCCTTTAGCCACTCCAGAGATTGGCGTATGGGTGGTTGTGAAGCCAAATGATGATGTCGTTGTTCGTATTGTCCGCTCAGAAATGGGTCAAGGTACGATTACTGGCTTGGCGCAGATGGTTGCTGAAGAGCTGGAGTGTGACTGGAAAAGGGTGAACTATGAGTATCCAAGTCCAGCTGAAAGCTTGAAGCGTAAGGCGGTATGGGGCAGTTATTCAACTGGTGGTAGTCGTGGCATTCGCACCTCAGAACAATATGTACGCAAAGGCGGTGCCGCTGCACGCATGATGTTGATTCAGGCAGCGGCGAATCAGTGGAATGTGCCCGCATCAGAGTGTGTTGCTGCTAATAGCGTCATTACACACACACCATCAGGGCGCAAAACAACTTTCGGGAAAGTCTCTGTAGCGGCAGCTCAGTTGCCAGTACCTACCGAAGTCCCATTAAAAGATCCAAAAGAGTGGAAGCTGATTGGTAAATCCGTAAATCGTATTGATGGTATGTCTGACAAGGTAACAGGCCGTCAGATTTATGCAATTGACCTCAAAATGCCTGGTATGTTGGTCGCCAACATCAAAGAATCGCCTGTATTTGGTGGCAAAGTAAAGAGCTATGACGCCGCTAAAGCACAGAGTATGAAGGGTGTAAGGAAGGTAGTGCAAGTTGGTGATTCAGCAGTTGCTGTTGTAGCAGATACCTTCTGGCAAGCCAAAACCGCTTTGGACCAAGTCAATATCGTTTGGGATAACGGCGCGAATGGTGATGTCTCAAGTGCCTCAATTAAGAAGATGCTCGAAGATGGTTTGAGTGCGGATGATGCATTTATTCACAACACGAATGGTGATGTGAAATCTGCTTTATCTAGTGCGTCCAAGAAAGTTGAAGCAACGTATTTCTACCCATTTTTAAATCACGCTACGCTTGAACCACAAACTGCTACGGCAAAGTGGACTCCAGATTCTTGCGAAGCATGGGTTCCAACTCAAGACGGTGAAGCATCTTTAGCAGCTGTAATTGCCGCTTCAGGTTTGCCAGCTGAAAAATGTAATGTATACAAAGTTAATCTTGGTGGCGGCTTTGGTCGTCGCGGCGCCTTTCAGGATTACACAACTCAGGCTGTAAACATTGCCAAACAGATGCCTGGTGTACCTGTTAAGTTGATTTGGACTCGGGAAGAGGACATGACTCAAGGACGCTACCATCCAGTCATGATGTGCAAAATGACAGCGGCAATCGATGATAAGAAAAATGTCACTGGCTTAAATATGCGTCTTTCAGGGCAATCGATTTTGGCTACAGTTCGTCCTGCAGTTGTAGCGGCTAATAAAGGTAAAGATCCATTGGCTTTCCAGGGTGTTGAGCCGACTGGAGAGCATGGTATTACTTACAGTTTTCCGAACTTAACAATTGATCACGCGATGCGTAATACGCATGTGCCACCTGGTTTTTGGCGTGGTGTTAACGTTAACCAAAATGCCATATTCATTGAAACGTTCATGGATGAGTTGGCTGAGGCAACGGGGATGGATGCAGTAGAGTTTCGTCGCAAGCACATGAAAGATTTTCCAAGAGCGGTTGCGGTTTTGAATGCAGTAGCTGATGGTATCGGGTGGACGAAGCCTGCTGCACCAGGTGTTTATCGTGGCCTGGCACAAATGCGATCATTTGGAAGTTATGTCGCCGCTGCCTGTGAATTATCTGTAAAAAATGGCAATGAAGTAAAGATTCATCGTATTGTTGCCGCGACAGACCCTGGATATGTGGTTAATCCTGCGCAAGTCAATCGTCAGGTATCAGGCTCTTTTGTTTATGGTTTGTCTGCTCTGTTTGAAGAAGAAATTACGATTGAGAAGGGCGCAGTTGTGCAGAAGAACTTTGACACCTTTAATTCCATTCGACTCTCGCAAATGCCAAAGGTTGAAACCATCATCATTCAAGGTGGTGGTAAAGATTGGGGTGGCGTTGGTGAACCGACGATTGCAGTTGCAGCACCAGCAGTGCTGAATGCGATTTATCGAGCCACTGGCAAACGTTACCGTACGGTACCCCTGAAAAATAGCGGCATCAAGTTAGTCTAATTTCAGGGAATTGTTGCAAACTCATGATTAAGAGGTGTGCGCTAGCGATCATATTGCTAGCCACCCTCGTTTGCTCAAGAGTATGGGCGCAAGAGATAGTCTCTGGACAAATTGAAAAGCCACTCACTGCTTTGCAAGGTGATCCAAAACATGGTCGTGCGATTGTTCTGAGTCGTCAAACAGGCTTATGCATTCTTTGTCACAGCGGACCTTTTCCTGAAGAGCGTTTTCAGGGTAATTTAGCTCCCGATCTCGGTAGTGGTGTTGCTTCTTTGACCGCTCCGCAGTTGCGTGCCAGAATCGTTAATCCAAGTTATTTCAATCCTAGCACCATCATGCCGTCTTATTACCGAACAGATCATTTAAATCGTGTCGCAAGTAGGTATGTCGGGCAAACACTTTTGAACGCTCAAGAGATTGAGGATGTCGTTGCGTTCTTATTAACTATAAAAAATACTAACTAGTAAATTAAGTCATCATATTTATTATGAAAATGCATGCAAGTCGACGCCAGTGGTTAAAGAAAATTCAGAATATTGGCCTGTTAACCTTAGGCGCTTGGTTTAGTCCTCTAACTGCATTTGCTAAAAAAGAGGATGCAATGAAAGTAATCCAGGAAATCACTGGCGGCAAACCTGTAATTGACGGCAAGGTGAAGTTGGTTATTCCACCGCTTGTGGAAAACGGAAATCTTGTGGTGCTCAAGCTAAGCGTTGATAGCCCAATGACTGTAAATGATTACGTTAAATCCATTCATGTGATTGCAGAGGGTAATCCATTGCCAAATATTTTCACAGTCTATTTGACGCCACGATCTGGTACTGCCAATATTACGACCCGAGTACGTTTAGCCGATAGTCAAATAGTATGGGCGATTGCACAAATGAGCGACGGAAAATTCTATCAAGGTTCTGCTGAGACTTTAGTAACGCTCTCAGCTTGCACGGAGCTAGTGTGAGGCTAAAAGTATGAGCAAAACATCAAGAACTTCTATTACGATGCCTGCAACTGCAAAGCAGGGCTCGATTATTGAGATTCGTGCAATTGCGCAGCACGATATGGAGTCTGGCTTTCGGTATACCGAAGGTGGCAAATTAATTCCTCGCGACATTATTCGTGAATTCATCTGCACCTATAACAATGTCGAAGTATTTAAAGCTGATTTTTATCCGGGTACTGGCGCAAACCCATTGATTATTTTCACTACCATTGCTCTAGAGTCGGGCAACTTAGAATTTAAATGGCTTGGTGATAATGGGTATGAAGCAATTAATCACGCGCAGATTACAGTTTCATGAGCTTCTCAATAAAATGGTTCTTCTACTTGAGTCAATTGTTATTGAGCGTAGCTGTAGCAAGCGGGGCAACCGACAATAAGCCTAAGCTCCAGTCGAGCTATGAGTTGATGTCGGCTGAGAATAAAGCAATGCAAGACGATGCAAGTCTTAATCCAGCTATGTTTTGGATTAGCGATGGTGATGCGTTATGGAATAAGCCATCTGAGAAAAATGGAAAATCATGTGCTAGCTGCCATGCTGATGCTAAAAAGTCGATGCGCGGAGTAGCAACTACATTCCCAAAAATGATTAGAGGTAAATTGCAAACTCTTGAGTCGCAAATTAATCAATGCAGAATACAGGCCCAGGCTACAACCCCCTTGGCCTATGAGAGTAAAGATCTTCTTGCGCTAACTGCATTGGTCTCATATCAATCAAAAGGCTTGCCGCTTGCTGTTCGTGAAACTTCTGAAAATAAGGCCGCCATGGAAAAAGGTCGGCAAACTTTCTATGAAAGAATGGGTCAGCTCAATTTATCTTGTGCGCAATGCCATGAAGAGCGTGCTGGGCTTAAATTGGGTGGTGCGGTGATTCCGCAAGGGCATCCCAATGCTTATCCAATTTACCGCATAGAGTGGCAAACCTTAGGCTCTTTACAGCGCCGTTTGCGCAATTGTATGAGTGGCGTAAGAGCTCAACAATTTGACTATGGCTCACCCGAGATGGCTCAACTTGAATTGTTTCTTGCACGACGAGCACGTGGGTTGCCCCTGGAGTCCCCAGGGGTGAGGCCCTGATAAATATTTCTAATCTGAGAAAACGACTGAAGTGGCGCCGTTAATCAAGACGCGATCATGCAGGTAATAGCGTAGGGCACGTGAGAGAACTGTTCGCTCTAAATCGCGACCTTTACGCACGAGATCATCTGGGGTGTCACCATGCGTGACACGTGTAACATCTTGTTCAATGATTGGGCCTTCATCTAGGTCGCTTGTAACAAAGTGTGCAGTCGCGCCAATGAGTTTAATTCCTCGTGCATGTGCTTGATGGTAAGGTTTAGCCCCTTTAAAGCTTGGCAAGAAAGAGTGATGAACGTTGATACAACGTCCTGATAACTTTGTTGATAAATCATCAGAGAGAATCTGCATGTAGCGAGCCAAAATGACCATATCAACTTTGGAATCTGCAATGATATCCAATAGCTTTGCTTCTTGTGCTGGTTTGGTGTCTGGTGTCACGGGTAAGTGGTAGAAAGGAATGTCAGCGAAATCAATGCTGGCATAAACATCACGCGGGTGATTAGAAACAATTCCGCAGATAATCATAGGCAATTCGCCAATCCGCCAGCGGTAGAGAAGATCCACTAAGCAGTGATCTAATTTCGAGGCCATGATGAGCACACGCTTGAGATCTTTTACAGCACGTAGATTCCATGTGAGCTCAAAACGTTTTGCAATTTCAAGAAACCCAGATCGCAGAGTATTGCCATCAGTTGGGCAGCTAAAGCTGACACGCATAAAAAAGCGTTTTGACGCCTTATCATCAAACTGTTGCGCTTCTTCAATATCCCCGCCTGCTTGAAAAATATAAGTTGATACAGCAGCCACAATCCCGGGCTTGTTTGGGCAGGTTAGTGTGAGGTAATAGTTTTCAGTAGTCATCTTTAGTGCTTCAATTGTGCTGGTAAACCCTGATTTTAGCCTCTACTGCCCGCAGATTGCCCATTTCAGAATATTCACTGCTTGATAGTGTCTTTAGGAGGATCAGTTGGACCAGCAAGTGGAGTGCTTTTGTCGATGATTTTGGGCATGACAACGTCTTCACAGATGGGTTTAGGGGTAACGATATTGGTAAAGCTACACTCTTTTTTGGTGGCGGCAGACACTGCATGCTCTAAAGGCGATTTTCCAGTAGCAACTGTAGAAGCCATGCTGGTAGTGGTAACAGGGTTCGCTGCTGCAACGGCTACAGCACTGGTGCCCGCTGAGCTTGCGGCGGCTGTACCGCTGGCGCTAATTGCGGCAATAGGTGCGGCACAACCATGGAGGCAAAAGCTACTAATTAGTGCAAGCGAGACAGCCCAATACGCCCGCATAGTTTTAGGTTAAATTTACTTGACTGCTTTGCAGACAGAATTAAATACGCCAGCCGTCCAACTTTCGCTGACTACAGGCTCATACTTGCTGTCAGGGGTATTGGCTTCTGATACCACCTTGCCAGAGCCTTTATTGCCAGAAAATTCTTTATAAGCAATCGGGCGATAGCTTACGGAAGGGCAGTCATACTCATTTAAACCGATGATAGAGCTCACCGCCTCCTTATTTGTAGGATTGGTTCCCGGTTTCTTAAAATCGAGCATTGAAATGATTTGCGCTTTTTCGCCTTGAGTCTGCACTGTATCCAGATCAACATAAACCGTCATGACTGCATTAGAGCCAAGCTCTTTCCAAGCTGCATTGGCAATTCCACAGGTGGAAAATAGTATTGATGCGGTAAGCGAAGTAAGAAGAATTTTTTTCATGATCTTATCTTTAAATATGAACTGTGTATGAATGGTAACGCGTTAGGATTATTTTAGACGGCTACAACTGCTTCTTGTGACGAGGCCTTATTTATTGCTTAGCTCTAAAGTTCGAGTCGTTTTCTCGGGCTTCATTTGTAATGGGAGGTACTCATTTTTAGCCCAAAGCGAGTTCAAGTTGCGATAACTTTTGCTCTGAATCCACCCAGATTGTCCAGTTTGATAAACAAACAGAGATTTCTCAAGATCTGATAAGTCATAGATAGCACGTAGGCTAGGGCCTTGTAGGGTTTCATAAGGATTACTAGAGTTATTTAGCTCAAGTCGTCCTACATTGATTGAAAAGCTATCTCCGGGGAAAGGGGTGGTGATGTTAAAGAGTTTCCCAAGAACAGGAATTTTGCTGAGCGGACGATGTTCAGAAATGGCGATATGAGCCTTGCCCCATGCCCATGACGCCAGATCTTTTCCATATTGATCGCTTAAGTATTCAAGAGCACGATCAAGCGCAATATTGGATGATTCAGCGCATGTTTCAATAGCGGGTGTTTTTGGAAGATCGCACCATGGATTATTCGGATTTTGTAAAATCGCAATTAATGGATAGCGAAAGTTACGAGCCCCATAGTCATCAAAAAATAAATAACTTAAGCGTGAGAACACGTTGCGTGTCAGATGATCTGCCCAGGCGTTAAAAATTAATGCGCCTGGACTATCGGCACTCATATTGCCATCAAATTTTTGGATGAGATCAAGCGTCTTTGCTCCCAAGGGATGAGTTGTTTTAGAGGATTTAAATAATTCAAGGAGTGGAGTGGCCCCGAGTGACAGGGTATCGCCTTGCATAGTTTTCATGTATTGCAAGTCAAAGGTGCTTTTCGCATTAATTAATTGAACAATGCGGTCATACCGAGTAGGTACATCCCAGTCGGCGGTAAGGGGGTTTGGGTTATTGAGAGCAGTTACTGCTTGATTTGCAGTAGCAATCCAACCCTGTTCTGGATTGCTACTATTGGGCAGTTGGTCAAATGGCAGGTAGCCATTCCAATCGTATTGTGGGTCCCAACCTGGCGCAGGCGCTATTCCATATAGACCTTGATGAAGTGTTCTTTTCGGCGCAACACCAGCGGCCTGATAAGCGATATTGCCATCGGTATCAGCCATAACAACATTTTGCATTGGCGCATAATTTTTATGTATCGCTGCTTTAAATGAATCAAGATCTTTAGCGCGATTCATTTCCAGTAAGCCTACTACGGATTGGTTTTCGGGATCTAAAGCAGTCCAGCGCAAGGCTAGTGCATATCGATTGGTATCGATGGCCCGTTTAACGCGTGCATAGGAATCTGAAATTACTGGGCCATGTCGGGTTTCTTTGACAATGAAAGTAATTGGTGTGGACCCTTTGATGTCGATTATTTCTTGGTGCACTATAAACGGCAGCATGCCATGAGGACCACGATACATACTAGGGTTACTGGGATCCAATTGCTCTAGATAGGTATCTTGAACATCTGGGTTGGTATTGGTAAAGCTCCAGGCAAACTTCTCAGATCGACCTAAAACAACTGCCGGAATACCGGGAAGCGTACCGCCAATCACATTGAGGCCTGGTGCATCTAGATGAGCGAAATACCAAATTGCTGGGGCTGATAATCCTAGATGGGGATCATTAGCCAATAACGGCTTTCCACTCTCGGTGAGCTTGCCGCTTAAAACCCAATTGTTTGAACCGATCCCATCCTTGCCCCCAGGAAGATCGTTTAACCCAAGTTCAGTAGAGGGTAGTTTTTTGGACTTGGGATTCTCGCTTTTCGGGCTTGTATTAAATACGTTCAGATCGTGATACATCTTGGCAAAGTCGAGATTGCTTACAGGGCCTCCTTTTGAGGAGGGCAATAAAACTTCCCAAACTTGTTTTGTGGTTAGGTACTGAGATAATTCAAGCCGTTGCAATTCTTTTTGCCAGTTTCCGCCTAGGTCATATGCCATCATTAACATCCAGGCAACGCTGTCCGTGGGTGACCAGTGCCCTGGTTTAGAGCCTGATAAAAAATACTCCACTGGAAGCGCCCATCCTAAGCTTGCGTTACCAGAATTAATGCCATCAGCATATGCTTGGAGTAATCTTTTCGCAGCTACTGGGTACTTATCAAATTGTTTTTCTGCGGCTCGTTTAATACCCAAGGTTCTAATGAAACGATCTATGTTGACAGTATCTGGGCCGAGGATTTCAGAAAGTCGCCCGCTAGCTATCCGACGATTCATTTCCAGTTGCCAAGAGCGTTCAGTAGCGTGAATGTAGCCTAAGGCAAATAAGGCATCGGTTTGACTTTTGGCTTTGATATGAGGAATCCCAGTTTCATCGAAAGAGATAACAACGGTATCCCCTAGGCTCTTAATCGTTCTTTTGCCAGAAGGACTGGATTGGGCAGAATACAGATAAGTAGCAACGAAGGTTAACGTCAGCAATAAAGCAATACCAGCAACCCAACGAAGGGGCCGCAATAGGTTGTTAATGCCCGACTTCTTTCCCTGAGATTTCATGTCCCCATTTTAATGTTTTTGCCCAGCATGCTTATAGATCTGTAGCGGCGGTGAGAACTGAAGGCTATTTTTGGCGTGCATGCTAAAATTTGGGCTGTCTTGATTTACATAGCGCGGCAGTAATTGCTAGTGCGAGCCCGGGTGGTGAAATCGGTAGACACACAGGATTTAAAATCCTGCGACCTAAACAGTCGTGCCGGTTCGATTCCGGCCCCGGGCACCATCTCTATATTCTTCAATATTCATTTTTATGAATTTTTCAAAAACCCTAGCTTATTTTTGCCTGTTTTTATTTGCTACTTCAGCGTGGTCAATTGATGTTTTGGAGTTTAGTTGCACGCGCTCAGAAAAGGGCTACACAGAAGAGTACGATATGAAAATTACCTTGGCATCAGGAAGTCAAAAAGCCAAGGTATATCTGGATGATCGCGATTTAGATCAGTCTGATGCTTATGGTAGGCAAATGGTGAAGAGCGTCACCTTGGCGCGTCCTAATATTCTAATTTTGATCGAAGCAAATTTCGATCCAGAAAAAGTAATGGACGTAGATTATCCAGCTGGATCAGTAACCACACAAATTACTCTAGATCCGATTACCGGTAAGCTTCGAAAAGTCGAAAAAATCCAAGGCGGTATCCTAGGTGCCACTATTGGTAATGGTACGCATGTAAGTGAAGAGAGTTGCGCACTTACTAAGATGCCTTATAGAGTAACGGTTAAGTAATTCGGCAGACCTGTTAGTTAGGCTCCGTAACAAATCCCAGTTTGGTAAGGCCTGCGCGGCGGGATGCGGCTAATACTTGTGCGACGTATTCGTACTTCACGGCTTTATCAGCGCGCAAATTGATCTCAGGTTGTGGATCTTTTTGAGCTGCTTTTTCTGCATAACCATCAAAGGTTTTTAGGTCAATCTGAGCGCTATTCCAAAAAATTTGACCTTTGGCATCAATTGATAATTGCACAGATTCAGGTTTGACTTCATTGCGAACGCTATTCGCTTTGGGGAGTTCCACTTTTACCGCTTGCTGAATAACGGGAAGAGTGATGATAAAAATAATGAGCAATACCAACATGACATCAACCATTGGCGTCATGTTGATTTCCGCCATGATGGCATCATCATTTTGATCGTCTTGAATATGAAGCGCCATACTTAATCTCCAGTATTCACGCGTGCGCCAGTTACAAAATAGGCAAGTAAATCATTGCCAAATCGATTAAGGTCCGCAATAAATAATTTATTTGCGCGATTGATGGCATTAAATCCTAACACGGCCGGAATCGCTACAGCAAGACCCAAGGCGGTCATGATCAATGCCTCGCCAATTGGGCCGGCAACCTGATCAATTTGTGCGCTTCCAGAGCTACTAATAGAGATGAGGGCATGGTAGATGCCCCATACAGTTCCAAATAGACCAATAAATGGCGCAGTTGCACCAGTGGAACCTAAAAAAGTTAGTCCTTTTTGAAGGCTGGTAGCAAGGCTATCAATCTTATTTTTAATGCTTCTTGCCATCCATTCTGAGTAATTCAAAGTTTGTAGTAACTCGCGGTGATTATTCGATTGGCCTTGGTGGTGGACAGAGGAGCTGCTTGCTGATTTGGCAATTAGATAATAAGGGTTGGTAGTGGGGTTGCTAAACGAATGCAGGCCTTGTTCAAAGGTGCTTGCATGCCAGAATTGATCTACTTCGGGTTTGAGTTTGCGTAGATTGCGCAACTCCCACAGGCGAGTAAGTAAGATTACCCAAGTGATGATTGAGCATGCAAGTAATGCAATTGCAACAAAGCGGGTAATGCCGTCGCCTTCAAGCCAGAGATTTGCAATTCCAAATGGTGTATTCATAGCGCTTAATTCTTGAGGTTAAATTTAATTAAAAGATTAGTTGAGATTCGTTGGGGTGAGCCATTGACTAAAAAAGGTTTAAAGCGATAGCGTCGACCAATGTCGGTTGCGGCACGATCAAGTCTTGGAAAGGAGCTTGACTGTAATATTGCGACATCTTCAACCTCGCCACTTTCAGAAATAATTAAACGTACCACCACTGTCCCTTGCTCTCCTGATCTTTTTGAGAATGATGGGTAGTAGGCATCAGCATCGGGCTGAAAAACGACAATCAGTTTACCAATGTCTGTTTGTATTGGTGTGCCGCTTGCTCCACCAGCACTTGAAGGCGCCACAGCGGCATTTGGCATTTGAGTTTGGGTATTTGAGTCACTCTTTTGAGTGGGGTTATTCTGTGTTTGAGTAGGCGCTGTCTTTTGAGAAGACTTGTCCTCTGCAGTTTTCTTTTTAGGTTCTTCTTTTGGTTTTGGCATTGGAGCGGGGGGCTCCTGAGTTTTGCTTGAAG
Source organism: Polynucleobacter sp. MWH-UH19D (assembly GCF_040409795.1). Taxonomy (NCBI): domain Bacteria; kingdom Pseudomonadati; phylum Pseudomonadota; class Betaproteobacteria; order Burkholderiales; family Burkholderiaceae; genus Polynucleobacter; species Polynucleobacter sp. MWH-UH19D. The sequence continues at coordinate 1,098,875 of NZ_CP099571.1, read as the reverse complement.
CAGTATCTGGGCTGACAAGATTTGCCATCACGCGTTCATCATCAATGCGGGTAGGCTTAGAGGACCAATGCAAAAAATCCAAGGCTGGCAGAGCATGCAGCAAAAGTACGATAGCAATAATGATGCGTTCGCTTTTGGTAAATGGTAAACGCTCATCCACCTTTTGCCAGAATGCGCTCATGACACCAGCCCTAACTGTGCTGAACTAACTCGATGCTTCTTTAGATCGGTGAGCATTAAATCTTGCGCCATCTTCAAAAGAGCGTGCTCATCTTTGCTGCTGAAAAAATGTACGGCACCGTATTGAGAGGCGTTACTGATAGCGGAATCTGTTTGATTAAGAGCGAGTGCTTCTAATTGCCGCTTCAATTGCTTTACTACCGCCTCACCGGTATCGATCAGCGTAATTTTGTCTCCAAGGAGTTTACGAATCGCTTTTCTTAAGAATGGGTAGTGCGTGCAGCCTAAGACAATCGTGTCGGAGCCTGCCGCTTGAATGGGTTCCAAGTGCTTAGCAAGCAATTCCAGAGTTTCTCCGTCATTTGCTTTACCAGCTTCGATTAATGGCACCAAGCCTGCGCCTGCTTGTTTAATAAATTGACAATGATTGGGCAGGGTGGAGAGCAAGGCATTGAACTTGTCACTCTTCAGGGTTGCTTCAGTTGCCAAGACGCCAACAACACCATTCGCTGACTGCATGGCAGCTGGCTTAATGCCTGGTTCAACCCCCACAATAGGAATTGGGATGGCTGCTCGAATATCCTTTATTGCTTGTGCTGTTGCAGTGTTGCATGCAACTACGATGGCGTTACAGCCAGCTTGAGCGAGATATTTGCAAAGACTCAAACTGCGCTGCGCAATCCAATCAGGAGATTTTTCACCATAAGGTGCGTTCGCAGAATCGGCCAAGTAGATGTAGTCGTGCTCCGGAAGCTGGCGTAGCGCCTCATCCAAAATGGATAAGCCACCAACACCAGAATCAAATACACCGATTAGTGACAATTTAAAGCCAATAAAGTTTTATTGCAGAGGTTGGAATAAAAGTGTTAAGCAATCTTTACTGGAATTCCACCAATCTTTGCTTGCCATTCTTTTGGTCCAGTTTCGTGCATAGAGATACCTTCTGAATTCACAGCAACAGTTACTGGCATATCTTTCACATCAAACTCATAAATTGCTTCCATGCCGAGATCGGCAAAGCCAACAACCTTAGACGTTTGAATCGCTTTGGATACGAGATAAGCGGCGCCACCAACAGCCATAAGGTAAGCAGATTTGTGTTTCTTGATTGCTTCGATGGCAACAGGACCACGCTCCGCTTTGCCGATCATGGAAATAAGACCCGTTTTTGCAAGCATCATTTCAGTGAACTTATCCATCCGAGTTGAGGTCGTTGGGCCTGCTGGACCAACAACTTCATCACGCACAGGATCTACTGGACCGACGTAATAGATCACGCGGTTTTTAAAGCTTACTGGCAATTCTTCGCCTTTAGCGAGCATGTCTTGAATACGCTTATGTGCTGCATCACGACCAGTCAAAATTTTGCCATTCAATAGTAGTGTCTCGCCTGGTTTCCAGCTAGCCACTTCTTCTGCAGTTAAGGTATCCAGATTCACGCGTTTAGATTTTTGAACATCTGGAGTCCAAGTCACATCTGGCCAATCTGATAAAGAAGGAGCCTCAAGTTTTGCAGGGCCATCTCCATGCAAATGGAAATGTACGTGACGTGTAGCTGCGCAGTTTGGAATCATCGCAACCGGCAATGAGGCAGCATGGGTTGGGTAATCCAAAATCTTAATATCTAAAACTGTTGCTAGACCGCCCAAGCCTTGAGCGCCAATACCGAGCTTGTTTACTTTGTCGTAGATTTCAAGGCGTAATTCTTCCACGCGATTCTTAGGACCGCGCTCAATGAGTTCTTGAATATCTACTGGACCCATTAAAGCTTCTTTAGCCATCAACATGGCTTTCTCTGGTGTGCCACCAATGCCAATGCCAAGAATGCCAGGAGGGCACCAACCAGCACCCATAGTTGGAACAGTCTTCAGTACCCAATCGACAATCGAGTCAGATGGGTTGAGCATCACCATCTTGGCTTTATTTTCAGAACCGCCACCTTTTGCAGCGCAAATAACTTCAACATCATCACCCGGAACAATTTCATAATGAACAACAGCAGGGGTGTTATCACCGGAGTTCTTGCGTTTACCTGCGGGGTCAGTTAATACAGAAGCGCGCAGCGTATTGTCAGGGTTGAGGTAGGCACGACGTACGCCCTCATTCACCATTTCAGTAACGCTCATCGTGGCATCTGCCCATTGAACATTCATACCAATCTTCAAAAAGACCACCGCAATACCAGTATCTTGGCAAAGCGGGCGATGGCCTTCTGCACACATGCGGCTATTGGTCAAAATTTGAGCAATAGCATCCTTGGCTGCTTCGCCTTTTTCGAGGGAGTATGCCTTGCCCATTGCATCAATAAAGTCTTTAGGGTGGTAGTAGGAAATGAACTGAAATGCGTCTGCAATGCTTTGAATGAGGTCGTTTTGTTTAATCTGAGTCATGGTTTTAGGCTTATTTCCACATTATTAGTAAGGTTTGCCCTATTTTAAGGGTTTGCCATAGAGCAAATCCCAAGTGTTTTCACTTATCTTCGTAAGTCTTGGTGGGTCAGAACCCGTCATTTTGCTGCATTTTGGCAAAAAAAGAACATTGTTTATTTAATAAAGGGCAGTGAAGCATGGAACCATTAAAGCAAGAAAACCGCATTTTTAACCCACCTGCAGACTTCGTTAAGAGTGCGGCCATTCCAGGTATGGATGCTTATAAAAAGCTTTGCGCTGAAGCTGAAAAAGATTATGACGGTTTCTGGGGTCGTCTCGCAAAAGAGAATATTTACTGGAAAAAGCCATTTACTAAGGTATTGGATGAGTCTAAGGCACCTTTTTATAAGTGGTTTGAAGATGGCACCACGAATGCTTCGTACAACTGTTTAGATCGTCAAGTTGAAGCTGGTCTCGGTGATAAGACAGCGATTATTTTTGAAGCAGACGATGGCACTGTAACTAAAGTGAGTTACAAAGAAATGCTTGAGCGTGTTTGCAAGATGGCAAATGCACTGCGCAATATGGGCATCAAGTCTGGTGACACGGTCATTATTTATATGGCTATGACTATTGAAGGTATTGTGGCAATGCAAGCATGTGCTCGTATTGGTGCAATTCACTCGGTAGTGTTTGGTGGCTTCTCTGCACAAGCTTTGCGTGACCGCATCATCGACGTTGGCGCGGTAGCAGTGATCACTGCTGATGGCCAGTATCGTGGTGGTAAGTCACTGCCATTAAAAGCAATTTGCGATGAAGCTCTTTCTACAGGCGAGTGCGGCAAAGTGAAGCATGTGATCGTGAGTAAGCGCACTGGTACTGCAATCGAGATGAAAGCAGGTCGTGATGTTTGGATGCAAGATATTGTTGCTAATGAGGCAACGACTTGTGAGCCTGAGTGGGTTAGTGCTGAACATCCCCTTTTTATTTTGTATACATCTGGTTCAACCGGCAAGCCAAAAGGAGTGCAGCACTCCACTGGCGGATACCTCCTGTGGGCAATTCTCACAATGAAGTGGACCTTCGATATCAAGCCAACCGATGTGTTCTGGTGTACTGCTGATATTGGATGGGTAACTGGCCACTCATATATTACTTATGGCCCGTTAGCAGTGGGTGCCACTGAGATTGTGTTCGAAGGCGTTCCAACTTATCCGAATGCTGGCCGTTTCTGGGACATGATCCAAAAGCACAAAGCAACGATTTTCTACACAGCGCCTACTGCGATTCGTTCCTTGATCAAGGCATCAAGTAATGATCAGGCCGTTCATCCTAAGAGTTATGACTTATCAAGCTTGCGTTTGTTAGGTTCAGTTGGCGAGCCAATTAATCCAGAAGCGTGGATATGGTATTACGAAAATGTAGGCAGCTCACGCTGCCCTATAGCTGATACTTTCTGGCAAACCGAAACGGGTGGTCACATGATCTCTCCATTGCCTGGCGCAACACCAATGATTCCAGGTTCCTGCACATTGCCATTACCTGGCATTCAGGCGGCGATTGTGGATGAAGCTGGTCATGATGTGCCAAACGGAAACGGCGGAATTTTAGTAGTGAAACGCCCATGGCCTTCTATGATCAGAACCATTTGGAATGATCCGGATCGCTTCGTGAAGTCTTATTTCCCGGAAGAGTTGGGTGGTAATCTTTACTTAGCTGGTGATGGCGCTATTCGCAATAAAGAAACTGGTTACTTCACCATTACCGGTCGTATTGATGACGTTCTAAACGTTTCTGGACATCGTATGGGTACGATGGAAATTGAATCTTGCTTGGTTGCAAATCCATTGGTTGCTGAAGCTGCTGTTGTGGGTCGTCCAGATGAGCTCACAGGTGAGGCAATTTGTGTGTTTGTGGTTCTCAAAGGCGGTCGCCCAACTGGTGAAGATGCTAAGAAGGTTGCAACAGAATTGCGTAACTGGGTTGGTAAAGAAATTGGTCCGATTGCCAAACCTAAAGATGTTCGCTTTGGTGATAACTTACCAAAGACCCGTTCAGGCAAGATCATGCGCCGTCTCTTGCGCGTGATCGCTAAGGGCGAGGAGGTCACTCAAGACACATCTACCTTAGAAAATCCAGCAATTTTGGAGCAACTTAAAGAGTCTCTCTAAGCTGTATTTGTCAGGATTTGGGGTAAAACCCTTTCGGCAATCGTATAATCTCCGGTTCCGGAAGGGTGGATGAGCGGTTTAAGTCACACGCCTGGAAAGCGTGCGTAGGTTAATAGCCTACCGCGGGTTCGAATCCCGCCCCTTCCGCCAAATGTTCTGAAACCACCTTAGGGTGGTTTTATTTTTTTTAGCTGAGATTGTTAAGTACATGTCTCAATATCCGCTATGCTTTCTGTATCTCAATTCATCACAATGAAGAGGCTTTAAATGAACCGACTTTTCCACGGAGCTTTACTCTTAATTGGCTTGCTGATCTGTTTGCGATTTGCTTATGCTGCCCCCAATCAAATTGCGGATACCATTTTTTATGGCGGACCAATTCTGACTGTTAATGCAAAAAATGCTGAGGTTCAGGCCTTGGCTATACAAAATGGAAAAATTGTTGCTGTTGGTGGTAAAGATGCTGTTGTAAAAAACTGGCAGGGTGCCAACACCAAGATCATTGACTTGCAAGGTCAAACGCTGATGCCTGGCTTTGTAGAGCCCCATATTCATATTGTGATGACAGCAATGACAGAAGTGCTTTGGCTAAACCTGTCAAACTTTACTCCTCAATATGACACCTTAGATACGCTTAGTCAAAAATTAAAGGAGAGATTAAAGACGCTGCCAAAGGGTCAGTGGTTAGGTGCTTTTGGAGTTGATCCATCTCGCACGCAACCTTTTATGGCTGAGTTGACCGCAGATGTTTTAGATAAAGTTTCAACTGAAGTGCCAATTGCAGTGATGAATCAATCGGGCCATATTTTGTATGTCAACCACAAGGCTCTCGAAGTTGCAGGCATTACAGACAAAACCCCCAACCCGGGCGATGGTGGAATTTACATGCGAGATGCTCAGGGCCGTCTAACAGGTGTGGTGGTTGAGCCATCAGCAATTTTGTCTACCCTCAAGCATGCGCCTGCTCCAACCGAAGCGGAATTAGCAGCAGCGATGCAAAAGACCGCGAAGCTGATTGCCTCTAAGGGTGTAACTACTTCAGCTGAAATCACCTTAGGTTTAATGTTGGGCTTGGATAATGAAGTAAAGCTATTTAATTCACTTGTACGTAGAGACGATTTTCCTTTGCGAGTTAGAGCGTATTTATATGGACCATTACTAGCAAACGGTACTAATGGTCTTAAGCCTAATGATGGCGACGATAAGCTGCGATACGTGGGCGTGAAGTTTGTTTCAGATGGCTCCACTCAGGGCATTACAGCAGCGCTCAATGAACCTTATATCTACCCCAAGGGAACAAAGTTTCGCGGTAATTTAGATTATGCCGATGATCAAATCTACAAGATGACTAAACCCATTTTTGATCAAGGCTGGCAAATTGCTACTCATGCCAATGGTGATCGGACGATTGAGCAGACGCTAAATACTTACGCTAAGTTATTAGCTAATTCTCCTGATCCAAAAGCTCGTCGTTTACGTATTGAGCATTTCACGATCAATACCCCAGGGCAAGTCAAGCGTGCAGTGAAGTTAGGAGTGATTCCAGGTTTTACTATCGGGCACGTTGATTATTGGGGTGAAGCCTTCCATGACAAGATCGTAGGCCCAGAGCGTGCAGATCGGATTGATCCATCTGGCTCTTTTAAGAGAGAGGGTGGACGATTTGCATACCATAGCGATTCCCCAGTATCAAATGTAGGACCTTTGAATTACATCTCAGAGGGAGCGGGTCGACTTTGGCAAAAAGAGCCCCGCAAAGTTTTAGGTCCTAACGAGCGCGTGTCAGTTGATGATGCGATTCGTGCGGTAACCATTAATGCTGCCTATGAAATGTTCTCTGATGATAAGGTTGGTAGTCTTGAGGTCGGCAAACAGGCTGACTTAGTGGTCTTGTCAGCAAACCCAAAGAAAACCCCTGTAGACCAAATTCGCAACATTCAGGTTAAAGAAACTTGGATTGATGGTAAAAAACAGAGTTGGTAACTAAGTAATAGAGCCCATGGCTAAGGAATAAATATGATTTTTGCTATTTTGTTAATGGATCGACCAGGCACTGCGGATTTGCGTGTAAAGGTACGTCCCGAGCATCGAGCTTATCTGGGTCAGCAAGCTGAGCGTATGGCGTTTGCTGGTCCTCTCACTTCTGAGGATGGTCAAACTGTTGTAGGTAGTCTATTGGTAATGGAGTTTCCAAATAGGGCGACAGTTGATGAGTGGTTGAGTAACGAGCCGTTCACAAAGGCTGGCGTTTATGAAAAACCGGTTATCCACGTTTTCAATAATATGTGGGCGCAAAAAGTGGGGTTTCCGCCAGCAGCATAACTTCGGCTTATCCATGTTGACGCATGGGTTGTCATTTTTGGTATATCATTAGTTGATATAGTATGGGAGATGAAAATTGAGGGCATCTCCACACTACTTGAATTACATCAACAGGTGATTGACCAAGAGGATGATTACTGGGTGAAAATAGATGCTTGGCAAGTAACTCCATCGGATGCTATTCCACATGGAATTCGCTATTCCTTAACCTTGCATAACCCTGCTGGTGAGCGAATTTTAGGATACGACAATGCGCATGCATTTAAAAGGCTAGGGTCATATGTCGGCAGAAAGCTTCCTTATGACCACAAGCATCGATACTCACTAGATCTCGTCACGAGGTACGTGTTCAAGGATGCCTATCAATTGCTCAGTGATTTCTTTATAGATGTAGATGCTGCACTAAAGATGGATAAGGTGAAATGAAAGTTATCAAAATTGGCATTGCGTCTCAGGCAGAGATACGTCAACGTATCTTGGCAATTGCAAAAGGGGAGCTTAAGGTTAAGTCTAGTGATCCTAAGATATGGTTTACTTCTATGCGATCATTAGCCCAAGTTCTTAGCGATGAGAATCGTGCATTATTGGATGTGATCCGATCATCCAAACCAGTATCTATTTCCGAGTTAGCGGAGATGACTGGACGTAAACAGGGAAACCTATCGAGGACCTTGAAAACGATGTCGAACTATGGCCTTGTAAAAATGCAAAAGCATAATAAGGCGCTCAGGCCAATGGCGTGTGGTGATCGAATCGAAATTTTTGTTTAAAACTAAATCGGTTTGATTTCTAGTTTTCTGAATTTCACAACACCGCCTGCAGACTGCAATGCAATTGGGCCCTCGGCAAAGCGGCTATCTTGTCCGTCGCCTACAGTCACAACACCATTGAGGCTAACTTTGAAATGCGACCCATTTGCCACAATTTCCATGGTGTTCCAACGGCTACCAGCTTTATGAATGGGATTAACCTTGGCAACATCCACTATGGCTCCTGTTGCATACGCTTGTTCAGGGCGTGTGTCCCAAATATTTATCTCATAGCAATTTGCTGCAGTGATTTTGTTGGGATCTTGGCAGCGTATAAAGATGCCACTATTAGTATTTGACTCCGCCCAAAACTCCGCTTTAATCACAAAGTTTTTGTAGGATTTAGCGCTTACTAAAAAGCCCATGGGCTTATTCCCTTCAATATTCCCTTTGCCAATAACCCAGCTAGCATTACCTACAATATTCCATCCATTTAGACTGACGCCATCAATAAGTTCTACATAGCCGTCCTGATTTTTTGCCATTACGGGGGCAGAAAGGGCAAGATGCAGGCAGAGCAATAAGAAGGCAATTTTTTTTGGGATGAATTTCATGAGAACTCCATTTTTGGATGTGATTAACTAATATCCATTGTTACTGACAAGAATTCAAGATAACAAGTACACGCTTTCCCTGAATTTAGGCTGGATGCTTATTGAAATCCATTAGACTTGCGTTATGAAATCATCAAAATTGCGCTTAACTTGGGTTGCTACTGTCTTTTTGGCTATTGGTTTAACTACAGGCTTGACCGCTTGCGGCTCAGTAGAGCAGGCTGCCCAAGATGATTGCACCTCCATTGGCTGGCAGATTGGCAGTAAGGGCTACCAAGAGTGCTACAAAGCAAGGCTTTATGAGCGCAAACTAGATTACTCCTTACCCCCGGGCGACAAGCCATCCCCCTCGCTGTTATAACTAGGGTTAACCCTTAGAATATCCCTACAAATCTCCCTTGAGCTCCGTCAAGGACTTGTGGGGCTAAATAACCCAAAATCTGCTGTTATTAAGCAAAAAACCCTATTTTTGGGGAAACTCTCATTGGTGCAATTTAAATAAAACTAATTACATAAAAAAATAAGAGACGACAAATTATGAATCACCCAAAGCCTTCTAAGGAAGTCAGTGCTGTAGCAGTTGCTACCGCAGAGGATTTGCGGGAGACCATTCGACGCAAAAGCAAATTAAAGGGTCGTCAAGCAGACGATGCTTCAATTGCCGAAGTGCGACAGTTAATTGGTAACGCCCCTCATCGTCGTGATTTATTAATTGAAAACTTACACAAACTAAATGATGAATATCGTGCATTGCATGATCGTCATTTGGTGGCTCTGGCAAAAGAAATGAATTTGCCGATGTCTGAAGTCTACGAAGTTGCGACGTTTTATCACCACTTTGAAGTGGTACGTGGCAATGATCCAGTGGCCGATATCACTGTGCGCGTATGCGATGGTGTTGCATGTGAGTTAGCGGGTGCACATAATCTATTGACTAAGCTACCTGCAATCTTGGGTAATTCGAATGTGAAAGTGGTGGCAGCGCCTTGCGTAGGGCGTTGTGAGCAGGCCCCAGTGGCCGTAGTGCATCAATATCCAGTGATATTCGCTACTGCAGATAAGGTAAAGGCAGCAGTAAACAACAAACTCACCACTCAACCCTTGGCTAAAGATGATGCGGTATTTGAGCCAGCAGAATTGGCTCAAAAGAGCGTTTCACCTCAGGGCGAGAATCAAGCAATTTCACCCGACTATGTTGGTTATGAAGCTTACCGCGCTAAGGGCGGTTATGTATTAGCAAAAGAAATTGTCGATAGCAAACGGGATGCGGAGAGCATCATCAAGGCTATGGAAAATTCTGGCTTGCGCGGTTTGGGTGGCGCAGGCTTCCCAGCTGGACGCAAGTGGCGGATTGTGAAAGATCAGGCAGCGCCCAAGCTAATGGCAGTCAATATTGACGAGGGTGAGCCAGGCACATTTAAAGATCGCACCTACCTTGAACGTGACCCACATCGCTTCTTGGAAGGGCTATTAATTGCTGCCAATGTAGTAGGTATTGATGCTTGCTACATCTATTTGCGTGACGAATATCACGGTTGCCGTGAGTTGCTCGAGAAAGAATTAGCCAAACTTAAAGCTAATCCGCCATTTGCTATTCCCAATATTGAATTGCGCCGCGGTGCTGGTGCCTACATCTGTGGTGAAGAGTCCGCCATGATTGAAAGCATTGAGGGTAAACGTGGTGAACCGCGTATGCGTCCTCCGTACATTGCGCAAGTTGGTTTGTTTGGTCGACCAACGCTCGAGCATAACTTTGAAACTTTGTATTGGGTGCGCGATATTGTGCAGCGTGGTCCAGAGTGGTTTAGCTCTTATGGTCGCCACGATCGTAAAGGCTTGCGTAGTTACAGTGTTAGTGGTCGCGTTAAAAATCCTGGCGTGAAGCTAGCCCCAGCCGGCATCACTATTCAGGAACTCATTGATGAATACTGTGGTGGCATGCAAGATGGTCATCAGTTTTATGGTTACTTGCCCGGTGGTGCCTCTGGCGGTATCTTGCCGGCAACAATGAATGATATTCCGCTCGACTTTGATACTTTGCAGCCTTATGGATGTTTCATTGGCTCTGCTGCTGTGATGGTATTTAGCAGTCAAGATAAAGCTCGCGATATGGCACTTAACGTCATGCACTTTTTTGAACATGAGAGCTGCGGTCAATGCACGCCATGTCGTGTAGGAACAGGTAAAGCCGCTAAGCTCATGCAAGCGAAATCTTGGGATCAAGAGACTCTAGAAGACTTGGCGACTGTAATGGTTGATGCTTCGATCTGTGGTTTAGGTCAAGCAGCACCAAACCCAATTCGTTGTATTCATAAATATTTCCCACAAGAAATTGCATAAAAAAGAACAGGGAAGAGCGAGACACATATGAACGCACCAACCAATCCAAAAGAACTTGAATTGCAGACTGTCGAATTTAAATTAGATGGTAAGACCATTGTTTCCTATGAAGGCGAAACAATTCTCAAGGCTGCAAAACGTCATGGCATTGATATTCCGCATCTCTGCTTTAAAGATGGCTATCGTCCAGATGGCAACTGCCGTGCTTGCGTAGTTGAAATTAATGGAGAACGAACATTGGCACCAAGTTGCTGTAGAACTGCTACCGCAGGCATGGAAGTCAAAGCCAATAGTGAGCGAGCTCTGAAGAGTCAGAAGCTTGTTTTAGAGATGCTGCTCTCCGATATGCCGGATGAAGGGTTTAAGTGGGTAGGCGAATCAAGTGAGGCAGAGCAAAAACATCAACATGGTGAGCTCAGTACTTGGGCGGCGCGCATGGATGTGACTGTACGTCCGGAACTCAAAGCATTGCGACGTGAAAAAGTCAGCAATGATCTTTCGCACCCAGCGATGGCAGTCAACTTGGATGCCTGTATACAGTGCAATCGTTGCGTTCGTGCTTGTCGTGAAGAGCAGGTAAACGATGTAATTGGTTACGCAATGCGTGGCGCTCATAGTGAAATTGTGTTTGATCTAAATGATCCAATGGGCGAGAGCACTTGTGTTGCATGTGGAGAATGTGTACAAGCCTGCCCAACAGGCGCATTGATGCCTAAAGGTTTGATTGGTTCTCAAGCGGTTGATCGTAAAGTCGACTCTGTCTGTCCGTTCTGTGGTGTGGGTTGCCAAATTACCTACAACGTGAAGAATGAGAAGATTGTGAGTGTTGAGGGCCGTGATGGGCCGGCTAATCACAATCGTTTATGTGTCAAAGGACGCTTTGGTATGGATTACATCCATAACCCACAGCGTCTAACAAAGCCGCTGATTCGCAAACCTGGTGTACCCAAAGACGAGTCCATTTTGGAAGGCAAGCAAGATTGGTCAGATATCTTCCGTGAGGCAAGTTGGGAAGAGGCCCTGGATTTCGCGGGCGGAAAATTAAAAGAACTCAAAGATAAGCATGGTCTGAAAGTATTAGCGGGCTTTGGTTCCGCTAAAGGCAGTAATGAAGAGGCTTACTTATTCCAAAAGCTTGTTCGTACCGGATTTGGTAGCAATAACGTCGACCATTGCACTCGTCTTTGTCATGCCTCATCTGTTGCTGCGCTCTTAGAGGGTGTCGGTTCGGGTGCGGTAAGTAACCAAGTCAACGATGTAGAGCATTCTAGTTTGATCATGTTGATTGGGTCCAATCCAACGGCTAATCATCCGGTTGCTGCAACCTGGTTTAAGAATGCCGCTAAGCGTGGCACTAAGTTGGTACTGTGTGATCCTCGTAAAACAGAGATTAGTAAACATGCATGGCGGACCATGCAGTTCAAGCCTGATACTGATGTGGCAATGCTCAATGCCATGATCTACACGATTATTGAAGAGGGTTTAGCTGACAAAGACTTTATCGCTAACCGCGCAAACAACTTTGACGCCCTGAAAGAGAATATCAAAGGCTATAGTCCAGAAGCAATGGCGCCGATCTGTGGTATTCCAGCTGAGACTTTGCGTGAAGTAGCTAGAGAGTTTGCTACCACTAAATCGGCAATGATTTTATGGGGCATGGGTGTTAGCCAGCACGTTCACGGCACGGATAATGCTCGTTGCTTAATTGCGCTAGTAAGTATCACTGGCCAAATTGGCAAGCCAGGCTCAGGTTTACATCCACTGCGTGGCCAAAATAATGTTCAAGGCGCCAGTGATGCTGGATTGATTCCAATGATGTTCCCAAACTATCAGCGTGTTGATAACCCAGAAGCTCATGCTTGGTTTGAGAAGTTCTGGAATACGCCACTTGATAAGAAGCCTGGATACACTGTTGTTGAAATTATGCATAAGATCACTTCGCCCGATAGTGACCCTGACAAAATCCGCGGTATGTATGTCGAAGGTGAAAATCCAGCGATGAGCGACCCGGATTTAAATCATGCACGACATGCATTAGCTTCTCTTGAGCATTTGGTGGTACAAGATATTTTCATGACCGAGACTGCACTGTTGGCAGACGTCGTATTACCCGCTAGCGCTTGGCCAGAGAAAGTCGGTACTGCTAGCAATACCGATCGTATGGTGCAAATGGGCAGAAAAGCGGTTGAGCCACCTGGTGATGCAAGAGCGGATCTGTGGATCATTCAAGAAATTGCAAAACGTATGGGTCTTAATTGGAATTATCAAGGCCCTGACGCCGGAGTTGCAGAAGTGTATGAGGAGATGCGGCAAGCAATGCATGGCGCAATTAAAGGGATTACATGGGATCGTTTGGAGAAAGAGTCTAGTGTTACTTATCCTTGCTTATCTCTAGAAGATCCAGGCCGTCCAATCGTATTTGACGATGAATTTGCAACGCCCGATGGCAAGGTGAAACTCGTTCCTGCAGATATTATTCCAGCCAATGAGCGCCCAGATTCTGAATACCCATTTGTATTAATTACAGGTCGACAACTTGAGCATTGGCATACTGGTAGTATGACGCGTCGTGCAACTGTGCTTGATGCAATTGAGCCAATGGCAACAGTCTCAATGAATGGTGAGGATATGACTCAGCTTGGCGTTTCCGCTGGTGATGTGATTACCGTACAGTCTAGACGTGGTGAGGTCGGCATTCATGTTCGTAGAGATGATGGGACCCCAAGAGGAGTTATCTTTATCCCATTTGCGTACTATGAGGCTGCTGCAAATCTGATAACCAATCCAGCTTTAGACCCCTTTGGTAAGATTCCAGAGTTTAAGTACTGCGCAGTCAAGCTCACTAAAGGTGGCGAGCCATCCAAAGTGGTTGGCTACGGGACAAATGCTCCAAACGGACCCATGCTAACAGTGAATGTTTAAGGACTTTGCCAACCTACTAAAAATGCCGTCTTCATGACGGCATTTTTACTTTGACAACCCTCATTCTTGATGGTGGTTTGAGACTGGTTCATCTGGAACCTGTCGGATCCCATGAAAATTTCTACAGGGATATGAAGGGATAAACACTTTCCTTAATTGCCCCTTAAAATAACCCTCTTATGGCCAGTTTTAATTCTTCAACTCAAGCTCAAAGTACTCAAAATGAGTTGCCCGTTCTTATTATTGGGGCAGGTCTTGCGGGTTTAACCGTGGCTTTGCATATGGCAGAGAATCAGCCTGTCATTTTGATGGCAAAGCGTGGTTTAGGGGAGGCAGCAACAGCTTGGGCTCAAGGAGGTATTGTTGGCGTTGTCGATAAAGAGCATGACAGTATTGATGCTCACGTTGCTGATACCTTAAATGCTGGTGCTGGCTTGGTTGTCGAATCTACCGCGCGCTATATCGCTGAGGAGAGTGCGCAGGCGATTAAATGGTTGGTTGAACAGGGTGTGCCATTTACTGAAGATAAATCAGGACCGATGGGCTTGCATTTGACGCGTGAGGGTGGACACAGCCATCGACGCATTGCCCATGCTGCAGATGCAACAGGAAAAGCGATTCATGAAGTATTGCTTGATAAAGCAAAAGCTCACAAAAACATCCAGATTTTGGAGCATTGGATCGCCCTAGATCTCATCACCAATCGACAATTGGATCTAAAAACCCAGCGAACTCAACCCAATCGCTGTTATGGTGTCTATGCTCTCGATATTAAAAATAATCGCGTTGAGACGATTGCCGCAAAGTCAGTAGTACTTGCTACTGGAGGGGTTGGTAAGGTATATCGTTACACCAGCAATCCAGATACTGCGACAGGTGATGGTATTGCGATGGCATGGCGAGCAGGTTGTCGTGTAGGCAATATGGAATTTATTCAGTTTCATCCAACATGTTTGTATCACCCTAGCGACCGCACATTTCTCATTACTGAAGCCATGCGTGGTGAAGGCGGGTTGCTAAAACTGCCTGATGGTACGCGTTTTATGCCAGCACATGATGATCGCAAAGAGTTGGCACCGCGTGATATTGTGGCTCGCGCTATTGACTTTGAGATGAAAAAACACGGATTAGATTATGTGCATCTAGATGCAACGCATTTGGGTGAGGCATTTATCAAAGAGCATTTTCCAATGATCTATGCGCGTTGTTTAAGTCTTGGGTTGGATATCACCAAAGAGCCGATTCCTGTTGTGCCAGCTGCTCACTATACCTGCGGTGGTGTAGTTACTGACCTAAAGGGGCGCACGGATTTGCCTGGGCTTTATGCAGTAGGCGAGGCAACCTATACCGGCCTTCATGGAGCGAATCGACTTGCAAGTAATTCGCTTTTGGAGTGCGTGGTGATTGGTAAGGCTGCAGCCGAAGATATTTCGGCGCTCAAAACTTTGGCGATGCCAGAATTACCGCTTTGGGACGAGAGTCAAGTTGAAGATGCTGATGAGCAGGTTGTGATTTCTCACAATTGGGATGAATTGCGCTCATTGATGTGGAACTATGTTGGTATCGTACGAACCAATCGAAGATTAGAGCGTGCCTTGCATCGCATTAAGTTATTGCGTTATGAAGTGCAAGAGTATTACGCTAACTTTAAAGTGACACGGGATTTGATAGAGTTGCGTAACTTGCTTGAATGCGCTGAATTGATTGTGCGATCAGCCCTGATGCGTCGAGAGAGTAGGGGTCTTCATTACAGTCGTGACTATCCAGGTACTTGGGCAGTGTCATACCCTACGATTTTGACCCCTCAGGTTGAGAGCGTGGAAAATTTGCAAGAAGGTTAAGTTTAAGGTGTGCACTCTAGCCTAGAATTCTCATCGAGAAATCTACTGCGATAACATCTTTGGTCAGTTTTCCAAGGGAGATACGATCAACGCCTGTGGCTGCAATTGCTCGCATTTGATCTAAGTTAATGCCACCAGAGGCTTCCAGTAAGGCGCGGCCAGCAGCGATAGCCACTGCTTCTTTCATCTGATCAGTTGTGAAGTTATCAATCAATATACTTTTTGCACCTGCAGCTAGCGCTTCCTCTAGCTCGGAAAAATTTTCCACTTCAATTTGAATATCTACGCCGGAATTTAGGGCTAGTGCATTCTTAAGTGCAGCAGTCACGCTGCCAGCAGCTGCAATGTGATTCTCTTTAATCAAAATGCCGTGCCACAAGGCTAGGCGTTGGTTTTGACCTCCGCCAATACGTACTGCATATTTTTGGGCTTGGCGTAATCCAGGAATGGTTTTGCGAGTATCTAGTACAGCGCAACCTTTTGCATTAGGGCTGGCGCCCGAGATTGCCTCTACGTATTGACGAGTAATGGTCGCAGTCCAAGATAGGGTTTGTAAAAAATTAATGCAAGTACGCTCTGCTGACAAAAGCGCTTGCGAGTCAGCATTAATGTCGCAAACTTTGCTATCGGCCTGCATGAAGTCACCCTCAATGTAGTGCCATGTGATTTTTGCCTTAGGATCAAGTCTTCTTAAGGTGCCCTCAAACCAATCAACGCCACATAGAACAGCATCTTGTCGAACAATTAATTGTGCTTGTACGGGTTTATTTGGAACGAGTTTGGCGGTCCAGTCGCAAACGCCAATATCTTCCATTAAGGCATCATGAATATTGCGTTGACGAGCTTGTTCTAAGGTTTCGTTGTGATCAAACATGAAGTGAGGATTAAATGGACGCCGACGTGCTGAATATGGATATTAAACAATTAAGCGGCGCCAATATTTTTGACAAAACCATGTTGCGCTTTTGCTAATAATTCAGGGTGATTGGTAGTGAAGTCTAGCATGCGTTCGATGCAGCCCAAGGCTTGAGTGCGAATAGGTTCATTTACAAATATTTCTCCAGATGCATTTTCTAAACAATTCAGAATGCCTTGTAAACCATTCATAGCCATCCATGGGCAGTGTGCACAACTTTTGCAGGTGGCGCTATTTCCTGCGGTAGGGGCTTCAATGAGTTTCTTATTGGGTGCTAATTGACGCATGCGGTGCAGGATACCTTTATCGGTCGCCACGATGTATTCAGTGGCTTTACCTTCCACAACAGCTTTGATCATGGCGGAAGTTGAGCCTACAACATCGGCCAAATCAACTACTGCTTGCGGAGATTCTGGGTGGACTAGAATCTTGGCATCCGGATGGGCTGTTTTCAGAATCTCCAATTCAGCCGCTTTAAACTCATCATGGACAATGCATGCCCCATTCCATAGCAACATGTCGGCACCTGTTTGCTCTTGTATGTAGCGACCTAAATGGCGATCAGGTGCCCAAAGAATTTTTTTGCCATCTACTTTGAGTTGATGAACAATTGCAAGTGCGCAAGAGCTAGTGACCATCCAATCAGCTTGAGCTTTCACTGCAGCACTGGTATTCGCATAGACCACAACTACACGATCTGGATGTAACGCTCGAAATTTTGCAAAATCATTAGCATCACAACCCAAATCAAGCGAGCACGTAGCGTCAAGGTCAGGCATGAAGATCCGTTTCTCAGGGCTCAAAATTTTAGCCGTTTCACCCATAAATCGAACACCAGCAACGATTAGATTTTTGGCTGAATGATTTTTACCAAAGCGTGCCATCTCTAAAGAGTCGGCAACAAATCCACCCGTTGATAAGGCTAAATCTTGAATATCACCATCTACATAGTAGTGGGCAATTAAAGCAGCATCTTTCTCGATCAATAGTTGCTTAATGCGATTAACGACGACTGCCTTTTCAGAGGCGGCTAGATGCGATGGAACTTTAGCCCAAGCTTGTGCAGTACAGGTGACTCCCGCAGAGTCTTGCTGCGGGTAATCAAAGGAAATGGGGGTGCTAACAGTTGTGCTCATGCCAAATCATAATCCAATGGATATCGTTATGCAGGGAGCATGAAACACTAAAACGGCAATTTTGCATCTGGTTTGGCTGCAAGTAATGCGGCTTTAAATTCCCCTTGAATACGTGCAATCGCTTCTTCATTGTCCGCCTCAAAGCGCATCACTACTACAGGGGTTGTATTGGATGGTCTGGCTAGACCAAAACCATCAGCATATTCAACACGCACACCATCAATCGTATTAATCGATTGAGAAGTGGGGAATGTGGCATTGGCTTTAATAACTTCAAGCAATTCAAATGGCTCACCTTCAGCACAGGCCAGTTGCAATTCCGGAGTGCAGATAGCGTTTGGTAGGTCATTCAATATTTTGCTTGGGTCTTTTACCTTTGAGAGGATCTCTAGCAAACGTGCGCCTGTATAAAGGCCATCATCAAAACCAAACCAACGATCTTTAAAGAAAATATGCCCAGACATTTCACCAGCAAGAGGGGCACCAGTTTCTTTGAGTTTTGCTTTCACTAAAGAGTGCCCGGTTTTCCACATCAAAGGCTCGCCCCCATGTTGCGTCACCCAATTGGCGAGGTTGCGGGTGCATTTGACATCATAAATAATCTGACCACCAGGATTTCGCGATAGAACATCTTCAGCAAATAGCATCATCTGACGATCAGGGAATATAACTTGACCATCTTTAGTGACCACTCCCAATCTGTCAGCATCACCATCAAACGCAAGCCCCAGCTCATTGTCAGTGGTCTGAAGATTTTTGATGAGATCTTGAAGATTCTCAAGGTGCGCTGGGTCCGGATGGTGGTTGGGAAATTTTCCATCCACTTCGCAAAAGAGCTCTTGCACTTCACACCCGAGCGCTGTAAATAACTTGCCAGCGAAAGCGCCACCTACACCATTGCCACAGTCCACGGCAATTTTCATAGGGCGGGCTAATTTCACATCGCTGACAATGCGCTCTAAGTACATTGGAAAGATGTCAAAAGTAGTGCGAGCGCCATGACCGGCAGCAAATTGTTTAGCTTCAATACGCTTGCGGAGAGCTTGAATTTGATCGCCGTAAATTGCTGCGCCACCCAGAACCATCTTAAAGCCGTTGTAATTGGGTGGATTATGACTTCCCGTAATCATGATTCCTGATTTGGGGGATTTACCATTGAGTACTTGATTAGCGCCAAAGTAGACCATGGGCGTGGCGACCATTCCCAAATCGATCACATGAACTCCAGTTGAAAGTAGCCCCTCTGTTAGGGCATCAATCAAGCTAGGTCCAGAGAGGCGACCATCCCGACCAATCACAATCTCTGTTTCACCAAGTTCGCGCATCTCAGTGCCAAAGGCCTGGCCTATTAGCTTGGCAATCGATGGATCTAAAGTTTGGTCGATGATTCCGCGAATATCGTAAGCCTTGAAGATTGAAGGGGAGAGTTCCATGAAAAAACCTTTAAATAACTGTCGTGTAGACCGCTCGGTAGACTAAGAATTTAATAAATTAATACGTGCAGCAGTAACGGCATCGATGCTATCGCTTGCATCAATATGTTGAGAACCGCTATCAAGTGCCTTTTCAATTGGCTTTGCCAAAATTTTGCCGTACTCTACACCCGGTTGATCAAAACTGTTGATATTCCAAAGTGCGCCTAATGTCGCGGCGCGGTTTTCGTAAAGAGCAAGAAGCGCGCCTAAGTAATAAGCATTGAGTTCAGGTAATAGCAATAAATTGCTAGGGCGCTTTCCAGGATAAACATCATTTGGATTGTTGGCATGCTTGCCATGGGCTAAAGCCTGAGCTTGCGCTAAGCAGTTTGAAAGCAAAATACGATGATGTGCAGTAGCTTCTGGTCTATTGCTCATCGGTTTGCGAACCGCAATGAAGTCAATCGGAATTACCTCAGGGCCCTGGTGAAATAGCTGAAAATAAGAGTGCTGCGCATTACTGCCAGCACTGCCAAAAACCACTGGTGATGAGTGCTTAACAGGCTTGCCATCTTTGCCAATACTCTTGCCGTTACTCTCCATATCGAGTTGCTGCAACCATTTTGGAAACCAATCTAGTGCATCTGCATACGGAATTGCAGCGTAAGATTTAATGTCGTATTTTTCTTGTTGATGCAAAAGCGCAAGCGCCATAATGACCGGAAGGTTATCTTCTAAAGGCGAATTTCTAAAATGCAAATCCATTGCATGCGCACCCGCTAAGAATTCCTCAAAAGTTTTGAATCCATATTGCAATGCGATGGGTAAACCAACAGCAGACCAAACTGAGTAACGGCCGCCAACCCAATCCCAAAATGGGAATATATGCTCTTCATCAATGCCAAAAGATTTAGCGACCGAGATATTGGCGGTAACCGCGAATAAGACTTTGTTAATCTGACTTTGTGTTAGCCCACTGTTTTTAAGCCAAGCTACTACGGCTTTTGCATTCATGGTGGTTTCTAAAGTAGTGAATGACTTAGAGACGATGATGACCCGCGTGCTATGTGGAAGTGCGTGGGTAAGGATGCGGGCTAATTCAGCGGTATCAATATTGGCTAAGAAGTGCATGCGCATTCCACGACTCTCGATATTAGATACGTGAGCCAAAGCTTCAATTGTCAAACGAGGCCCAAAGTCAGAGCCGCCAATGCCAATGTGAATGACATCTGTTACGCCAACCCACTGATTGCATAAGGCATCCATCCGTTGCCAGACTTTGGTGACGGATGGCATGACATCTTGACCATCTAAAATGACTGGTGTTTTGGAGAGATTACGCAAGGCAGAATGAAGTGCAGGACGATCTTCACTTTGATTGACGTGTTTGCCGCTGAATAGGTCTGTAATGAATTCAGGTAGGCGAGATTTTTTTGCAAATGAAAATAGCTCTTGCCACTCAAGTTCGCTGATATTTTGATATGCGGTATCTAAAACGATGTCCGCAGCCGCGTGAGAGGTAGTCGGTAGATCTTTCGCTATTTGCATGGGCTTTGAAGACATGGGCTGATTTTATCAAGAACCCTATAAAAACACCCTAAAACACTGAAAATGTTAGGATTTCACTATATTTAGAAATAAACCACTAATAATTCAAAAATAAGGCGAGACAAGTAATGGAGCAGGTGGATTGCGTCGTCATTGGCGCTGGCGTAGTGGGTTTGGCCGTTGCCAGGGAGATGGCATTGCAAGGTCGCGAAACCATTTTGCTCGAACGAGAGAATGCCTTCGGCACGATTAGTAGCGCCAGAAATAGCGAAGTCATTCACGCTGGTATTTATTACCCAAAAGATTCTCTTAAAGCCAAGCTTTGCGTGCAAGGCAATCATCTCTTATATGAATATTGTCGTGACCATCAAGTTGCCACCCAGCCTTATGGCAAATTGATTGTTGCCAGCGATGAGGCGCAGATAGATGATTTGCGAGCTATTTTGTATAAAGCCCAAAACAATGGTGTTCCTGAGATTAAATTCATTTCAGGGGAAGAGGCTAAGGCTCTAGAGCCAAATCTCAAATGCTCCGCCGCAATTTTGTCATCAACCACTGGGATTGTTGATAGCCACGGCTATATGCTCTCTTTATTAGGTGGATTTGAGGATGCGGGTGGTATGGTGGCTTATCAATCACCACTGATTAGTGCAAAGCCTATTGGAGACAAAGCACAAAACGGTTACCTATTAGAGGTTGGTGGAGCTGATGGCATGCAAATTCAAACTCAGCTGCTAATCAACTGCGCTGGCATAAGTGCGCCAGCGGTTGCGCAAAAAATTGAGGGTTTATCAAAAGAGCAAATACCCAAAGCCTATTTTGCAAAAGGAAATTATTTTTCCCTTTCTGGAAAATCACCATTTAATCATTTAATTTACCCAATTCCAGAACCCGGCGGATTGGGTGTGCATTTAACCTTAGATATGGGTGGTCAAGCCAAGTTTGGGCCAGATGTTGAGTGGCTCAACATTGATCTAGAAGATCAAATTGATTACACCGTGGACCCAAAGCGCGGCGATGGTTTCTATGAAGCGGTAAGGCGCTATTGGCCCGGTTTAAAAGATGGTTCTTTGCAGCCAGATTATTCAGGAGTGAGGGCCAAAATTGTTCCGCCCAACTCCCCGGCTGGAGATTTTTGCTTCAGCACCCCCCAGGAGCACAAAATGCAGGGGCTCTATAACCTATATGGCTTTGAGTCCCCAGGACTTACCTCTAGTCTTGCCATAGCAAGGTATTTAGAGGCTCAAATCAAAAGTTCTTTATAATTATGGTCTTGAATCAATCGCGATTCACATGATACGGAAGAGTGGCAGAGCGGTTGAATGCACCAGTCTTGAAAACTGGCGACTGTAATAGGTCCGTGAGTTCGAATCTCACCTCTTCCGCCAATCTCTCAATACTCAAAATTCAACCGAGTATCGTGCAAGAAGAAGTCTTGATTGCATAAAGCCATTTTTGATTTCCATGTCACGACCATATTGCAATGAGAATCTGCCAATTGGTGTGTGTGCTTGACCGCTAAGTAGATAACGTTGAGTATTGATCACATTGTTTTGATATTGATTGTTGATCAAGGTGGCACCCCCAGCTACATAAAAATACGTCACAGCAACGGTGTAGATTTGGTTGATCTTGTAGATTGGTCCAACCTGAATCGTTGTCAAAGGTTTTTGAGTAAGCGACTGATTGGTTGTAGATCCGCATAAGGCGGCACACTGACTATTACCACCGTACCACATGGTATCAACCGCTATGGCAGCATCAACACTATCTACGATAGGTCTCTGAAATCCCATTTGTATGTCTGATTTATAGCGATTTTCACCAACATTAAATACAGTTTGGTTTGAATATTTACTGGTTGGCATTAAAAAGTAACCTGCGACACCAAGATAGGTTCTTGACTCCCGATTAGAGTAGGGCCAAATTGCGGTGGCAAGTGAAATATCGCCAAACCCAGTATCACCTGCATAAGGGCTTAATGAGCCTGCGGTAGTAATGCTGCCGTAGGGAAGCTGTACATAAGAGACGCCTGGAAGGCTAGCAATTTCATAGGTGGTAGAAACTCTGGCGAATGCAGCATTAGTATCAATGACGGGGTTGCCATATGGCCTAGTAGTCACTACTGAGCCATTCTTATAAAAAGTAGTGTTCTGGCTATTTTGATAAGACAGACTTAAATAATTCTTATTAGGCAATGGCGCAACGATGTCGTTGGGTTGAAGATCAACGCCATAGGCGCTACCGCACCACAAAGCCAAGAATAGCAGTGATGCAAGGCCATTTAGAGATGCGGGAATATATCGCTTCATGCTTACTTGTTTCTACTAGAAGCTCGCAGCCAATCCAATCGAAGTTCCATGTACGTTTAGACCAAATTGATAGCGAAAGACTAAGCGAATTCTGCTAAAAATTGGATCTGAAGCGCTTCTATCTAGTTCAATACCTGTGCCGACTGATGAGAGAGAATTAAATCCTAATGCGCCACGTAAATCCCCCAAAAATTCTGTATGAGCTAACTCAAATACTGCGCGCAATGGTCGATCTAATAGGGTAACTGGTGTGGGCACTCTGCTGCGAGCCCATATTGCGACGCTCTGAGAGTCGGCTGAACCTTGAACCGCTGTGGAGGAGTCAAAAGTTCTCACGGGTATATTCGTGTAGCGTAGTTCTACATCAATTTCTTGGTTAGGCATGTAGTTTTCATAATCCAACATCACCGATCCACCAAGGCCATAAGAATTCATGCGACCGCCATTTAGAAATTGCATATCAACGCCAGTACGATTCTCGATAATACGTGATGCAATAGATAGATCACTTTCTAGGTGACCCAACATGACGTTGGCAATTGGTCTAAAGCGTAATTCATCTGTTATTGGAAAGTCCCAGCCTATGCCTCCTGTTCCAGTAATACTATTCCAATGTACGGGCACATTCAGAGCATTATTACCGATACCATCAGTAAAGCTGGGGTTGTAGCGATTGATGGCTAATGTACCCTCTAAATAGAGTGGAAAGTTTGCGCTGATACGGTCTCCTCCGCCAAGAGAGATCATCTGCAAGTCAGAGTTATCTCCGCCATTTCTGATTGATAAAGAGCCTGTGGTGACATCTGGAGTTAGCGAGTAACCAGTAATTGTCATGAAGGCATCCGCTCTCTTTTTGAGGTAATTATTAGCTGCGTTATTGAGGCTTAGCTGGGCGTAGGCAGAATTTAAGCAAAGCAGTGTTGATGCGGTGAATTGGAGGAATAAGCGCATTAAATACATTTACAAGGATTTTAGTCATTAGCTAGGCTCGATGTACGATAGCGGTATGAAACTATTGCTAGCCCTCTATTTTTTTATTCTGGCCGTTATTCAGATGGGCTTGTTTTTTGGTATTTACCACTACTATCGATCGCAATATAGAGTTAAGACAAGCCCTTATTGGTTAGGTTCTTTGTTAGCAAGTGTGCTAGCACTATTTATTTTTGGTAGCGGTATTTTGGTAATTGATGATATCGCCAATCCTCAATTCAACTTCACCATTGGCAATACTTTGTTTTACGTTGCTGCCGCTTTACAGGGTCTATTTTGTTTATCTTTAAATAAACCTGTCTCCCGATTTCTTAAGGTCAGCTTTGTTGTTTCTACGATTGCATTTTTTATTGTTTTTGAATGGATGCGTGGCGCATGTACGTTTGAAATCCGCACAGCTTTCATGTGCATCATTGCCAGTATTTTTTACATATGGCAAATATTAGAAATCAAACAAAAAAGAAGAGAAGAGCCATCAAGTCAGCTGGCATATATGCAGTATGCGAGTTCTGCAGAATTATTTTTTGCACTCGGACGCCTATTTATCGTAGTTGCATCCTCTTTTACTATTCGCCAAGTTGAGCAGATTCCGCAAATCTTGATTTTATTTACCATTACTCAGTTGGTAATGAATACGCTCTCATACATAGCCATAGGTGGATATTGGTCTGAAAAGATTGCCTTTGCCAATGCCGAGTCTCGGCATGAAAACGAGGAGATTAAGAGTCTGCTTCAAGAAAGAGAGGCTCTCATAGGTTCTTTATTAAAGGCTAACAAAACTGCAAGTACTGGAGCCTTATCGGCATCGATTGCTCATGAATTGAATCAACCGCTGGGGGCATCCAGCTTGAATATTCAATTCTTACAAAAGAAATTAACTCAAGGTGATTTAAGTTTAGATACTCATAAGGAAATTTTGGAAACCTTGCTTGCTGATAATCAACGTGCCGCCAATATTATTCGTTCATTGCGATCAATTTTCTCAGAGGGTGATGCCACAAACACCGAGATAGAAATGGGTGATTTAATTAGCTCAGTGTTGAGTATTGCTAAACCAGAAATACACTCAAAAAACATTCAAGCTGTTCTGAATATTGAACCGAGTTTGGCATTGAATGCTGACTCAAGTGAAATTCAACAGTTATTACTGAATTTGATTAATAACGCCATACAGGCTTTAGTTGCCGCGAATCGAGCTCACAAGCAATTGGCGATTACAGCATTAAAAGATGGTGATGAAATAGAGGTTTCTATTGCGGACAATGCCGATGGCATTCCTCTTGAGGCTCAGAGCCATCTATTTGAGTTGCTTGCTACTAACAAGCAAACAGGCATGGGTTTAGGATTGTGGTTGTGTAAACATATCGTTACTAGACATGGCGGCTCTATCCGTTTTGAGCCAAACGAAGGTGGCGGCGCAAAGTTTATTTTTCGCTTACCGATTTATCCTCGGGGTGGTTAAGCCAATTTCATTTCAAGATGGATTGCTAGTCAAAAAATAAAACGTGACTAAGGTGCAAATGCGCCACCAGCCTCAAGAGCTCTCAACTCATCGCCGGCTATGCCCAACTCTGCTAGCAATTCGGCATTATGTTCCCCCAGTAGCGGTGGATGTTTGCGAACTTGTTGTGGTGTGCCCATCATCTTGACGGCAAAACCAATATTAGGGACTTTGCCCTCTATTGGATGATCAATCTCCATGCGCATCTTACGATGCTTGCCATGCTCGCTATCAAATGCTTCGGGATAGGTATTGATTGGTCCGGCTGGAATGCCTTCTGCTAGCAGTTCATCAACCCACTGAACGCATGATTTGGTGACAAACGTTTTTTCTAATTCGGATGCGAGTTCGAGGCGATTGGCTAAGCGCAATGGATTGGTCTTGAAACGAGCATCTTCAATTAATTCTGGCCTGCCTATCTTGTCACATAGCAGTTTCCATAATTTTTGATTGGTTGCGCCCATCACAAAGTAGCCATCAGAAGCTTTCATAGCTTGGTAGGGAGCGCTCATGTGATTGGCTGTGCCCAGTTTATAAGGCTCTATGCCAGTTCCCCAATACTGCGCTGTATCCCAAATCGAAAACGCTAATGCAGAATCAAATAGCGAAGCATCAATAAATTGACCTTCACCCGTGTTGGTTTTGCCGATATAGGCGGACAAAATGCCATAGACCGCAAAGAGGGCGCAACCAATATCTGCTACTGGAACGCCTGCTTTCACTGGCGGACCATCGGGATAGCCAGTGACGCTCATGACACCAGACATGGCTTGTGCCATTAAGTCAAATCCAGGGCGATCTGCCCAAGGACCGCTTTGGCCAAACCCAGAAATACTCGCATAGACCAGGCCTGGATTGATTTTCTGTAATGATGGGTAATCGATGCCAAGTTTTTTCATAACGCCAGGTCGGTAATTCTCGACCAAGATGTCGGCGGATTTAACTAGTTCAAAGAATATTTTTTTACCTGCCTCAGTTTTGAGATTTAAGGTAAGGCTGCGCTTATTGCGATTCATATTCAAAAAGCCCATACTATCTGAGCCCTTCATCTTGAATCCCATAGCTCCACGGGTTTGGTCGCCTGTACCAGGCGGCTCAATTTTGATGACATCTGCGCCTAAGTCGGCAAGTAGCATGCAGCAATAGGGACCAGCCATGACTTGGCTGACATCAAGGACGCGGACTCCTGAAAGGGGAAGGGGCCTAGACAGACCCTCTGTAGGTGTTTTCGTCATTGTCTCAATCGTTTTTATGTGTTTAGAATCAACATCTAATGGTATCAAACACTATAAAACAGAAATAAAAGAATCCTGGAGACTATATTTTTATGAATGCTTCACTGCCTCTACTAAGCAAAACAACTGTTCTGCGCACATTTTTTTCGCTGTCATTATTGGCATTGGCCAACATTGGCTTTGCACAACAAGCTTTTCCAACAAAACCAATTCGCTTGGTTGTAGGTTTTGCGCCAGGTGGTGGCACTGATATTGTGGCCCGAGCGATTGCCCCGAAAATGGGCGAGGTTTTGGGTCAAAGCGTTATTGTTGAAAATAAATCTGGTGCAGCAGGAACAATTGCCGCAGACCAAATTGCTAAATCCACTCCAGATGGCTACACCTTGTTGGTGGGGCACTCTAATTCCAATGCGATTGCTCCCTTTGTCTTAACAAATGTTCCGTACAACCCAGCAACTGATTTCACGCCAATTACCTATTTAGGTTATGTGCCCAACGTATTGGTTGTGAAATCATCGTTGCCAGTCAATTCCGTATCCCAACTGATTGCATTAGCCAAAGCTAACCCAGGTCAGATGACCTATGGTTCATCGGGTATTGGTAGCACTCAACATCTAGCTGGAGCGCTGTTTGCCAAAATTGCTGGTATTCAAATTAATCATGTGCCATACAAAGGTAGTGGCCAGGCTATTATTGATTTGCTAGGCGGTCAAATCACAATGAACTTTGATACTTTGCCACCGAACTTACAGCAAATTAAAGATGGCAATTTAAAAGCTTTGGCGATTTCTACACCAAAACGTTTATCAATATTGCCTAATGTTCCAACCTTTAATGAAGTCGGTATTGTTGGATTTGATGTAACTAACTGGTACTCAGTCATGGGTCCAAAAGGCATGGACCCTGCGGTGGTCAGTAAGATTGATCAGGCAGTTAAAGCAGCAATGGCAGATCCTCAGATTAAGAAGACCCTAGATTCACAAGGTTTGCAACCAGAGGGTCCGGCAACGCCAGCAGCCTTTGGCTTGTTCTTGAATGCTGAGCTACAAAAATATCAACGTTTGGTAAAAGGCCTCAACATTAAAGCTGAGTAGATTTAATGTTGCAGGACAAGCAGGGTAATGCTGACCGCGTAGCGCAAGTCACTCTTGTGCTACGCAACAACATTGCTTATGTTACTTTTGATCATGAAGCCGCACGTAATGCGATGACGGTTGGCATGTACCAAAGTCTAAAAAGCATTTGCCAAGATCTGTCAAACAATCCCGCTGTACGAGTTGCAATCTTGCGCGGTGCAGGTGGCAAGTCTTTTGTATCGGGCAGCGATATTGCACAATTTGCCAGTTTTACTAGCGGTCAAGATGGCGTTCTCTATGAAGAGGGCATTGATAACTATTTAAGCCCTTTAGCTCTTTTACCTATTCCGACAATCGCAGTAATTGATGGAATGGCTATTGGTGGCGGTTTAGCAATTGCAAGTTGTTGCGACTTTCGTGTTTCAACTCCAGACGCTAAGTTTGGTGTCCCAATAGCTAGAACTTTGGGAAATTGTTTATCGGCTGCCAATGTTGCATGGCTGATTGCTCATATGGGCATCAATATTGTGAAACGCATGTTGCTCTTGGCCGAGCTCATACCAGCTTCCGAGCTACTGCAGCAAGGCTATCTCTTAGCCACCTATGAACCAGCAGATCTCGCTAAACATGCAGATGCGTTGGCCAACAAACTTTCTGAATTAGCGCCCATCACTCAAAAGTCGAGTAAGCTCACCATGGCGCGATTGTTGCGTAATCAATTGCCCGACTGCACGGATCTCATTTCAGAAACATATGGCAGTGCAGATTTTAAAAATGGTGTTGCCTCATTCTTAAAGGGCGAGCAAGTAGTTTGGTGTGGGAAATAAATTCATTTCTAAAAAATGAACTTCTAAGCTAAAAAACTTAGTTCAAAAATAATTCTTGAAGATTATTAAGGTAGCGTAAACCCAACGTGGACGCCTTGAGTGTATTGGGATTCTCATCTAACAAACCCTTTTTGCTAGCTTCTGCTAACGCTTTACTAATCACGCTGAGAGGCAAGCCAGTACGTTCACTAAAGGTATAGGTCTCAACACCACTAGTTAGGCGCAGTGCATTGAGCATGAATTCAAAAGGAAGATCTTTGCTTTCAATTACTTTTGACTCGATGAGTGCATTGCCTTTGCTTTCCATGGCGGACATATAGGTCTCTGGATGTCGCTCACGAATCTGGCGAGTAATGCGATCCGGAAAAGAGATTTTTCCATGTGCGCCAGCACCAATACCGATGTAGTCACCGAAGCGCCAGTAATTCAGATTGTGCTTGCATTCTTGATTTTTCTTGGCATACGCTGATACTTCATAGCGTTCATAACCTGCCTCGGACAGCAAGTTTAAGTTTTGCTCAAAAATGGCATCAACCTCATCATCAGAAGGCAACTTCGGTGGATAGTTTGCAAAGTAGGTATTGGGCTCTAAAGTCAGGTTGTAGAACGAGAGGTGGGGCGTTCCAAAAGAGAGCGCAGTTTGCACATCCACTTTGGCATCTTCTAGGCTTTGATTGGGTAAACCATACATCAAATCGAGGTTGACCGACTTAAAGTGCTTAAGAGCAATGGCGATAGCTTGTTTCGCCTCAGCTCCATTATGAATTCGTCCTAAAGTCTGAAGCTTTTCATCATCAAAGCTTTGTACGCCAATGGAAACGCGGTTAATGCCGCACTTAGCAAAAGCCGCAAACTTTTCTGCTTCAATGGACCCAGGATTAGCTTCCATGGTGATTTCTGCGTCGGGCTCCAAATTCACTCGAGCGCGGATAGCGCAAAGTAATTCGTCCATGCCAGCTGGCGACAATAAGCTTGGTGTGCCGCCGCCAATAAAAATACTATGAACTTGCCGACCCCAAGTATTGGGTAATTCTGTTTCCAAATCTTTGATGAGTGCTTGGATATAGCGTGTCTCATCAAAACCAGATTGATTGATACCACCTTTTTTTATCTGATGAGAATTAAAGTCACAGTAAGGACATTTCTTTTCACACCATGGAAAGTGGATATACAGTGCCAAAGGCGGAAGTGCTGTTAGGCTTACCGCTTGAGTTTGTAACAGTTCTTGTAAATTAGTCACGTTGGGGTTGTATTTCTTTGCGCGACTGTAACTGGTTAATGAGTTCACGTAAGGCTTGACCTCTGTGGCTAATAGCATTTTTTTGTTCAGATGAGAGTTCTGCTGCTGTTAAGCCTAGTTCGGGCAAGAAAAAGTGTGGGTCATAGCCAAAGCCATTAGCGCCTTTTGCCTCGTCAATAAATTTGCCATACCAACGCGTTTGCACAATTAATGGTTCAGGATCACTAGCGCCGTTTACAAATACGAGCGCGCAAACATAATGTGCTCCGCGATTTGTTTTTTCTTGAAGATTTTTAATGAGCTTTTGATTGTTTGCTGCATCATTTGCGGGTTCACCTGCATAGCGAGCTGATAAAACACCAGGTGCGCCATTCAGTGCATGGGCGCAAATTCCAGAGTCGTCAGCAAGAGCGGGTAAACCGCTAACTGCGCTGGCATGTCTTGCCTTGGCTAAAGCATTTTCAACAAAGGTCTGATGTGGTTCTTCTGCCGATGAAATGCCTAGTGCGCCTTGAGGAACGACTTCAAATTGCAAAGGTGCAAGTAAGGCTGCAAGCTCGCGCACCTTACCCGCATTGTTAGAGGCGAGAACTAGCTTTTGCATCAGATAGAGGGTTAATAAGAGCTTATTTCAGTGACTCAATTTGCAGCCTTGTGAGCTCATGAACTCCTTGCTCAGCTAGGTCTAGCAGGGCGGTCAGCTCGCTTCTAGAAAATGCTGCACCCTCAGCGGTACCTTGCACCTCAATCATGCCGCCTTTGCCAGTCATCACCACATTCATATCGGTATCGCAGGCAGAGTCTTCAGGGTAATCAAGATCCAATACCGGTACGCCCTGGTAGATGCCAACTGAAATGGCAGCAACACTATCCAAAATAGGGTCTTGGGTTAAAGAGCCAGCTTTTAGTAACTGGTTTACGGCATCACGTGCGGCCACATAAGCACCTGTAATAGATGCGGTGCGTGTGCCGCCATCTGCTTGTAATACATCGCAATCCAAATGAATGGTTCGTTCCCCAAGAATTTTGAGGTCAAAGATGCTGCGCATGGCACGACCAATCAGGCGTTGGATTTCTTGAGTGCGACCCGATTGTTTGCCGCGCGCTGCCTCACGATCGCTGCGAGTATGGGTTGAGCGTGGGAGCATTCCGTATTCCGCAGTCACCCAGCCCTCTCCAGAACCCCGTTTATGTGGAGGTACCTTATCTAAGATGCTGGCAGTACAAAGAACCTTAGTATCGCCAAAGGCTATCAAAACTGAACCCTCAGCATGCTTGGTAAAGCTGCGTGAAATCGTGACAGGACGCAAGTCACTCGGTTTGCGACCGCTGGGACGGGAAATATTGACTGACTTGGGGTTACTCATGGTTCGGTCCTAAATAAAGAATCTACAATGTCCATATGATATCGAGCATGACTGGTTATGGCAGCGCTTCTCGTCAAGTCTCCTTAGGGGCTGGCGTAGTAGCTGATCTGCAGGTGGAATGCCGGGCTGTAAACAGCCGGTTTCTGGATTTGGGCTTTCGTCTTCCGGACGAGTGCCGTGCTGCGGAGCCTGCGCTTCGAGAAATGACAACCCAAACCCTATCTCGAGGCAAAGTCGAGTTCCGAGCAGCTTGGCGTATTCATCAGTCGAATCAAGTGAATCACCCTAGCGCTACTGATGCCTCTCAAAGCGATGCGCATGCCTTGGGAGCGATCAGCAAAGAGCGTTTGGATGCGCTTTATACCTTGCAAGAGCGTGCCCAAGCCATTTTTCCCAAAGCTAGAGAGTTGAGCATTGGTGAGATCTTGCGTTGGCCTGGCATTGTTGCTGAGCCACGTGGTGAAGAAGATGGCTGGATTGCCGCAACAGTAGAAGCAGGTCGCGCCGCACTAGATGCACTCATGAAGAGTCGTCAAGCTGAAGGTAGTGCTTTAGTAACCGTGCTGACGAATATCACCATAAAGATGAATCAAATTATTGCCAACATAGAACCCAAAGTTCCTGAGTATGTGGTGCAATATCAAGATAAGCTCACTGAGCGCTTGGCTGAATCTTTGTCTGCCCAAGAACTAGGTAAAGGCATTGGTTCCGAGTTGATGGAGCGCATTCGACAAGAAGTTGTTTTATATGCCGTGCGTATTGATGTTGCTGAGGAATTCGCACGCTTGAAGACGCACCTCAATACCGTACAAACAGCACTTGCTGGAAAAGGCCCCGTAGGTAAGAGACTGGATTTCTTGATGCAAGAGCTAAACCGCGAAGCCAATACTTTAAGTTCTAAGTCAGTTTCTGAGGAATGCACCAAAGCCGCTCTCGAACTCAAGTTATTGATTGAGCAAATGCGTGAACAAGTTCAGAATCTAGAGTAATTTATTGCTATTGAAATATGACTACTTCTAACTCGACGCCATCTTATCAAGGCAGCATGTTGATGATTGTTGCGCCATCTGGTGCTGGCAAGTCCTCTTTGGTTAATGCATTATTGAAGGATGACCCCGCATTAAAACTCTCTCTGTCAACCACCACTCGTGCGCCAAGACCGGGTGAAGTTGATGGCAAAGATTACCGGTTCGCTACTCCAGAAACATTTATTGCTGAGCGTGATCAAGGTCACTTTTTGGAGTGGGCGCAAGTGCATGGCCATTTTTATGGCACATCCAAGCCATGGATTGAATCTCAGATGCAAGCAGGTAATGATGTGATGCTTGAGATTGATTGGCAGGGAGCGCAACAAATTCGGAAGCTGATTCCAATGGTGCAGTGGATCTTTATTTTTCCGCCATCTATTGAGGCGCTAGAGGAGCGTTTGCGAAAAAGAGGGCAGGATGATGAGGAAACCATTCAACGGCGGTTGGCTGCCGCCCATGTAGAGCTCTTGCATGCTCATGAGGCAGACTTCATCGTAGTCAATGATTCCTTTGAGCAGGCTCTATTAGATTTAAAACACATTTTGGCTTCTAGTCGTCTGCGTTCTGGTCCTGCTATGGCCCGCAATCCAGCCCTTTTGCAGCGTCTAGGGGTTTAATCGAGTATCCTATAGGTATTGAATTTAATTTAAGTGAGTCCAGCATGGCCCGTATTACTGTAGAAGATTGCCTTAAAACTATCCCCAACCGTTTTGAACTGGTGTTGGCTGCGACCTACCGTGCGCGCCAATTGGTTCAAGGTCACTCTCCACGAGTAGAGTCTAGAGATAAAGCTACGGTAGTTGCATTACGCGAAGTAGCTGCGGGCGTGACTGATCGTGACATGTTGACCAAAGTTCCTTTGTAATTTTGGGGTTCCGGTGTGGAGCTCCCTCTAGGATCTGGACCATCGAGGTCTAAAAACACATCGGAATTCGTAGGCGATTCTGCGCCTAAGGATCAGAGTCGTTTGCCCGAGCAAAACGCTCTCGATTCTGCGGGACAAGAAACAAGCAAGAAGTCGATTATTGCAAGCCTTCTTGCTCAATCAAGTCGCCACCTATTTGGCCCAACTTCTGCCCCCAGCCTTCCCTTAAAGCACCAAGTCGTCTCAATAGATGGCTTACTCTCAAAAATCGGCTACCTCAAGCCCGAAGAGGTTGTTCAGATTAAAAAAGCCTTTCAGTTTGCCGATGCTGCGCATCTTGGACAGTATCGTCACAGCGGTGAGCCTTATATTACTCACCCGGTTGCCGTAGCAGAACTCTGTGCTACTTGGCGCCTCGATGCTCCATCAATCATGGCTGCACTTTTGCACGATGTGATTGAGGACACGGGTAGCACAAAGGCTGATTTAGTAGAAAAGTTTGGCAACAAAGTTGCTGAGCTTGTAGAGGGTCTCACCAAGCTTGATAAGTTGGAGTTTCAAAGTCACGCTGAGGCTCAGGCTGAGAGTTTTCGCAAGATGTTTATGGCAATGGCGCGAGATGTGCGTGTCATATTAGTCAAGCTGGCTGATCGTACGCACAATATGCGAACGCTGGATGCAGTCCCTATGGAAAAGCGCCGTAGAGTTGCAGCCGAAACAATCGAAATCTATGCGCCAGTAGCCCATCGACTTGGTCTAAACGTGATTTATCGTGATTTGCAAGATCTGAGTTTTCGTTATTCAATGCCGATGCGTTTTCGGGTGATTGAAGGTGCCGTAAAACGAGCTCGTGGTAATCGCAAAGAGATGGTGGAAAAAATTTTGCAGGCCTCTCGTATGGCTTTTGCAAAAGCTAATCTTGAGGTAGATCTCCGTGGCCGTGAAAAAACGTTGTATAGCATCTATAAAAAGATGCGCACCAAGCATGTGAGCTTTTCGCAAGTCTTAGATGTTTATGCCTTTCGGGTGACGGTTAGCACAATTGATGAATGCTATCGTGCATTAGGTATTCTTCACTCGCTTTATAAGCCGATGCCAGGCAAATTTAAGGACTATATTGCGATTCCTAAACTCAACGGCTATCAGTCTTTGCATACGACGTTATTGGGCCCATCTGGTGTACCCGTGGAGTTCCAAATTCGCACTGCTGATATGCATGCTGTGGCTGAAGCTGGAGTGGCGGCTCACTGGGCCTACAAAGAAGGCTCGCCGGATATGAGTGAGGTGCAAAATCGCGCACACCAATGGTTGCAGTCGCTGATTGATATTCAGGACAGTAGCGGAGACTCTCAAGAATTCTTAGAGCATGTAAAGATCGATTTATTTCCCGATGCGGTTTATGTGTTTACTCCAGCGGGACAGATTCGGGCCTTACCGCGAGGGGCAACCGCTCTCGACTTTGCATATTCAATTCATAGTGACTTGGGTAATACCTGTGTTGCAGTAAAGATTAATGGTTTGCAATTGCCACTGCGTAGCGAACTAAAGAACGGTGACATTATTGAAGTGATCACCTCCGCAAATTCTCAACCTAATCCAGGTTGGCTAGCATTTGTGCGCACAGGCAAAGCAAGGGCATCTATACGTCACTCTCTTAAAACAAAGCATTATTCAGAATCTCTACAGTTGGGCGAGCGTCTCCTGGCTAATAGTTTGCGCCAACAGGGCGTTGATGCAGCACTTTTAACGCCTGAGATTTGGGAAAAATTAATGCATTGGACTGGCGATAAAACTCGTGAAGAGGCTTGCGTCAATATTGCATTAGGACGTCGCTCACCACAAGAATTGGCTATTCGTTTGAAGATATTGATTGACGATGAAGGCGGTTCTGAGCAAATGCGCTTGGGTGCTGCTGATTGGGTAAGCCCTAGTCAAGATCCATTCCATCATCAGCGCCAAGCCATCCTAGTGGATGGTCGGGAGGGTAACTCAATCCACTTCCAATCTTGTTGTCATCCAATCCCTGGCGATAACATCATTGGTTATTTGGGCAAAGGCGAGGGCTTGCAAGTGCATACAAATGATTGCCCAGTTGCCTTGCGTATGCTTTCAAAAGATAGCGATAAGTGGGTAGAGGTGGAGTGGGGCAAAGATCTCAACCGTGAATTTGAAGTTGATCTAGCAATTGATACGAGACAAGGCAAAGGTGTATTGGCACGGGTTGCCAGTAGTGTGACTGCTGCAGACTCGAACATCATGAATGTGTCTATGGAAGACCGCTTTAAAGAAGATTCTGTAACGATCCGATTTACGATCCAAGTCTATGATCGCTTACACCTTTCAAAAGTCATGCGAAGCTTGCGCACAAATCCTGACGTCATGCGCGTTACCCGCACGCGCGCGCTTTAAATCTGTCTGTAAAAACTTCACAGATACTGTACGTTCAGAATTTCAATTTCAATAGAGCCCGTTGGGGTTTGGATCATTACGCAATCACCCAATCTTGATTTAATTAAGGCTTTAGCAATTGGGGAAACCCAGCTAACATGGTTTTTTTCAAGATCTACCTCATCAACGCCAACAATGGTAACTTCAATCTCTTTTCCAGCATCCTTGCCAGCCAGTGGTGAGTAGGTCACTGTTGCCCCAAAGAAGATTTGTTCGGCATTGGTGTCGCCTGTTTTTCGAGCAGAATTGTCTACTACCACAGCCAATTCGAGGCGTTTATTGAGAAACCGAATTCGCCGATCAATCTCCCGAAGCCGCTTTTTTCCGTAGATATAGTCACCGTTTTCAGATCGGTCACCGTTGCTTGCCGCCCAATGAACCACCTTGACAACCTCCGGTCTATCAAGGTTTAGGAGCTGCAGAAGCTCTGCTTTAATCCGCTCGTGTCCTGCGGGAGTGATGTAGTTCTTCTCTTCCATGGCATAATTATGGCTGTTGCGGCTGTAGCTCAGCTGGATAGAGTACTTGGCTACGAACCAAGGGGTCGTGGGTTCAATTCCTGCCAGCCGCACCACCTTACACGGGGCCTAGTTGAAAAACTGGGCCCTTTTTCATAGATGTTTTGGTTTAGACGTTTCTCATTGCATTCATGTAGATCCCTTATAGTCTGTTTATGAGCGTTTCCGACACCATTAACCAAGCCCCTGTTGTAACAATGCCATCTGTGGCCTCTTGGACTCAGCTCGATACCAATCATGCCAAAATTTCCCTGATTGGTGATGTCAACATTTATAGCTTGGGTGGTATTTGGACAGAAATACAAAACAATCAACAGACTTGGCTCAATCAGTTTTCTGGAAATGAATTAAAAGCTGCAAGATTGACTTTTGATGCTTCGCAAGCATCAGCAATGGATGGCGCAGCAATTGCCTTTTTAATTAATACACAAGAAGTTCAAGAAAAGGCGGGAGCTCAATTTGAATTGCAGGGGCTAGAGAGTCGATATCAGCCATTGCTCAAAGAGTTTCAACCAATTAGCAATCTTTTTCCTGCTGTACTCCCCAAGCCAAAGATAAATTTTGTTGTTGGTGTGGGGTTAGCCGCTCAAAACTTGCTTAATGATGCAAGAGGGCTGATTACTTTCTTAGGGCACTTATCTTCTGATTTGGCTTGGTCGGTGCGCCATATTCGCCAGGTGCGTTGGGGTGATTTTGTAAATGCTGCAGTGGAAGCTGGTATTGCAGCATTGCCAATTGTTGGCTTAGTTTCATTCTTGATTGGCGTGATTGTTTCGTTTCAGGCTGCAATTGGTATGAAGCAGTTTGGCGCAGTTTCATTTGTAGGTCCTTTAGCTGCCTTAGGTATTGTTCGCGAGATGGGTCCTTTAATTACCGCTATTTTGTTAGCGGGCAGATCCTCTGCTGCCTTTGCAGCAGAAATTGGCACTATGACCGTCAATAGCGAGGTTGATGCCCTGGTAACAGGAGGTCTGAGTCCAATTCGTTTTTTAGTCGTGCCACGTGTTCTAGCGGGAATCTTGGTTGCGCCCATTTTGACTTTGTATGCTGATATCGTGAGCGTTATAGCATCAATGTTCACTATGCTTATTTACGGTATTCCATTTATTAATTTCTATAACGGTATGCTCAGTGCCGTTGACTTGGAAGACATCTTTTCTGGTTTAGTAAAAGCGACCATGTTTGGTGTGGTGGTATCAGCAATGGGATGCTTGCGTGGCATGCAAACAGGTACAGGTGCTGCTGCTGTAGGTATTTCTGCAACACGTGCCGTTGTGAGCAGCATTGTGATGATCGTTTTGGTTGACGGTATTTTTGCGGTTATCTCTTACAAGACTGGGTTCTGATGACTACTTCAATCCTTTCGAACCCCATTCCAAGTCAATCTAATGACGCGAGTAAATATGCAATTGAGGTAAAAAATCTCACAGTTGGTTATGGCACTCGTGTATTAATGCAAAACCTCAATTTCACTGTAAATAATGGTGAGATCTTCGTCATTTTGGGTGGTTCTGGTTGCGGTAAATCCAGTCTTCTCAAAAACTTGTTTGGCCTATATCAGCCCCTTGCAGGTGATGTTTGGATCGAGGGTCAAAACATCACAACCGCCCAAGGAGCAGAGCGTCAACATATCATGACTGGATTTGGAGTGATGTATCAGCAGGGCGCTTTGTTTGGCTCCATGAATTTATTGGAGAACGTTACCCTGTTTATGCAGGAATATACCCAACTGACCCAAATGCAAATGGACTTGTTGGCACGCTGCAAACTTGATTTGGTGGGGTTGTTGCCTTATGAATCCTATATGCCAAATGAAATCAGCGGAGGTATGCAAAAACGTGCTGCGATTGCTAGAGCAATGGCGCTCAATCCCAGAATTTTATTTTTGGATGAACCATCAGCAGGTTTGGATCCCATCACTTCGGCCGACCTGGATCAGACCATTATGGATTTGTCTAAAAATTTAGGCATTACCTTTGTGATTGTTTCTCATGAGTTAGCAAGCATCTACGCTATCGCCGATAAAGTCATTATGTTAGATAAGGATGTCAAAGGCATTATTGCCGAGGGAGATCCAAAGACGCTACGCGATACCAGTACCGATCCACGTGTACACCAATTCTTTAATCGCATTATGAGCAAGGAAGCTGAATGAGCAATAACTCAAATCCCAATTACTTTCGTCTAGGCATTTTTGTTTTAGCGGCTATCGGTGCTTTGATTGCGGCAATATTAATTTTTGGCTCAGGTCAGATATTTAAGAAATCTTTTTATGTTGAGACCTACATTAAACAATCGGTAACAGGATTAGATACTGGTGCAGCGGTGCGCTTTAGGGGTGTCAAGATTGGTCAAGTTAGCTTCATCGGTTTAACCGGTGATGTTTATGAAGATGATATGCCCTTTAAAGAGCGTAAACAGTATGTGGTCGTTCGTATGCAGATTTTTGGTGAAAAAGTAGATCAAAAACAGGTGGCTGATTTTGTTCGCAATAGTTTGCGTGCTCGTGTTAAGTCTATGGGCATTACGGGTGTGAACTATATTGAGTTTGATTTTTCTCCCATTAGCGCTCATGATTATCCGCCGTTGGCTTACTCTTGGAAGCCAGAATACCCAGTTGTTCCCTCATTGCCAAATCAGGCAGATGAAATTATTTCTGGGGTTCAGAAATTAGTCGGAGCTCTCAATGAAGTCAATATTGAAGCTACGCAGAAAAAATTTGACTCCTTGCTAAGCAACCTCAATATCTTGATGTCTGGAAATGGCAAAGATAATGCTGGTTTGGTTCAATCGGTTAAGGATATGAATGTGATCCTCGAGCGCATTGCTAAGGTAACCGATAAAGATGAGCTCACTATATTGATGCGTGAGTTAATTGGTACCATGGTGGCGATTCGTCAAACAGTTACCAGTATGCAGGGCGATACACAACTCACGATTGAGAACCTGAAGCAAACCAGCGAACAATTAAATGAGTTTTCGCGTATTGCCAGCCAGTCGCCATCCAGCATTATTTGGGGTGAGCCACCAGCCAAAATCACGCTACCCATGAATGGCACTCAAGCGCAGTCAGGAGCGCAAAAATGATGAAACCCTTTTTGTTATTTGCTACAGCATTGGTATTGAGCGCTTGTTCATTACCAACTCGTGCTCCTGTTACGCCAACAAGTTGGATGGTTTCTCCAGTACGCGAGGGACCTCCGCGCAAGACTCTCACAGATTATTGGTTAAAAATTGGTCCAGTAGCAGTAGCACCACCATTTGATGGTAAATCCTTGGTTTATCGACTTGGGGATGCCCGTTATGAAAAGGATTTTTATAACGTCTATACCTCAATACCTTCCGAGATGATTGTGAACGCCGAACGTCAGTGGATCAATCAATCGAATATATTCTCGGCTGCTTTAGGCCAAGGAAATAGTTATTTTTCTTATTACTTATTGCAAGCAACTGTTAACGAGTTATATGGTGATTACCGTGTAAGGCCCGAGGCTGTAGTCAGTATGGAGTTTTTACTAAGCTATACCAATGGTGCCAAAGGAAATTCTTTAATTGGGACGAATCGCTACACTAAGCGCGTTGCCCTTAAAGACAACACGCCACAAGCTTTGGTAATAGGTCAGCAACAGGCTTTAGCAGAAATACTAAAAGAGTATGAAAATCAGTTAAATCAATATGCTGGTAATTTACCAAAAGCATTAGGACAATAGGATGAAGAATTTATGAAACAAAGCAATATACAAGCATTGGTTGCATCAATAGTTAGTGCGACAACTTTATTGTTCAGCGGCTCTTCAGTAGCCCAAAACTTCCCTAACAAGCCAATCCGCTTGATTGTGCCATTTGCACCGGGGGGTAGCACTGACATCATTGCTCGTTCTGTAGGTGATGCATTAGGTCGTCAGCTAGGCCAGCCAGTCATTGTTGAAAACAAAGCAGGTGGGGGTGGTTCAATTGGTGCGCTAGAGGTAATGCGAGCTCCTAAGGATGGGTACACCATTGGTATGGCTACAGTCTCTACTACTGCGGCAAACCCAGCTATTAACCCTAAGATTGGTTACGATCCCATTACGGATTTCACGGCTATTAGCAACATCGCCGCAACTCCAAACATTATTGCGGTCAATCCTGCTTTTCCTGCAAAAGACTTCAAAACATTTTTAGCTGTGTTGAAGGCTAACCCTGGAAAGTATTCATATTCGAGCTCAGGGACAGGTGGCATTGGTCATTTGCAAACGGAATTATTTAAAAGTTTGGCGGGCGTATACATCGTGCACATCCCTTATCGCGGTGCAGGACCTGCGCTAGCTGATACTGTGGGCGGTCAGGTATCAATGATTTTTGATAACCTACCTTCAACCCTACCTTTTGTGAAGGACGGCAAACTAGTGCCTATTGTGATCGCTGCGCCTAAGCGTTTAGCTCAATTACCTAACGTGCCAACATTCTCGGAAGTGGGTTTAGCTCCTGTAAACCGCATGGCATATTACGGCTTATTAGGCCCGGCAGGCATTCCCAAAGATATTGTCGAGAAATACTATGCCGCACTAAAAGTTGTAGTAGCTGATCCAGCGGTAAAGAAACGGATTGAAGAGACGGGTTCAATCATCAATGTAAATGGACCGGAGGCCTTTTCCAAAGAGATTAAAGCGGAATACGCGGTTTACAAAGAGGTTGTGGCAAAGCAAAAATTGGCTTTGGATTAAGATCTCAAGCAAATAAAAATAAAAAATATTGGAGATATTATGGATCTAGGCATTAAAGGTAAAGTTGCATTAGTGATGGCTTCGAGCCGAGGTTTGGGTCAGGCAATGGCACTATCTTTGGCACGTGAAGGCGTCAAAGTAGCGGTTACTGGTCGAAGCCCTGAGGGCCTGCAGAAATCCGTAGAGCTTATCGAAGCTTTAGGTGGTGAGGCCTTAGCCCTGAATTGGGATCTATCTGATGCATCGGTGATTGATAGTTTGGTATCAAAAGTAGAGCAAGAGCTTGGCCCAATTGATATTTTGATCAATAACACCGGCGGACCTCCCCCTACGCCGGCTGCTGGACAAGATCCTGCCTTATGGCAAAAGAGCTTTAATGACATGGTGCTTTCGCTCATTGCTATTACCGATCGCGTCTTGCCAGGCATGCGTCAACGTCAGTGGGGCCGTATTATTACCAGCACTACTTCTGGCGCAATCGCACCTATTAAAAACTTAGCAATTTCCAATACCTTACGTGCCGCATTGCTGGGTTGGTCCAAAACTTTAGCCGCGGAAGTTGCCGCTGAGGGTATTACTGTCAACGTCATCATGCCAGGACGTGTTGCGACAGATCGCTTACGTCAATTAGATGAAGCGCGAGCAAAGCGAGAAGGCACAAGCTATGAAGAAGTTGTTAAGGCTAGCCTACGTCAAATACCCATGGGGCGTTATGGCGACCCAAGAGAGTATGGCGATGCAGCTGCCTTCTTAGCGAGTCAGAATGCCTCATTCATTACTGGCACCATTATGCGGATTGATGGCGGTCAGATTCAGGCGATTTGATTACCCGGCTGCACAATCTCTTTAGCGGTTTGCGACAAGACCTGCGCTCAAAAGAGCTCAGGTGGTTGCTTGCTGCTTTGGTGATTTCTGTTAGCGCGCTAACAAGCGTTAGTTTTTTGGCAGATCGAATGCATCGGGCTTTCGAGTTTGATTCGCGTCAACTGCTGGCATCGGATTTATTGATTGTGGCTGATCAAGCGATCCCACAAGGTTTAATTGAGCATGCAAGTCAAATTGGTTTAA
This sequence comes from Polynucleobacter sp. MWH-UH19D, assembly GCF_040409795.1. Taxonomy (NCBI): domain Bacteria; kingdom Pseudomonadati; phylum Pseudomonadota; class Betaproteobacteria; order Burkholderiales; family Burkholderiaceae; genus Polynucleobacter; species Polynucleobacter sp. MWH-UH19D. The sequence goes on along the minus strand of NZ_CP099571.1, from coordinate 1,057,171 downwards.
CAACGGCTCAAACCGTCGTATTTCCAAGTATGGCAAGTAGCAGCAATCAAAGCAAACTGGCTTCTATTAAAGCGGTTAGTGAAAATTATCCTTTGCGCGGATCTTTAGCAATCTATCCGCTTGGAGCAGATTCTTCTAAAGAAGCGCTTCAACAGCAGGGGCCGAGTGCTGGTACTGTTTGGGTGGAGCCAGCCATTCTCCGAAACCTGCAATTACAGCTGGGGGATGAGCTACGCTTAGGTGATCGCCAGTTTCAGATTAAGGGTGTGCTAACGAGAGAGCTTGATCGTGGTGCCGGCTTTATGAATTTCGCGCCGCGCATCATGATGTCATTAGATGATTTGTCATCAACTGGCTTGGTGGGCATGGGGAGTCGCGTCACTTATCGATTATTGCTAGCGGGTTCTGACAAAGAGGTTGCTACTTATCGTAAGTGGGCAGTGCGATTTATTGATGCTCAAAATTTACGCGGTATTCGTATTGAGACCCTTGAGAACGCGCAACCTATGATGCGTAAGACACTAGAGAGGGCTGAGCAATTTTTATCTTTAATCGCTTTGCTTACCGCAATGATTTCTGCGGTAGCGATTGCTTTATCTGCAAGACGTTACGCAGTTGGACAGGCAGATGTATACGCCACCTGGAAATGCTTTGGTGCGAGCAGAAGGCTAATTCTGAATAAACAATTCGCTACGATGTTGTCCTTGGGGTTATTGTCTGCGGTCATAGGATCTCCTATCGGCCTCCTTACGCAAGAAATTCTGACGCAATTATTAGGTAATTTGTTGGTTGCTTCATTACCAATGCCGTCCTTGCTGCCGATGCTCTGGAGCACGACATTCACTTGGGTGTTGTTACTTGCATTCGCAGGCCCACCTTTACTGAGTCTCTCGTCTGTGTCGCCTATTCGTTTAATTCGAAAAGAGTTTGAGTTTGCTAGCGCCTCAACGCTTTGGGTATTTGGATTGGCGCTCGTCAGTTGCGCTATCCTGATTATGTTAGTGGCCCGTGATTGGAAGTTGGCGCTATGGGTAGGCCTCAGTTTTATTGGCTCATTACTCTTTTTTTCATTGTGCGCTCGCCTTTCTTTATTGCTTATATCCAAAATTTCACTACGTCAATTTGCAACATGCTTTGCCTATATGGCAATGGTGCGTCGTTCAAGTTTTGCTGTAATGCAAATAACGGCGCTTGGCATTGCTATTCTGGCGATCCTGCTGATTTTCTTGCTAAGACAAGACTTGTTAAATGCGTGGCGTGAAAATATTCCACTGAATGCACCCAATCGTTTCATGATTAACGTGCAAGAGAATCAAAAGACGCCTCTAGCTAAACTCATTGAATCCTCTGGCGCACCTAAGCCTGATTTTTACCCAATGGTCAGAGGTCGTTTAGTTCAAGTCAATGGTGTTGATATATCGCCCGCTAGCTATACCGATGAGAACGCTAGACGTCTGGTTGATCGAGAATTTAATCTCTCTTACACCGATCAACTACCTGTTGGCAATCGTATTTTATCGGGAGAATGGATTTCAGGAGATCATCCACAAATCTCTATTGAGTCAGGCATTGCTAAGACATTAAAGCTCAAACTGGGCGATCAATTAACTTATGAGGTTGCAGGTGAAGTGGTTAGTGCGCCAATTACTTCTATCCGTAAATTGGATTGGAGTTCTATGCGAGTTAATTTCTTTGTAATTATGCCGCCAGCTTTATTGCAATCAATGCCGCAATCATGGATTACTTCTTACTATCAGGCACCAAATTTAGCTAGTTTGGATTTTCAGATTAACCAAGCCTATCCTAATGTCACAATGGTGGATGTCTCCGCATCGTTACAGCAGATTCAAGATGTACTTAATAGGCTATCTACCGCATTGGGCTTGTTGTTCATATTTACGCTATTAGCGGCAATTCTGGTATTGCTTACTGCGATGGCGGCTACCCAAGATGAGCGTTACCGTAATGCTGCCTTATTAAAGGCTATTGGTGCATCAAAACCGATTTTGAAGCGCATCGGAATTACCGAATTACTGATTATTGGTGGGGTAGCTGGCTTATTGGCAGGGCTATCTGCTGGGCTAGCTTCATGGTGTCTAGGGCGCTATGTTATGGATATTCAATTCAATGCCTTTGCGCAAGCCATCATTTTGGGTCTTGTGCTTGGCATTAGCTCCACTCTATTGGCGGGTTATCGTTTTCAAAAACGTATCCAGGGTGCCACAGCAGTGCAATGTCTGCGTGAGTGCTAATTCAAATTAAGAAAGCTTTACCAGATCCTTTGGTAATTCAACTAATCTCGAGTTTGCCAATCTATCTGGAAGGCTCTGGCGTATGGAGGGGCTACGTCTGTCTAGGAAAATACTCACTGGCCAAATGAACAAAGCAACTGCAAATAACATTTCAATAATTTGCCATTTCTCTAGATGAAAGCTCCACTGCAAGATTACACAAGGAAAAAGCCATAGGGATCCGTATACATAGCGCCAAATCGCTTGCCGTCTAGTTAGATTAAAACCATTTAAGTCGATGATACGAATACGCCAAGTTTGCATAGCTAGTGTTTGGCCTGACTTTGTCCAGTACCAAACAAAGTAAACGCCCAACACTGAGTACAAATAAAAAAAACTCAGCCAGCTAGGAAGAGAAATTCCAAAAAGAATGCCTAGCGCCAAATTGGGTACGAGAAAAGTAAATGCAATTACACCCAGCAACACAAGTTGCTCATAAAGACCGCAACAAACACGACGCCAAAATTGTGGCGCAGGTAATACATTGAACTCAGCAGGAGTCATTAGAGTGGGGCTTACTGGTTTTCAGTGGTGCTAGGAGTTGAAGTCGGCGCTGAACTCGCTTCAGGCGTAGTTATTTGTACTGCGCGTGGGTTTGGGGCAGCAGGGGCTGGGGTGGTTTCTCGTTTGATTGCATGTTGCTGCAAAGTTGGGGCGTTGGTAGCGTTTGGTTTTTTCTTGGACTCCATCTCCGCTAACTTCTTTTTTTGCTCCTCGCTTAATTTTTGATAAGCGCTCCATGCCTCAGCTTTTTTTTCTGCAGGGAATTTCAGGCTGGTGAGATAGTTTTCGCGGGCAATGCGTCTATCCCGCTGAGAAAGCTTAGACCAACTGGTCATGCGTGATTGGAGCCGCTCTTGATCTGTGGCAGTCATTTTTGGGTATATGTTTGAAACATAAATCCATTTTTTTCGGCTATCAGGAAGCATGTAGTCCCAGTCGCTCTCAAGGGGCTCCAGGATTTTTTGCTGAGCTGGGCTTAGGCTATCCCAGGTTCCGTCAGGTGTTTTTGCTTGTATTGCAGCAGTTTTTCCGTGAGGCGGAGAAGTATTTTGACCATAAACGCTTGTGCCACACAAAGCTGGCAACACTAGCATTGCAGCCATCAAGGCATTGCTCGTGAAGTTCTGGATAAGCTTCATTGTGTGAACCATCATAGCCAAGCTTATTTACTTGGTGATAGCTCATGAGTTGAGTCTTCAGAATCCGATAGCGGGCCATTCTTAAGGAAGGCCATAAATCCACTGTCAGCATAAGCATCTGGCGGAACATCATCAGTTAGTAATGCAGCGTCAACTTCGGCAATATCATTGATGCGAGATTCACTCTGCCATTGCGCGATACCAATCAGACCAAATACCAACACCACTAATGGAGCAACCCAACCTAGGGTGTCCCAAAGGTTGCTAGACGATTTAAAGCTGCCACCCCAATTTCCAGAGACGTTAGCCAAGACCGCACGGTTGACGCGAACTTTCTCGAGTTTGCGAACAGCCAAAGCTTTGTGACGTGCTTCATACAGACGATCTTTAATGCTGACGGGCAGATTTTGAGCGCCTTGGCTCAAAAGGGCGGCGCTAGCACGTCCGAATTCATCGGCTTGCATGGGTGACATGGTCTCATCAAGGTGTTTCACAGGGTAATTCCTTTTAATTTCAATGCTTTAGCTAAAGTTTGCGTTGCTCTGGAGCAATGCGTTTTAACGCTGCCTTCGCTGCAATTCATTGCTTTGGCAGTGTCGGTAATACTTAGCTCATCCCAATAACGCATTAGGAAGGCTTCTCGTTGACGCACAGGTAATTTAGTGATTTCTGACTCTAAAGCCTGTAAAAGCTGACTCTTTTCGAGCTGTTTTGCTCCATCTTGGTGAATTTCGCTGTCATCTGGCGCTGAAAGTGACTCTAGAGGGTCAAAATCATCGCTTTCTTCGGCTTTTTTGCCCAAGCTGGAAAAGAGGGTCACCCAAGCATTTCGGACCTTTTGACGGCGAAACCAGTCATGAACGCGGTTTTGCAAGATTCGGGTGAACAGCAGGGGTAGCTCTGCTGCTGGCTTATCCCCGTATTTTTCAGCCAGCTTAATCATGGCATCTTGAACAATATCCATTGCAGCGTCATCGTCACGCACGGCATAAACCGCTTGCTTAAAAGCGCGTTGCTCGACACTACTGAGAAAGTCGGATAGTTCTTGGGCAGATGCCATGCAGTCGATTACACCTGAATCGGTCAGAATTGAGTTATTTTAGGGGATTGCTATAGAATATAGGGCTTACTACCTAGATTCTCATTTACGAAGTGGTTTTTCCGGTAGCAGCGCCGTTCGAACTCAGGCCAAAAGCAGGGGATAGAACAGACCAAACAATTTTTTGCCGAAAATTGCAAAGGACGAAAGAAAATGAATACAAGCAGCGCCGAATTTTTAGCTACTAAAGCTAACAAAGACTCAGCAAATACAAATGCAGTAGCAGCGCCTCCAGAAATGATCGGTGCTGAGATGCTCGTGCATGCACTGCACAAAGAGGGTGTTGAGTACGTCTGGGGTTACCCAGGTGGATCAGTTCTCTTTATCTACGACGAAATTTTTAAGCAAGATAAGTTCGAACATATTTTGGTACGACATGAGCAAGCAGCAGTTCATGCAGCCGATGGCTATGCTCGTGCAACCGGTAAAGTTGGTGTCGCACTAGTGACATCGGGACCTGGCGTTACTAATGCCGTTACCGGTATCGCTACCGCATACACGGATTCGATCCCCATGGTGATCATTAGCGGTAACGTACCTACTTACGCGATCGGTGAAGACGCATTCCAAGAGGCCGATACCGTTGGTATCACTCGCCCAGTGGTAAAGCACAACTTCCTAGTGAAGGATGTTAAAGATTTGCCATTGGTGCTCAAGAAAGCTTTTCATATTGCGCAGACTGGACGTCCTGGTCCAGTATTGATTGATATTCCGAAGGATGTATCTGCTGCAAAGGGCCCATTCGTATATCCAGAGACGCTGGAGATGCGCTCTTACAACCCTGTAATCAAAGGTCATAGCGGTCAAATTCGCAAAGCCATTGCTTTGTTGCAAGAAGCTGAGCGCCCATATATCTATACCGGTGGCGGTATTATTCTTGCTGACGCAGCGCCTGAGCTCAAAGAATTTGCGGATTTGTTGGGTTACCCAGTAACCAATACTCTGATGGGGCTTGGCGGCTTCCCAGGCACAAGTCCACAGTTTGTTGGCATGTTGGGAATGCACGGAACCTATGAGGCTAATATGGCAATGCAACACAGTGATGTGTTGATTGCAATTGGCGCACGCTTTGATGATCGCGTGATTGGTAATACAGCACACTTTGCAAGTCATCCACGCAAGATCATTCATATTGATATCGATCCATCTGTAATTTCTAAGCGGGTGAAGGTGGATGTGCCAATCGTTGGTAACCTCAAAGAAGTCTTAGTTGAGATGACCGCCCAGCTCAAGGCTGCTGGTCCACGCAAGAATGGCGATAAGGTTGCCGCTTGGTGGGATCAAATCAATGAGTGGCGTAAAAAAGATTGCTTGAAATACGACGAAGCTTCACAGATCGTGAAGCCACAGTACGTTGTTCAAAAGCTATGGGAGCTCACGGGTGGCGATGCATTCATTTGCTCTGACGTTGGTCAGCATCAAATGTGGGCCGCTCAGTTCTACAAGTTTGATAAGCCACGTCGTTGGATCAATTCTGGTGGTCTAGGCACCATGGGAGTCGGTCTTCCATACGCCATGGGCATCAAGAAAGCATTTCCTGATAAGGATGTTTTCACGATTACTGGCGAAGGCTCCATTCAGATGTGTATTCAAGAGCTTTCTACATGCAAGCAATATGACACTCCAGTCAAGATCGTGTCATTGAATAACCGTTATCTTGGTATGGTACGTCAGTGGCAAGAGCTGACCTATAACAAACGTTACTCTAGTTCCTACATGGACTCTTTACCTGACTTCGTGAAGTTGGCCGAAGCCTATGGACATGTTGGTATGCGTATTGAGAAAAAATCTGATGTTGAGGGTGCGCTTAAAGAGGCGATTCGCTTAAAAGATCGTACTGTATTCATGGATTTCCAGACTGACCCAGAAGAAAACGTTTGGCCAATGGTTCAAGCGGGCAAGGGTATTACTGAAATGCTTTTGGGTAGTGAGGATCTTTAATGCGACACATTATTTCTGTACTTATTGAGAACGAACCGGGCGCCTTATCTCGTGTGGTTGGCTTGTTCTCAGCTCGCGGTTACAACATCGACACCTTAAGCGTTGCGCCAACTGAAGATCCATCACTTTCTCGCATGACGATCGTGACATTTGGATCTGATGACGTGATCGAGCAAATCACCAAACACTTAAATCGCTTGGTTGAAGTAGTTAAGGTATTTGATTTGAGTGAAGGCCCCCATATCGAGCGCGAACTGATGATGATTAAAGTGCGTGCGGTAGGCAAAGAGCGTGAAGAACTGAAGCGTACAACGGATATCTTCCGCGGACGCATTATTGATGTGACTGATAAGAGTTACACCATTGAACTTACTGGCGATGGCGCTAAGTTAGATGCCTTTATCGATTCGATTGACCGCGCATCTATTCTTGAAACTGTCCGTTCAGGAGGCTCTGGTATTGGGCGCGGCGAGCGTATTTTGAAAGTCTAATTTTTAAACCGATTGATTACTCTAATAACGATATTTTTAAACAGAAGGAAACAGCATGAAAGTTTTTTACGATAAAGACGCAGATTTGTCCCTCATTAAGGGCAAGAAAGTCACGATCATTGGTTACGGTTCACAAGGCCATGCACACGCATTGAACCTCAAGGATTCTGGTGTAAATGTGACTGTTGGTTTGCGTAAGAACGGTGCTTCATGGAATAAAGCTGCCAATGCCGGATTGGCCGTGAAAGAAGTTGCAGATGCTGTTAAAGATGCTGACGTAGTCATGATGTTGTTGCCAGACGAGCAAATTGCAGATGTTTACAACAAAGAAGTTCATAACAACATCAAGCAGGGTGCTGCGCTCGCATTCGCACACGGCTTTAACGTTCACTATGGTCAAGTTCAACCACGCGCTGACTTAGATGTGATCATGATTGCTCCTAAAGCACCTGGCCATACAGTTCGTGGTACATATTCTCAGGGTGGTGGCGTTCCTCACTTGATCGCTGTCTATCAAGATAAATCTGGCTCAGCTCGTGATGTTGCTCTGTCATACGCAACTGCCAACGGCGGTGGTCGTGCTGGCATTATTGAAACTAATTTCCGCGAAGAAACAGAAACTGACTTGTTCGGTGAACAAGCTGTTCTGTGCGGTGGCGCGGTGGAATTGATCAAAGCAGGCTTTGAAACTTTGGTTGAGGCTGGTTACGCTCCTGAGATGGCTTACTTTGAGTGCTTGCATGAGCTCAAGTTAATTGTGGATTTGATCTACGAAGGCGGTATTGCCAACATGAACTACTCAATCTCCAATAATGCTGAGTACGGTGAATATGTAACCGGTCCACGCGTCGTTACTGAGGATACTAAGAACGCAATGCGTCAGTGCTTGAAAGATATTCAGACTGGTGAATATGCGAAGAGCTTCATCTTGGAAAACAAGGCGGGCGCTCCAACATTGATTTCACGTCGTCGTTTGAACGCAGAGCATGATATTGAAGTAGTAGGTGCAAAATTGCGCGCGATGATGCCTTGGATTGCGAAAAACAAGTTAGTTGACCAGACGAAAAACTAAACAAGTGCTCGATTGAAGTTACATATTTTTTATAGAAGTTATTAAGAAGGCATAGAACAAAGATGATGTACCCCCATCCCATTATTGCGAAAGAAGGCTGGCCTTATTTGGCTTTAGTGGGAGTGATATCCCTATTGGTTCATCGTTTTGGCGGAATTGCGTGGTCATGGCCACTGTGGGTCGTCTTTATTTTTGTTCTACAGTTCTTTCGTGATCCCCAACGGATTCCTGCGCTCGGTCGCGATTTGGTTTTATCTCCTGCTGATGGACGTATAGTGGTTGTTGAAACTACTAATGATCCATACGCGGGTCGCCAAGCGTTGAAGATTAGCGTTTTTATGAATGTCTTCAATGTTCATTCCAATCGTAGCGCGGTAAACGGGTTGGTAAAAGAAATCCAGTACTTTCCTGGCAAATTCGTGAATGCGGATTTAGATAAGGCCTCTACTGAAAATGAGCGTAATGCTGTTGTGATTGATGCGAATGGTCAAATCGTGACCTTAGTTCAGGTTGCTGGTCTTATAGCGCGGCGTATTCTTTGCTACATTCACGTGGGAGATCGCCTCAAAGCAGGCGAGCGTTATGGGTTTATCCGCTTCGGATCTCGTGTGGATGTTTATTTGCCCTTAACTGCCGAGCCTTTGGTATCGGTAGGCGATAAAGTATTTGCTACGAATACCGCTTTGGCACGTGTGCCAGGACTAGATTAATTTCACTTAATTATTGGAAAAACTTTGAGCACATTTCGCCGTCGCGGTCGAATCCATCGAAGTCGCATAAATCCAGGTCGCATCAGCACCAACGAGGATCAATGGGCTGAAGTAATGGGTGATGAGCTGGACTATGAAGTCGAGGAGCTCGCACTTGAGAAGCCACGTTTGCGTAGCAAGGGTATTTATTTACTGCCAAATGCCTTTACAACCGCCGCTTTGTTCAGTGGATTTTTCGCCATCGTTAATGCGATGAATGATCAATTTCAGGTGGCGGCTATAGCAATTTTTGCCTCTCTTGTATTGGACGGAATGGATGGTCGTGTAGCGCGCATGACTAACACCCAAAGCGCTTTTGGCGAGCAGTACGACTCACTTGCCGATATGGTGTCATTTGGAGTTGCGCCAGCTTTAGTGGCTTACGAGTGGGCCCTAAAAGATTTGGGTAAGTGGGGTTGGTTGGCTGCTTTTACCTATTGTGCAGGCGCTGCTTTGCGCCTAGCGCGCTTTAATGTCAATACGGGTGTTGTCGATAAAAAGTTCTTTCAAGGGCTCCCTAGTCCAGCCGCAGGTTCATTGATTGCTGGTTTTATTTGGCTGGCTGATGACAATAAGATTCCAGTGCGCGATTCAGCCATTCCTTGGATAACGTTCTTTATTGCGGTCTACGCCGGACTAACCATGGTGTCTAACGCACGTTTTTACAGTGGTAAAGCTTTGGATGTCCGGTATCGAGTGCCATTTGGGGTGATGGTTCTATTGATCCTAACCTTTGTGCTGATATCCTCCAATCCGCCATTGACCTTATTTGGTTTATTTGTGATCTATTCAGCTTCTGGATACGTCATATGGGCGTGGGAACGTCTAAGCGGTAGACGTTTTAGCTAAAACCCTTTTTTTGGGGTATAGTAAATCCATAATGAAACATTTATCACATTTAAACAGCCTTCTTCTGCTAGCACTAAGCCTTATGCTTGGGGCGGGTAAGGCCTGAGTTGATGAGATAGAGATCATTCATTAACCACCAATACCAGCCCCAGCAAATTGCTGGGGTTTTTGTTTTTAAATAGAGTTAAAAGTTAAGTAAATTAAGCTAGCAAACCGGAGAGTAGTGATGAGCGACAAAGTAATCATTTTTGACACCACCTTACGTGATGGTGAGCAATCCCCTGGCGCGTCGATGACCAAAGACGAGAAGGTTCGTATTGCCCGTCAGCTCGAGCGATTAAAGGTGGACGTGATTGAGGCTGGATTTGCTGCAAGCTCTGAAGGGGATTTTCAAGCAATTTCCGCCGTATCTGCTGCCGTTAAGGATTCTATTGTGTGTTCATTGGCTAGGGCGAACGATAAGGACATCACCCGGGCTGCTGATGCTTTGCAGGCTGCAAATGCGAAACGTATTCATGCATTTTTGGCTACCAGCCCATTGCATATGGCGGTTAAATTACGCATGTCTCCAGAAGAAGTTTTGGAGCAAGCCAAACGATCCATTCGTTTTGCTAGAAACTTGGCCTCTGATATTGAGTTCTCTGCGGAAGATGGTTACCGCTCTGAGATGGATTTCTTGTGCCGTGTGGTTGAGGCTGTGATTAATGAAGGTGCATCAACAATCAATATTCCAGATACAGTTGGTTACGCTACTCCGGAGTTATATGGAGACTTCATTAAAACCTTGCGCACTCGTGTACCAAATTCGGATAAAGCGATTTGGTCCGTGCATTGCCATAATGATTTAGGAATGGCCGTAGCGAATTCCTTGGCCGGTGTGAAGATTGGTGGGGCGCGACAAATTGAGTGCACTATAAATGGCTTAGGTGAGCGTGCTGGCAATACTGCATTGGAAGAGATCGTGATGTCATTGCGAACTCGAAAAGACTACTTTGATATGGTTTGCGGCATTGATGCCAGTCAAATTGTTCCAGCATCGAAATTGGTTTCTCAAATCACCGGTTTTGTGGTCCAGCCAAACAAAGCAGTTGTAGGTGCAAATGCTTTCGCGCACGCCTCTGGTATTCATCAGGACGGTATTTTGAAAAATCGTGAAACCTATGAAATCATGCGCGCAGAAGACGTGGGTTGGACAACCAATAAGATTGTTTTAGGCAAATTGTCAGGACGCAATGCTTTTAAACAGCGCTTGCAAGAATTGGGCATTACTGTTGAAGCTGAAGCAGATTTGAATGAGGCATTTACACGTTTTAAGGCATTAGCGGACCAAAAGGCGGAGATTTTCGACGAAGATATCATCGCGATCATGTCGGATGCTGCAGCCGCTGAAGAGGGTGAGTTTTATCACTTTGTCTCATTGAATCAACACTCCGAAACAGGCGAGCGTCCTAAGTCTCGCGTTACTTTTCGTATGGGTGGTAAGGAAGTTAGCTCCGAGGCTGAGGGAAATGGTCCGGTGGATGCAAGCTTAAATGCTATTGAAGGGGTTGCAAAAAGTGGGGCAGAGCAGTTGCTGTACTCTGTCAATGCAATCACCTCGGGTACTCAATCGCAAGGCGAGGTTACCGTCCGGCTATCTAAGGGCGGTCGGATCGTAAATGGCGTTGGCACAGATCCTGACATCATTGCAGCCTCTGCAAAGGCCTATTTATCCGCTTTGAATAAGTTACATGACCCAAGTCAGGCAAAGCTCAATGCTCAAATGACGCCCTAAGGCTTGATATAAATTCTTTAAGTCATTGTTTTTAAACGATAAAATGTATAAAGCCCTCTAATGAGGGCTTTTTCATTGGTTAAGGAGATGCTCCTAGTCTGATACAATTCAAGGGCTTTGATTTATAAAGCTTTTTTAGTTTTTTGTTTAATTAGGCACGACACAATTTGGGTGAAAGCTCAAGTGTTCGCAAGTAAGGAGTATTAAAAAATGGCAGTAGCTGATATCAAAACGGCGGAAATCGTCAAAGAAAATGCGCGCAGCGCAAACGATACGGGTAGCCCTGAAGTTCAAGTTTCATTGCTAACAGCCCGCATCAATGAATTAACCCCCCATTTCAAGGCTAACGCTAAAGACCATCACAGCCGTCGCGGCTTGTTGAAGATGGTTTCACGTCGCCGTCGCCTCTTGGATTACCTCAAAGGCAAAGATTTGGATCGCTATCGCGCATTGATCGAGAAATTGGGTCTCCGTAAGTAATTCTTATCAGTATTGCAATGCCATCTTGCTTAGGGTTGCTTCTTCATTGAATCAGTCTTAAGAAGGTGGCATGTTTTTTGAGCGCTTTTAGATTATTTGTGTAGGGGATCGTGTCATTCCAATGAGTTTCTGAGTTGTTAGAACAGAGTCTCCCTGGAATGGCATCCCTTGAAATCTTTAATCGCTCCAGTGTTGTCGTGACGCTGCTTGATCTCACGGCAAACGTAATGCTCATGTGGGCGTTGCGTGAATAATTTGGAGAGAGTCAAAATGAGTATGTTTAAAAAAGCAGTAAAGATTTTTCAGTGGGGCAACCATCAAGTATCTATGGAAACAGGCGAGATCGCTCGTCAAGCCGGTGGTGCCGTAATTGTTAACGTAGATGACACCGTTGTAATGGGTACAGTAGTTGCTTCTAAGACTGCTAAGCCAGGTCAAGACTTTTTCCCATTAACAGTAGATTATCTTGAGAAGACCTATGCTGCAGGTAAGATTCCTGGCGGTTTCTTCCGTCGTGAAGGTCGTCCATCCGAAGGCGAGACATTAATCTCTCGTTTGATCGACCGTCCTATTCGTCCATTGTTCCCAGAAGGTTTCTACAACGAAGTACAGGTTGTAGTGCACGTGTTGTCGATCAACCCAGATGTTCCATCTGACATCCCTGCATTGATCGCAGCGTCTGCAGCTTTGGCTGTTTCTGGCATCCCATTTAGCGGTCCAGTTGGCGCAGCTCGTGTGGGCTACGCAAATGGTCAATATTTATTGAATCCAACTCGTTCAGAGCAAACTACTAGCGAACTCGATTTAATCGTTGCTGGTACACAAGCTGCTGTATTGATGGTTGAGTCTGAAGCAAACCAACTTTCTGAAGAAGTGATGTTGGGCGCAGTTGTATTTGGTCACGAGCAAATGCAAACCGCAATTAATGCGATTAATGATTTGGTTCGTGAAGCAGGTAAACCAGAGTGGGATTGGCAAGCAGCTCCTAAAGATGAGCCATTGATTGCTAAAGTAAGCGCATTGGCTGAAGGCCCATTGCGTGAGGCATATCAAATTCGTCAAAAGGGCGCACGTTCTGACAAGCTGAAAGCAATTACTAAAGAAGTTTTGGCGAAGTTGGCTGAAGAAGGTGAAGTGGATGATGTTGCTGTTGGCAATATCCTGTTTGAAATTGAGGCTAAGATTGTTCGTAGCCAGATTTTGAATGGCGAGCCACGTATTGATGGTCGCGATACACGCACCGTTCGTCCAATCGAAATTCGTAATGGCGTATTGCCACGCACTCACGGTTCAGCATTGTTTACTCGTGGTGAAACACAGGCTCTCGTTGTAGCTACTTTGGGTACAGCGCGTGATGAGCAAATTATTGATGCGCTCGAAGGTGAATACCGCGATCGCTTCATGTTCCACTACAACATGCCTCCATTTGCTACAGGTGAAACTGGTCGCGTAGGTAGTCCTAAGCGTCGTGAAATCGGTCATGGTCGTCTAGCAAAGCGTGCATTGATCCCTGTTTTGCCAAGTCCAGAAGACTTTGCATACAGCATTCGTGTGGTGTCTGAAATTACTGAGTCAAATGGTTCTTCATCTATGGCTTCTGTCTGCGGTGGTTGCTTGGCCATGATGGATGCTGGTGTTCCAGTCAAGGCGCATGTTGCTGGTGTAGCAATGGGCTTGATTTTGGACGGCAATCGTTTTGCGGTATTAACTGATATCTTGGGTGACGAAGATCACTTGGGTGATATGGACTTTAAGGTTGCTGGTACAGCAAATGGTATTACTGCATTGCAGATGGATATCAAAGTACAAGGTATTACTAAAGAGATTATGCAGGTTGCATTAGCTCAAGCTAAAGAAGGCCGTTTGCATATCTTGAGTAAGATGCAAGAAGCAATGGGCTCTGTACGCACAGAATTGTCTGCGCATGCTCCACGTATGGTTTCATTTAAGATCCATCCAGACAAGATTCGTGAAGTCATCGGTAAAGGTGGCGCAACCATCCAGGCTTTGACCAAGGAAACTGGTTGCAGCATCGATATTCAAGATGATGGCACTGTAACTATTGCCTCTACTAATGCCGATGGTTTAGCAGAAGCTAAATCACGTATCGAAGGCATTACTGCAGAAGCAGAAGTAGGCAAGATCTATGAAGGCCCAGTTGTGAAGCTTCTTGAGTTCGGTGCATTAGTAAATATTCTTCCTGGTAAAGACGGCCTCTTGCACATCTCTGAGATTTCGAATGAGCGTGTAAAAGAAGTGAAAGATTATTTGCAAGAAGGTCAAATTGTTCGAGTGAAGTTGCTTGCTGCTGATGAGCGTGGTCGTTTGCGTTTATCACTCAAAGCTGCAATGGCAGATGAGGGTGGTTCAATCGCTCCTTTGGCTGGAGCAACTGATACAACTCCTGCCCCATCTGGCGAGACAGCTTAAGTTTTAATCTAATTCACTAGCAAGGTTCTTATGCGTGTAATTGAGATTAAAGAGTATGGTGCGCCTGACATGTTGGTGTCAGCCACTCGTCCTGATCCTGCTGTTCCAAACACAGGATCTGGCGAGGTTTTAATCAAGGTGTTGGCTGCGGGCATCAATCGACCGGATGTTTTGCAACGTAAGGGGCATTACCCAGTACCTGCTGGTGCATCAGATATTCCTGGTTTAGAAGTTGCCGGTGAAATTATTGGTGGCGATTTAGCACATGCTGACAATGCTTTTGGTCTTAAGGTCGGCGATAAGGTTTGTGCCTTGGTCCAGGGTGGTGGATATGCAGACTTGTGTATCGCACCGGTTGCACAATGCCTACCTTATCCAACTGGATTTACCGATCAAGAAGCAGCCGCATTACCTGAAACTTTCTACACAGTTTGGAGTAATGTCTTCATGCGCGGTGAGTTATCCGCTGGTGAAACTTTGTTGGTACAGGGCGGTTCAAGTGGAATCGGTGTTACAGCCATCCTGTTAGCTAAATCTTTGGGTCATCAAGTTTTTGTTACCGCGGGTACAGATGAAAAGTGCGCAGCTTGTTTGAAGCTAGGTGCTGATCTTGCGATCAATTACAAAACCCAAGACTTTGTTGAAGAAGTTAAAAAAGCAACAGACGGCAAAGGTGTAAATGTCATTCTAGATATGGTTACAGGCGCTTATGTGCAACGTGAGATTGATTGCTTGGCTGATGATGGTCGTATTGTCATCATTGCTATTCAAGGCGGCTCAAAAGCCGAAGTAAGTACTAATCAGATTTTGCGTCGCCGACTTACTATTACAGGATCAACTTTACGTCCACGTCCAGTTTCATTTAAAAAGCAAATTACCAAACAGTTGCATGACAATGTTTGGCCTTTGCTCAATGCTGGTAAGTTAAAGCCGGCCATTTATAAGACGTTTACATTGGAGCAAGCTGCAGACGCCCATCGTTTGATGGAGTCTTCAGAGCATGTTGGCAAGATTGTTTTAACGGTCTAAGTAACTAAGTCAATCTTATGCGTCCACTTATCATTGTTGGCAACTGGAAAATGAATGGCAGTCTTGCAGGCAATCAAGATTGGATGAAAACAGTTGCCCACGGCATGGAAAGCGGTATGCCTGCTGGTCGTAAATTTGTAGTTTGTCCACCATTTCCGTATTTGCAGCAATGTGGCAAATTAATTCAAGAGTATTCGATTGCATTTTTAAGTTTGGGCGCCCAAGATGTATCTGCCCAACCTTCTGGTGCCTACACTGGTGAGGCCAGTGCAAACATGTTGAGTGAAATAGGCTGTCATTACGTCATTGTTGGGCATTCTGAACGTCGTCAAATGCATCATGAGACAGATGAAGTGATTGCAGCAAAAGCTTTGCAAGCTCTCGATAGCGGTATGACCCCCATCATTTGCGTTGGCGAAACTCTAGATGAACGTAACTCTGGCAGGGCTGAGGAAGTCGTTTGTGGGCAAGTAGCCAAGCAAGTTAATGTCTTACAAGATCGTTTGGCAGACTGCTTGATTGCATATGAGCCTGTTTGGGCAATCGGCACCGGCAAAGTTGCTAGCGCACAAATTGCCCAAGATATGCATCGTCATATTCGTCTTCGCTTGGCTGAATTTGATGAAGATGTCGCTTCTCATGTTGGAATTTTGTATGGCGGCAGCGTCAAACCAGACAATGCTGTTGAGTTGTTTGCCATGCCAGATATTGATGGCGGATTGGTTGGAGGTGCATCTTTAAATGCATCAGATTTTTTAGCTATCTGTAGAGCATAGTTTTTTATTGGAGAATTATTGTGGAATGGTTTAAGACTTTATTGATCGTGTTGCAGGTAATTTCAGCCTTAGCTGTCATTCTCTTGGTCCTATTGCAGCAGGGTAAAGGTGCCGATATGGGCGCTGCCTTTGGTTCAGGCGCTTCTGGCAGTCTATTTGGCGCCAGTGGATCGGCTAATTTCTTGTCACATACAACTGCCATCTTTGCTGCTGTATTTTTTATCAGCACTATTGGTATTACCTGGCTTGGAAATAAGAAGGAAGTCAGTCCGGGTGTTCTCTCAGGTACGGTAGCTCCAGCTGCTACCCCTGCAGCACCTCCCGCTCCTCCTCAAGACCCTAGTAAGCCAGCTGTTCCCAAGTAATTCAGTAGTCTTTTGCTGCTTTTTTAGCCTCTTTTTGAGGGTATGAAGTGATGCAATGCAGTAGAATTGATAGGTTTTGCAAGATGCCGACGTGGTGAAATTGGTAGACACGCTATCTTGAGGGGGTAGTGGCTTAGGCTGTGCGAGTTCGAGTCTCGCCGTCGGCACCAAAAAAGCTGTATCTGTAAGGGTTTTTGCTCTAAATCAATAGAGCGTGAAGTGGAATAATGAATAATTTGCTGTTTTAAGGCTTACTAGACGTAATCAGGACCATTTTGAATCTCGCTAATTACTTCCCTGTTTTGCTATTTATCCTCGTAGGTATCGGGGTCGGATTAGTCCCCATGTTCCTCGGAAAAATTCTGGCCCCTTCGAAGCCTGATGCTGAAAAACTATCGCCATATGAGTGCGGTTTTGAAGCATTCGAAGATGCACGTATGAAATTCGACGTGCGCTATTACCTCATTGCCATTCTGTTTATTTTGTTTGATCTTGAAACTGCATTCCTCTTTCCTTGGGGTGTGGCATTACGTGATCTTGGTTGGTTTGGCTACGCCTCTATGGTGATCTTCCTATTGGAATTCATTGTGGGATTTGTATATATCTGGAAAAAGGGCGCTCTCGACTGGGAGTGATCGATATGGCATTAGAAGGCGTTCTGAAAGAAGGTTTCGTAACAACTACAGCTGATCAGCTGATTAACTGGACCCGTAATGGTTCTTTATGGCCAATGACCTTTGGTCTTGCTTGTTGTGCTGTAGAGATGATGCATGCCGGCGCTTCCCGCTATGACTTAGACCGTTTTGGCGTAGTGTTCCGTCCATCACCACGTCAATCAGATCTCATGATTGTTGCTGGCACCTTGTGTAACAAAATGGCACCTGCTTTACGCAAGGTCTATGACCAAATGCCTGAGCCGCGCTGGGTAATTTCTATGGGTTCATGTGCGAATGGTGGCGGTTACTACCATAACTCTTATTCAGTTGTTCGGGGATGTGATCGCATTGTTCCAGTCGACATTTATGTTCCTGGTTGCCCTCCAACAGCAGAAGCGTTGATCTACGGAATCATTCAGTTGCAATCCAAGATCACTCGTACCAGTACCATCGCACGGAAGGCATAAACCATGTCAGATCGTTTGGTTCAATTAGTCGCCAACCTAGAAAAAGTTTTAGGACAACGTATTCAGTCTGTTGAGGTTGCGCTTGGCGAAGTGACTGTTACCGTAAAAGCAGATACTTATTTTGAGTCTGCATTAATGCTTCGTGATGATCCGTCTCTAGCTTTTGAGCAATTGATTGATTTATGTGGTGTTGATTACCAAGACTATCGTGATGGCGCTTGGAGTGGCCAACGCTTTGGTGTTGTTAGTCACTTATTGTCAATAGAGCACAACTGGCGTTTGCGTGTACGCGTGTTTGCTCCAGATGATAGCTATCCATTAGTTGCTTCTGTTACTCCTGTTTGGAACTCTGCGAATTGGTTCGAACGCGAAGCATTTGACCTTTATGGAATTATTTTTGAAGGTCATGAAGATCTGCGTCGCATTTTGACTGACTACGGCTTTATCGGTCATCCCTTTAGAAAAGATTTCCCAATTAGCGGTAATGTAGAAATGCGTTATGACCCTGAGTTGAAGCGTGTGGTTTATCAGCCAGTAACTATCGAAGCACGCGAGATTACTCCGCGAATAGTTCGTGAAGAGCAGTATGGAGGTCAAGCTTAAGCCATGGCACAGATTAAGAATTACACCCTCAATTTTGGACCTCAGCATCCTGCAGCTCACGGTGTTTTACGTCTTGTACTTGAGCTTGATGGTGAGGTGATTCAACGTGCTGATCCGCATATTGGGTTGTTACATCGCGCCACTGAAAAACTAGCTGAGACACGTACCTGGATTCAGAACGTTCCATATATGGATCGTTTGGACTATGTATCAATGATGTCAAATGAGCATGCTTATGTCATGGCAATTGAAAAATTGCTTCAAGTAGATGTTCCACTTCGTGCTCAATATATTCGCGTCATGTATGACGAGCTAACACGCTTGTTAAATCACTTGCTATGGATTGGTTGCCACGGATTAGACGTTGGCGCGATGGCGGTGTTCTTGTATGCGTTCCGTGATCGTGAAGATATTTTTGATATGTATGAGGCAGTATCAGGTGCGCGTATGCATGCTGCTTACTATCGTCCGGGTGGTGTATACCGTGATCTGCCAGATCAAATGGCTCAATACAGCAAGTCAAAGATTCGAAGTGCATCAGCATTAAAACGTTTGAATGAAAACCGTAGCGGCACATTGCTTGATTTCATCGAACAATTTAGCAATGGTTTCGATGCAAACGTAGATGAGTATTGCAACCTTCTGACAGATAATCGTATCTGGAAACAACGCTTGGTTAATATTGGAGTCGTATCCCCAGAGCGTGCATTGCAGATGGGCTTTACTGGCCCGATGTTGCGTGGCTCTGGTATTGAGTGGGATTTGCGTAAGAAGCAACCATATGAGGTTTATGATCGCCTCGACTTTGATATTCCAGTTGGTGTGAATGGCGATTCTTACGATCGTTATTTAGTTCGCATGGAAGAAATGCGTCAATCTAATCGCATCATTAAACAATGCGTTGCTTGGTTAAAAGCAAACCCTGGTCCTGTGATGAGCGATAACCATAAGGTTTCTCCACCTAAGCGCGTGGATATGAAAACCAATATGGAAGAGTTGATTCACCATTTCAAGCTATTCACTGAAGGTATTCACGTTCCAGATGGTGAGGCTTACTCCGCTGTTGAGCATCCAAAAGGTGAGTTTGGCATCTATTTGATTTCTGATGGCGCCAATAAACCATATCGTATGAAGATTCGTGCTCCAGGATTTGTGCATTTATCGGCGATGGACGAAATGTCTCGTGGCCACATGTTGGCTGACGCTGTAACCATTATCGGTACGCAGGATATTGTGTTCGGGGAGATTGACCGCTAATTGGCGTGCCAAGGATTATTTAATGACTACAACGCTTCAACTATCCGATAAAACGCTGGCAGACATTGCGCGCAATGTTGCGAAATATCCGCCAGAGCAAAAGCAGTCTGCCGTAATGGCTTCTTTGATTGCCGCCCAGACTGAAGTGGGCTGGGTATCGCCAGAGGTGATTGCCACCGTTGCTCAAATTTTAGAAATGCCAACTATTGCCGTAGAAGAAGTGGCTACTTTCTACAATATGTACAACACCAAACCAATTGGCAAGTACAAATTAGTCATTTGCACAAACTTGCCTTGCCAGTTAACGCATGGCGAAACAGCAGCTACCTATCTAAAAGAGACCTTGGGTATTGGCTTTAATGAAACTACGCCTTGCGGCACATTTACCTTGAAAGAGGGTGAGTGCATGGGTGCATGCGGTGATTCACCTGTGATGTTGGTGAATGACAAGCGCATGTGCAGCTTTATGAGCAAAGAAAAAATTGATGCTCTTTTGAATGAACTCCGTGCAGAAGGGAAAGCAGCATGACCAGCTTGCACGATCGTCACATTAAGCCTCTCATCCTTGCAGGATTGAATGGCAATAACTGGCGTTTAAAAGATTATGAAAGCCGTGGTGGCTATCAACAGTTACGTCGTTTAATTAATGACAAGGTGGCGCCGGATGCCATCATTGCTGAATTAAAGGCTTCCTCATTACGTGGTCGTGGAGGCGCTGGCTTCCCAACTGGATTGAAGTGGAGTTTCATGCCTCGTCAGTTCCCAGGTCAAAAGTATTTGGTCTGCAATAGTGACGAAGGTGAGCCGGGTACATTTAAAGACCGCGACATCATGCGTTACAACCCACATGCTCTCATCGAAGGCATGATTATTGGTGCGTACACCATGGGTATTAGCGCTGGTTACAACTACATCCATGGCGAAATCTGGGAAGTGTATTCGCGCTTCGAGGAAGCCTTGGAAGAAGCTCGTGCTGCAGGTTATTTGGGCGACAAAATTTTAGGTAGTGATTTCTCTTTCCAATTGCATGCTGCTCCAGGTTGGGGTGCATACATTTGTGGTGAAGAGACTGCGTTGCTTGAATCTTTAGAAGGTAAAAAAGGTCAGCCACGCTTTAAGCCACCATTCCCAGCAAGCTTCGGTCTGTACGGCAAGCCAACAACGATTAACAATACTGAGACGTTTGCTGCTGTGCCATTCATTTTGGCAATTGGCGGTCAAGCTTATTTAGAACTTGGTAAGCCTAACAATGGCGGCACAAAGATTTTCTCTGTATCTGGTGACGTAGCTCATCCTGGTAATTATGAAATTCCATTGGGCACACCATTTTCCGAACTCTTGAAGTTAGCAGGTGGCATGCGTGATGGCAAGTTGATAAAAGCTGTTATTCCAGGCGGTTCGTCTGCCCCAGTCATTCCTGGCGCGCAAATGATGGATCTGACAATGGATTACGACAGCATCGCTAAAGCTGGTTCGATGTTGGGATCAGGTGCTGTGATTGTGATGAATGAGACGCGTTGTATGGTGCGCGCATTGGAGCGCTTGTCATATTTCTATCATGAAGAATCATGTGGTCAATGCACGCCATGTCGCGAAGGTACTGGATGGCTATGGCGTATTGTTCATCGCATTGAACATGGTCAAGGAAAACCAGAGGATTTAGATTTGCTGAATGATGTTGCTGCCAATATTCAGGGCCGCACGATTTGCGCATTAGGTGATGCAGCTGCTATGCCAGTACGTGGCATGTTGAAGCATTACATGGATGAATTTGCGTATCACGTAGAACATAAGCGCTGCTTAGATTCTGCGAAACCTTTATAAGTTATTGAGTACGGGACGCCTAAAAGTGAGCATGGTTGAAATCGAATTAGATGGCAAGACGGTAGAAGTTCCGCAGGGTTCGATGGTGATGCACGCCGCGAATAAGCTTGGAACATACGTACCGCATTTCTGCTATCACAAGAAATTATCAATAGCCGCTAACTGCCGTATGTGCTTGGTAGAGGTTGAGAAAGCGCCAAAACCATTACCTGCTTGTGCTACACCAGTGACTCAAGGCATGAAGGTATTTACACACTCCGCTAAGGCTGTAGAGGCCCAGCGATCAGTGATGGAATTCTTGCTAATTAACCACCCCTTGGATTGCCCAATTTGCGACCAAGGCGGTGAATGTCAATTACAAGATTTAGCAGTTGGTTACGGTAAATCAAATTCACGCTATGAAGAAGAAAAGCGTGTGGTGTTTCATAAAAATGTTGGCCCGCTTATCTCTATGCAAGAGATGAGTCGCTGTATCCATTGCACGCGCTGTGTACGTTTTGGTCAAGAGGTAGCCGGAGTAATGGAGCTCGGCATGATTAACCGTGGCGAGCACTCTGAGATCACGACATTCGTTGGTCAAACAGTAGATTCAGAGCTTTCTGGAAACATGATTGATTTATGTCCTGTTGGCGCGTTAACTAGCAAGCCGTTCCGTTATGAGGCTCGTACCTGGGAATTAGGTCGCAAGCGTTCTGTAAGTCCGCACGATAGCCTCGGCGCAAACACTACTGTTCAGACCAAAAATAACAAAGTAATGCGCGTGGTCGCCTTAGAAAATGAAGCGATCAACGAATGCTGGATTAGTGACCGCGATCGTTTTGCTTATGAAGGCCTCAATAGCGCTGATCGCGTAACAACACCAATGGTGAAGCAGGGCGGTCAGTGGCTTGAAACTGACTGGCAATCTGCGTTGGACTATGTAGCTCATTCTTTACGGACTATTTCTTCTGAGAGTGGTGCTCAATCAATTGGTGCTCTAGCACATCCAATTTCCAGCACAGAAGAATTACATCTTTTGCAAAAGATTATTCGTGGATTAGGTTCAAACCAAGTTGAAACTCGTCTTCGTCAAACCAATATCTCTGGTGCTGCAATAGCTCCATGGTTAGGCATGCCGGTTACAAAGTTAAGTGAACTGGATCGCGCACTAATCATCGGCAGTTTCTTGCGCAAAGATCAACCAATTATTGCTGCCCGTTTACGTACTGCTGCTAAACGCGGATTGCAGGTTTCACGTATTGATGCAGGTGGCGATGACTGGTTAATTCCGACTACAAATGTTGCTGTTGCCCCAAGCGCTTGGTTAAATGCATTGGCTGAGGTTGCGCAGGCTGTAGCAAAAGCAAAATCCGCCTCAGTACCTGCTGGAACACCTTCAGTAACTGTTTCAGCCACTGCACAAAAAATCGCTGACGGCTTGTTGTCTGGAACAACTACTGCTGTATTGCTTGGCTCAGCAGCAGTGGCGCATCCACAATCATCGGATCTGCATGTGCTTGCACAATTTATCGCTACCCAGACTGGTGCTACTTTAGGTTTCTTACCTGAGGGTGGTAATGCAGTTGGTGCTTCATTGGTAAATGCAAATGGGGTTGGTGTTGAGTCTGTATTGTCAGGCGAACGACGCGCAGTGTTGTTGATGAATATCGAACCGGATGCAGATTTGCCTAACCCTGTTCAGGCTCGAGCTACATTGGCTAAGGCAAGCACTGTCATTGCATTGAGTCCATTCAAATCTACGGACTTATTAGAGTTGGCGGATGTTATTTTGCCAATTACTCCATTTACTGAAACGGTTTCTACATTTATTAATGCTGAAGGTAGAGCGCAAACAATTCAGCCTTCTGTAAAACCACTAGGTGATTCACGTCCTGCTTGGAAGGTATTGCGAGTGCTTGGTGGCTTGTTGAATCTTGATGGCTTCCTCTATAACTTACCCGAAGAAGTGCTAGGAGAAGCATTGGGCGATAACTATTGCACTCGCTTAAACAATCAAAGTTCTAGCAATTCCATTTCTGCAACTACCCAACCAAGCACTGGGTTAGAGCGTTTAGCTGACGTCAATATTTATGCTGCTGACTTAATTGTTCGCCGTGCTTCTGCTTTGCAGTTAACTAGAGATGCTAAACGTGGCAATCAAGCCGGCTTAAGCCAGAAATTATTTGCTGATTTGGGTTTAAAAGAAGGTGACGCTGTGCGTGTGACACAGGGAAGTGTTTCCGTTGATATGCCAGCAATACTAGAGGCGAGCTTGGCCACAAATACTGTTCGAGTTTCGTCAGGTACTGCCGCTGGCTCTAAATTGGGATCTATGTTTGGTCCTGTAACCGTAACTAAGGCATAAGGAACGAGATGGAAAATTTCTTAGACCTCGTTACAAGCCAAGGTGAAGCTATTTTTGGGTCATTATGGCCCTTAGTTTGGGCTTTGGTTCGTATTGTCATTATTGTTCTACCAATGTTTGGATGTGTAGCGTATCTAACCTTGTGGGAGCGTAAATTAATAGGTTGGATGCATATTCGTCTTGGCCCCAATCGCGTAGGTCCATTGGGCTTATTGCAGCCAATTGCTGACGCATTAAAACTATTGATGAAGGAGATTATTGCTCCTACTCAAGCAAGTAAAGTTTTGTATTTCATTGCACCAGTGATGGTGATTGCACCAGCATTCGCGGCTTGGGCGGTAATCCCATTCCAGGCGAAGATGATGTTGGCTGATGTCAATGCCGGGCTTCTCTACATCATGGCTATATCGTCTATTGGCGTATACGGGGTTATCCTGGCGGGTTGGTCTTCTAACTCGAAGTACCCATTTTTAGGTGCAATGCGTGCATCAGCACAGATGATTTCTTATGAAATTGCCATGGGCTTTGCATTAGTGACTGTGTTGCTGACATCTGGCTCTTTAAATTTAAGCGCCATTGTGGAATCTCAAGAGCATGGTTACTTTGCTCAAATGGGTCTTAATTTCTTGTCATGGAATTGGTTGCCATTGCTACCCATGTTTTTGATCTACTTCATTTCGGGTGTAGCTGAAACTAACCGTCATCCATTTGACGTGGTTGAGGGTGAATCAGAAATTGTGGCAGGGCATATGGTTGAGTACTCCGGTATGTCATTTGCTATGTTCTTCCTGGCCGAATATGCCAACATGATTTTGATTGCAGCTGTTGCATCTATTATGTTCTTGGGCGGATGGTTGCCAATTGTTGATTTACCAATTTTGCGTGATATTCCAGGATTCTTCTGGCTGTTTGGCAAAACTTTCTTCTTGTTGTCTTGTGTTATTTGGTTGCGCGCTACATTGCCACGCTACCGTTATGACCAAATTATGCGTTTGGGCTGGAAGATCTTCATTCCTATCTCAGTATTCTGGGTGGTGGTTATCGGTGCATGGGTTGTGTCTCCATGGAATATTTGGAAATAAGTTGATCAATCATGTTTAAGAAAATTTCCCAATTCCTCGATAGCTTGATGTTGAAAGACATCCTGACTGGTATGTCGATTACCGGTCGTTATCTCTTTAAACCAAAAATTACCGTTCAATACCCAGATGAAAAGACCCCATTGTCTAATCGTTTCCGTGGTTTGCATGCTTTACGCCGCTACGAAAATGGAGAAGAGCGTTGCATCGGTTGTAAATTGTGTGAGGCAGTTTGCCCAGCTTATGCAATTACGATTGAGACGGCGGAGCGGGATGATGGAACCCGCCGTACTACTCGCTATGACATCGATCTAACTAAGTGTATTTTTTGTGGATTCTGTGAAGAGGCTTGCCCGGTAGACGCTATTGTTGAGACCAATATCTTTGAATATTTTGGTGATAAACGCGGTGATTTGTACTTCACAAAAGAGATGCTTTTGGCTGTAGGCGATAAGTATGAAAAAGATATTGCCGCTAACCGCGCTATCGATGCGCCTTATCGTTAATCGAATCGAGCAAAAGATACTATGACATTCGATCCATCCACTTTATTTGCCGTATTTTTTTACGGATTCGCTGGCTTACTGGTAGTTTCTGCATTGCGCGTGATTACTGCCCGCAATCCAGTTCATGCAGCCTTATTTTTGGTTCTTGCATTCTTCTGTGCATCGGGCATTTGGATGCTACTTAAGGCCGAATTCTTGAGCTTGGCATTGATTCTGGTTTATGTTGGAGCCGTAATGGTTCTATTCTTGTTCGTTGTCATGATGTTAGATCTTGATTTGGAACATTTACGCCGTGACTTTAAAAAGTTTCTTCCGATTGCATTCTTGATGGGTGCGGTGATTGTTCTTGAGTTGTCTATTGTGATTATCAGAAGCTTTATAGGCACTAATGCTCCAGTTCAGCTAATGCCAGAGGAAGTGATGGCAAGCAATACTCAATCATTGGGTATGTTGATATTTGGTGATTATGTTTATGCATTTGAGGTTGCCGGTGTGATTCTGCTGGTAGCTATTATTGCTGCTGTTGCTCTTACATTGCGCAATCGCAAGGATTCAAAATCACAAAGTATTCATGATCAAGTGAATGTTGTGGCTGCAGAGCGCATGAAAATTGTTAAGATGAGCGCAGATATCAATGCCAAGCAAGATGCTAGAGGAGAAAAGAAATGACTATCACTCTGGCTCACTATCTCGTGCTTAGCGCCATTCTTTTCGCCACCAGTGTGATTGGCATTTTCTTAAATCGCAAGAATGTCATCGTTTTATTAATGGCAATTGAACTGATGTTGCTATCAGTCAATATGAACTTTGTAGCCTTCTCTCATTATCTTGGTGATATGGCTGGTCAAGTATTTGTATTCTTTATTTTGACTGTGGCTGCCGCTGAAGCGGCAATTGGCTTGGCAATCTTAGTTGTGCTCTTCCGTAAGGTTGACACAATCAATGCCGAAGACCTAGGCCACCTTAAAGGCTAGTCATGCAATTAACCTTAACTATTCCTGTTCTCTGCGCAATTCCATTGGCGCCATTATTTGGCTCCATCATTGCCGGTTTCTTTGGTACCAAATTAGGCGGTAGCCGAATTGGTCATGGAGCATGCCAATTTGTAACTATTTTGGGTGTTGCAATAGCATTTGCCTTGTCATGCAATGTTTTGGCCCAGGTGATGGATGGCTTCTACTTTAATGGTACTGTGTATCGCTGGATGCAATTAGGAGAGCTTAATTTAGATATTGGGTTTTTGATTGATCCATTGACCGCAACCATGATGTGCGTTGTCACTTTTGTGTCCTTAATGGTACACATTTACACAATTGGTTACATGCATGGTGAAGAGGGTTACAACCGTTTCTTCTCCTATATCTCTTTGTTTACTTTCGCCATGCTCATGTTGGTGATGAGTAACAATTTGTTACAACTATTCTTTGGCTGGGAAGCGGTGGGCGTTGTTTCCTATTTATTGATTGGTTTTTACTTCGAGCGTCAGTCCGCCGTCTTTGCCAATATGAAAGCCTTCCTGGTTAACCGCGTAGGTGACTTTGGATTTATTTTGGGAATTGGGTTGTTGCTGGCGAGTACGGGCTCTATGCAGTATGACGTTATCTTTTCGCAAAATACGGCATTAGCAGCACAAACATTGCCAGGTACTGGCTGGAATCTCTTAACGGTTGCATGTATCTGCTTATTTATTGGTGCGATGGGTAAGTCTGCGCAGTTCCCATTGCATGTCTGGCTCCCAGACTCTATGGAAGGTCCAACACCCATTTCTGCGTTGATTCACGCGGCAACCATGGTTACTGCTGGCATCTTTATGGTGTCCCGTATGTCACCGCTGTTTGAGCTTTCGGATGTTGCTCTGAGCTTCATCTTAGTCATTGGCTCTATCACTGCACTGTTTATGGGATTCTTGGGAATCGTACAGAACGACATCAAGCGTGTTGTTGCGTATTCCACGCTTTCCCAGTTGGGCTACATGACAGTTGCACTTGGTGTATCTGCTTACCCAGTTGCTATTTTCCATTTGATGACCCACGCATTCTTTAAGGCGTTGCTATTCCTTGCTGCAGGTAGCGTCATTCTGGGTATGCATCATGAGCAGGACATGCGCAAGATGGGTGGTCTCTGGAAATACATGCCAATTACTTGTCTCATGATGTTGCTCGGTAATCTCGCCTTAATTGGCACGCCATTCTTCTCAGGCTTTTATTCAAAAGACTCGATTATTGAAGCGGTAGCAGCAAGCCACATTCCTGGATCTGGTTTTGCATACTTTGCGGTGATGGCTAGCGTATTTGTTACGGCTTTGTATTCATTCCGCCTCTACTTCTGGGTTTTTCATGGAAAGGCTCGCTGGGGTCATGCAGATCCTCATGATCATCATCATGATCATGCAGAGCAGGGTGATGACCACGCGCACCACGTCTTAGCTCCAGGTGAGAAACCTCATGAGTCACCGCTGGTTGTTACCTTGCCACTGATTTTGTTGGCAATTCCATCTGTGATCATTGGCTTCTACACCATTACTCCGCTGCTGTTTGGTACCTATTTTGGCGATTCAATTTTTATTGACCTTGCTCGTCATCCAGTAATGAAGGAGCTCGCAGAAGAATTCCATGGGCCAGTCGCAATGGCGATACATGCATTTAGTTCTCCAGTCCTGGGGTTGGTTGTATTGGGTGTCTTGACTGCTGCCATTGGCTATTTATGGGCTCCTGGCTTACCTACTAAGTTTGCGCAGACGTTTGCACCTATCAAAAAATTATTTGATAACAAGTACTACCTCGATGATTTAAATCAGGCGGTATTTGCCAAGGGCCTTATTTGGATTGGCGGAATTCTTTGGCATCGTGGAGATCAGAAAGTGATAGATGGTTTCCTAGTTAACGGAAGCGCCCATACAGTAGGGCGCTTTGCTGGAGTGATTCGTCATTTGCAATCCGGTTATGTGTATCACTACGCCTTCGCAATGATTGCGGGCTTGGCGGTATTGCTTGCTTGGGTTTTATATGCTTACCTGCCTTTTGTTCGTTAGGCCTTTGTTATTTAAGTAGCCACTATGACTCTTTCTTACGCTATCTGGACCCCAATTATTTTTGGACTCATTATTTTGTTTTATGGGTCTGAAAAGCCTTCTGCTGGAGTGCGCTGGTTAGCACTGGTTGGATCAATTATTGGTTTTATTGCGACTCTTCCATTAATTATTAGTTTTGACACCGCTAATTCAGGCATGCAGTTTGTAGAAAAAATTAGCTGGATTCCTCGTTACGACATTAACTACTACTTGGGTATTGATGGTATCTCGGTATGGTTCATCGTATTAACTGCATTCATCAATATTTTTGTGGTGATTGCTGCTTGGGAGGTGATTGATACCAAGGTATCTCAATATATGGCATCTTTCATGATCCTGTCTGGATTAATGATTGGCGTATTTGCTGCACTTGATGCATTGTTGTTTTACGTATTCTTCGAGGCAACACTCATTCCGATGTACATCATCATCGGCGTATGGGGCGGGCATAACCGTATCTATGCAGCCTTTAAGTTCTTTTTGTATACCTTGCTTGGCTCTTTGCTGACTTTGGTCGCGATGTTGTATCTCTATAACGTCACCAATACATTCGATATCTTGGCTTGGCAAAATGCTCGACTTGATATTGTTGAGCAAATCTTGTTATTTGCAGCATTCTTTATGGCTTTTGCGGTCAAGGTACCAATGTGGCCTTTGCACACATGGTTGCCAGACGTACACGTTGAAGCGCCAACTGGTGGTTCAGTCGTGTTGGCAGCGATTATGTTGAAGCTTGGTGCATACGGATTCTTGCGATTCTCATTGCCTATCGCGCCTGATGCAAGTCAGTATTTAGCCCCATTTGTTATTTTCCTATCACTAGTTGCTGTCATTTATGTTGGTGCAGTTGCCTTGGTGCAAAAGGACATGAAAAAGCTAGTGGCCTATTCTTCAGTGGCCCACATGGGCTTTGTCACCCTTGGCTTCTTCCTCTTTAGTCCACTAGGCATAGAGGGCGGTATTGTGCAAATGATTTCGCATGGATTCGTGGCAGGGGCAATGTTCCTATCAATCGGCGTGCTCTACGACCGCATGCATACTCGTCAAATTGCCGATTACGGTGGCGTAGTGCATCGCATGCCAGCATTTACTGCTTTTGCTGTTCTGATGGCGATGGCAAATTGCGGATTACCAGCTACCTCAGGTTTCGTCGGTGAATTTATGGTGATATTGGCTGCCGTAGATTATGACTTTGTGATTGGCATCTTGGCGGCTACTGCGTTGATCTTAGGTGCTGCGTATTCCTTGTGGATGGTAAAGCGCGTCTTCTTTGGCGCCATTCATAATGCGCACGTTGAAGAATTAAAAGATCTTAATGCGCGCGAATATTTCATGATGGCTGTATTAACCATTTGCGTTATTGGTATGGGTGTTTATCCAAAGCCATTTACAGACATTATTCATCCAGCTGTAATTAATCTGCTGCAGCACGTTGCTGTTAGCAAACTCTGAGTAAAGCAAATGCAAGCATTCGATCTATACGCCGTCCTGCCGGAACTCGTTTTACTACTTGCTACCTGCATACTGCTTGTAGCAAGTGTTTATGTGCGCGAAAATGTGAAGTCTGTACCAGGGGTAGAGCAAGATATTTTTCATACTCCCCGTGGTGTAGGTTTTGTCTACTTTTTCTCATTAATCCTCCTGGCCTATCTCTTTCTAGCCTTCATTGGCCGTTTAAATGAGGTTTCCCTGGTGGCGATGAATGGATTGTTCCAGTCAGATTCGTTATCAAATCTTCTAAAAGCATGTTCATGCGCAGCAGTATTTGTGAGCTTAATTTACTCTAAACAGTATCTAACTGATCGCGCTTTATTCCGTCCGGACTTTATTGTCTTGGTTTTATTAGCCTTGTTAGGTCAGTTTGTATTGATTTCAGGCGCAAATTTATTGACTCTGTATCTTGGTTTAGAGTTGATGGCATTGCCAATGTATGCGTTGGTGGCAATGCGTCATACAAGTGAGAAGAGCGTAGAGGCGGGTATTAAGTACTTCATCTTGGGTGCTCTTGCATCTGGTTTCTTGTTATATGGCATGTCGATGCTCTATGGTGTAACCGGTTCTTTGGACCTCATAGAGATATTTAAGACGGTAGCAGACCCACGTATCAATCATTTGGTAATGGCATTTGGCTTGGTCTTTATTGTCGCTGGCTTAGCATTCAAGCTTGGCGTGGTGCCATTTCATATGTGGGTACCAGATGTATATCAAGGTGCACCAACAGCCGTTACGCTGATGATTGCAGCTGCGCCTAAGTTAGCTGCTTTTGCCTTGCTATTTAGATTGCTGGTAAACACTTTATTACCATTAATGGGTGATTGGCAGCCTATGCTGGTCTTGCTGGCGATTCTTTCTTTAATTGTGGGTAACATTACTGCGATTGCGCAAACTAATGTGAAACGCATGTTGGCTTACTCTGCGATTGCGCAAATGGGCTTTGTCCTGCTTGGTATGCTCTCGGTCTTTGATGACCATGCGTTTAGTGCATCTATGTTTTATGTCATTACTTATGTCCTAACAACTTTAGGAACCTTCGGTCTTTTGATGTTGCTATCTCGCAAGGGTTACGATTGCGAAACATTGGAGGGCCTCAAGGGATTAAATAAACAGCATCCTTGGTTTGCCTTTATTGGTCTGGTAATGATGTTTTCACTAGCGGGTATCCCGCCAACGGTTGGCTTTGCGGCAAAATTAGGTGTTTTAGAGGCTTTAGTAGATGCTGAACACACTTTCTTGGCAATCATCGCCGTGATTGCATCCTTGATTGGCGCATTCTATTACCTCAGAGTTGTTAAGGTCATGTATTTCGATGAGCCGGCTCATGATCATGGCGTTTCTGGTTCCGGATTTGCCAAGGGAGTATTGAGTTTGAATACCATTTTAGTATTGGTAATTGGCATCATTCCAGCAAGTCTAATGAGTATTTGTTTAGATGCAATGCGCCGAACATTATTGGGTTCGTAAGCAAGGTGATTCTTAAATCTAAAGGCTCCTTTTGGGGCCTTTATTTTTGTTTCATAAATTACATAGTCGTGTCATGGATTGTTGTTATGCTCTTGGTGCTGCATTAAGCGCTATTAACTAATTGCATCAATTACGCAAATTATTGGATATGACTGAAAAATCATTTGAAAACTTGCCTCCCGACGATAAGCATTTGCGTGAAGATCGGATTGATGGTGAGGATGTCTATGGCGGCATCTTTTTAAATATGAAGCGCGATCAAGTGAGATTACCTGATGGTAAGACTGCTTTGCGTGAGTACTTAACTCATCCAGGCGCTGTGGCAGTTGTAGCAATCCTAGATGACGGTAGAATTTTGTTAGAACGCCAATATCGATATCCCATTGCTAAAGCCTGCATAGAAATTCCTGCAGGGAAGCTTGAGGCTGGTGAGGGTCATTTACTGTGTGCACAACGCGAGCTAGAGGAAGAGACTGGGTATACCGCAAAAAAGTGGAGCTATATTAGACGAATTCATCCTGTCATCTCATATTCCACTGAATTTATCGATATTTATTTGGCAGAAGGCTTGATTCCTGGCAAAAGTCGATTAGATTCAGAGGAATTTTTAGATGTATTTGCAGCTCCATTGCAGCAGCTACTTCATTGGATCGAGTCAGGCGAGATTACTGACGTTAAAACCACTATTTCAGCATATTGGCTGGATCGCTATAGGCGAGGGTTAATTAAACCCCAGGCTCTTCCCGAGGCGATTTAATAACGGACTTTAATTCCTATAAAATGAGGGGTATTGATTTTGGTATTTTTGCCCCCATTTAGTCCCTATGAAAGTTTATAACCTCGCTTGCCCATTGGATCATCGTTTTGAAGGTTGGTTCGCTTCAGAAGAAGATTGTCTTGCTCAGCAAGAGAAGGGAATGCTTGCCTGTCCTGTTTGTGACAGCGTGGAAGTTACCCGCATGCCATCAGCCCCGCATATTGCAAAATCCTCCACCGCTTTAGTTAATGTATCTGAGGATGCTACTGCCGCCACGCCTGGTGAAGTAGTTGCATTAACGGGTAATGACCATTCCCAGTTGGAAGCTCAAGTTCAAGCCGCCTTTTTAAAGGGGATGCGTGAGCTTATGGGTAAGTCAGAGGATGTTGGTACTGCGTTTGCCGAAGAGGCTAGGAAGATTCACTATAAAGAAGCTCCCGAGCGCAGCATTCGTGGACAAACCACTTTAGATGAGGCTGAGTCTCTTCGAGAAGAGGGAATAGAGGTGTTGGCTGTACCGATCATTCCCGCATTCAAAAATACTTTGCAATAATTTCTGTGCTCATAAAATAACAATGGCGATCCCAGGATCGCCATTTTTCTATGTCATTTAGTTCAATGACTTAAATACCCCGCCTTATTTCGAGGTAGGCATCACAAACTCGGCACCTTTTGCTATGCTCTCGGGCCAGCGTTGCATCACGCTCTTTTGCTTGGTATAAAAGCGGACACCTTCCTTGCCGTATGCATGCATATCGCCAAAGAGGGATTTTTTCCAGCCACCAAATCCATGCCAAGCCATTGGAACTGGGATTGGTACATTAATGCCCACCATTCCAACCTGAACTCGACGGGCGAATTCACGTGCGATATTGCCGTCACTGGTAAAGCAAGCAACTCCATTGCCAAACTCACAAGCATTTACGAGATTCAGTGCCTCGGTGAAGTTGGCTACACGCACACAGGATAGTACTGGACCAAAGATTTCTTCGAGATAAATCTTCATATTTGGCGTAACGTTGTCAAATAATGTTCCACCTAGGAAGTAGCCGTTTTCGTTGCCGGGTACTTTGAAGCCGCGGCCATCCACCAATAGTTTTGCGCCAGAAGCTACGCCACTTTCAATATAACCAGTAATGCGATCAAGAGCTGCTTTGGTAACAATAGGGCCCATCTCAGCGTCTAACTCCATGCCGTTTTTGACTTTGAGTGTTTTAGTGCGCTCAATCAATTTTGGCATGATTTTCTCAGCTACATCGCCAACGAGTACTGCTACTGAAATTGCCATACAACGCTCTCCAGCAGAGCCATAAGCAGCGCCAACCAAGGCATCAATTGCTTTATCTATATCAGCATCAGGCATGATGACCATATGGTTCTTAGCGCCACCAAGCGCCTGAGAACGTTTGCCAAAGTGAGCGCAGCGCTCATAAATATAGTTTGCGATTGGGGTTGAACCAACAAAGCTTATTGCTTTTACATCTGGGTTCTCGATCAAAGCATCAACCGCCTCTTTGTCCCCCTGGACAACGTTAAATACTCCATCTGGGAGTCCGGCTTCCTTGAGAAGCTTAGCCATAAATAAAGAAGCAGAAGGATCTGTTGGGCTAGGCTTTAAGATGAATGTATTTCCGCAGGCGATCGCCATCGGGAACATCCACATTGGCACCATGACAGGAAAGTTAAATGGGGTAATGCCAGCAACAACGCCTAAGGGCTGGCGCATTACCCAGTTATCAATATCGGTCGAAACTTGTTCGGTGTAATCACCCTTGAGAAGCTCGGGAATGCCTGTTGCAAATTCTAAAATTTCAATACCGCGAGTCACTTCACCTTGTGCATCGGTAAAAACTTTACCGTGCTCAGCGGTAATCATGGCTGCTAATTCGTCACGATTGGCATTGAGTAATTCAAGATATTTAAAAAGAATGCGTGCACGCCTAAGGGGGCTAGTTTGACTCCAGCTTTCAAATGCCTTTTGAGCAATAGTGACAGCAGCATCTACTTCCTTGCGACTGGCTAAAGCAACTCTGCGTGCAACAGCCCCTTTAGCAGGGTTATAGACGTCTGAAAAACGACCATCTTTTGGATTAACAACGGAGCCACCTACATAGTGGCCAATATCTTCTTTTGATTCAAAGGCTTGCGGTGCATTCATAGTCATCTTATGTAATTTATTCAGTTTTTGGGGTAAAAAAGTCATCCAGGCTGATGGCCTGCAGGACTTTTCTGTCTCGTTTATTCTTGTTTCTAATTATTTTATCCCTTTACGACAAATTTAGTATTTTCATCTCATATTTGGAGCTTTAGACAGCCATGAGCCTTCTTTTCTCAAATTACACCCTTGGCTCTCCACGTGGCCCACTAAAGCTCGAAAATCGCATTGTGGTTGCGCCAATGTGCCAATATTCAGCTATAAATGGTGAGGCTACCGATTGGCATCTTATGCATTGGGGGAACTTGTTAAATAGCGGGGCTGCCTTATTCATAATTGAGGCCACTGGAGTTACACCGGAGGCGCGTATTACACCAGCATGCCTAGGACTATGGGACGATAGAACGGAGGCAGCCTTAAAAGATAAATTAAGTCGCGCTAGAAAACTGGCGCCAGCTACGCCAGTATTTATTCAGCTAGCTCATGCAGGCCGGAAGGCGTCCAGCGCAACGCCTTGGGATGGCGGACAGCTTCTTTCAGTAGGTCAAGGGGGTTGGGAGACTTTGGCCCCATCCGCCATTCCGCAACTGGATGGTGAGCGGCTTCCGCACGAGCTTTCTACCCAGGAACTCAGCGAGCTGATTGATGCGTTTGTTGTCGCAGCTCAACGCGCTGACCGAGTTGGTGTTGATGGCATTGAGTTGCATGGTGCGCACGGTTACTTATTGCATCAATTTTTATCTCCAATTGCTAATCAACGCACAGATCATTACGGCGGGTCATTTGAAAACCGTATTCGTTTTCCGCTGGAATTATTTGGTGCAGTCCGAAAGGCGTATACGGGTGTATTAGGCATACGAATCTCGGCAAGTGACTGGATTGAGGGAGGCTGGACACCCGATGAGACTGCAGAGTTTGCAAAACGCCTGAAGCCATTAGGTTGTGATTTTCTACATATTTCTTCTGGCGGTATATCACCAAAGCAAAAAATTGCTATTGGCCCGAATTACCAGGTTCCATTTGCCAAGATCGTTAAAGATGAGTCTGGTCTACCAACCATGACTGTTGGATTAATCACTGAGCCAATGCAGGCTGAATCGATTCTCGAAGCGGGCGATGCAGATTTAATTGCTCTGGCTAGGGCATTTTTGTATAAACCTCGCTGGGGCTGGGAGGCGGCCGCTGCCCTCGGCGCAACAGTAAAAGCAAATGAACGCTATTGGCGTTGTTTGCCCCGTGAAGCGCAATCCGTCTTTGGTGATGTTAAGGTTGGGCAACGTTAAGGTCAATAAATCAATTTCTGTGGAGATCAAATGAATACATATTCTGTACATACAAAATCTTTCATTCTGGGCATGCTCACTTTTATGAATGTTGCCTTTGCACAATCCTTTCCTGATCATCCTATTGTGCTGGTGGTTCCAAACCCTCCAGGAGGTTTAGTGGATACTTCTGCACGTCTGCTAAGTGAGCCGCTTACACGCGTGATTGGACAGCCTGTGGTGGTTGATAATAAGCCCGGTGCTAGTGGTAACACGGCTTATCAGTTCGTTGCTAAAGCAAAGCCAGATGGATATACCTTGTTGATTTCTTATTCAGGCTATCACGTTGGCAATCCTGCATTAATGGATAAATTACCCTGGGATCCAGTCAAAGATTATTCTCCGATTGCACTATTAACTGTATCAACCAATGTGATTGCTGTTCATCCATCTGTACCTGTAAATAATCTAAAAGAATTCATTGCTTACGCAAAAGCAAACCCAGGCAAATTAAATTATGCATCTCAAGGAAACGGCTCTGTGTCACATGTTGGTACCGAAATGTTTAAGCAGACTACAGGTGTAGATATGGTTCACGTTCCATATAAAGGATCTGGCCCTGCCATTCAGGATGTTTTAGCAGGACAAGTGCAAGTCTTCATCTCTACTCCGCCTTCGCTGATGCAGCATGTTCAAAGTGGCAAATTAAAAGGATTGGCTGTAACAGGAAAAAATCGCCATCCTGGTATGCCTAATGTGCCAACTACAGCAGAAGCAGGCCTTCCATCCTTTCAATTGGAGTCTTGGGTCGGCTTATTTGCTCCGGCTGGTACACCAGCCCCGGTTGTCGCTAAGCTTACTGATTCCGTCAAAAAAAGTTTGTCTTTGCCGGAAGTGAAGGAGCGAGCAGATGCGGCTGGTGTCGAATTACGTTATCAAAATCCAGCTGCAACGGAGGCTCTTGTTAAAAGAGAGTTACCTTATTGGAATAAGGTAATTAAATCAGCGAACATTACCTTGGATTAAATAATTCTCTATGCCTGATCTCGTAACACGGGATCAGGTAATGCTAGCGCTAGAGCTCTTGCTGCGCTCAATAAAAATTGATCTTTTCCATAAGCGGCAATCAGTTGAACGCCAATCGGAAGGCCGTTATGTCCGCTTGAGACATTGAGATTAATGCAGGGCAGCCCTAATAAGGTCCAGCTTCGACAAAATAGCGGGTCGCCAGTACCTTCCTTTGCTAAAGGTGCTTCTCCGATAGCGCTTGGTGCGATGATTAAGTCGACGTTTTCATCGAAAAGATTTTGCATCATTTTTCGTGCAGTGATTGCCTGATCTAAATCGAGCTTATATTGCTTGTATTCAATCGCAGCACCCTGGTCAATCTGAGACGCTACTAGGTTGCTGAGTTTTTTTGAATACTGCATGCGTTCAAACGCAAGGCTACGCGACATTTCCGAGAGCATAATGCGTGTTTGGATTTGTGTTAGCTGATGAAGTTCGGCAGGCAGATCAATATCGCTCACCTTGCCCTTGGCAAATGTCTCTGCGCTGAAGCGGGCTAGGGCGATAGCGCCACGAGTATCTGGGCTGGCATATTGCCATCCAGGAGTCTTGAGGACTGCTACACGTGGTTTGTTGTGCAGATCCACTACATTCGCAAGTTCATGGTCACCACTCATTACTGCAACACCTAGGGCTACGTCTTCAATACATCGTCCAAAGATGCCTATGGTATCAAGTGTAGGAGCTAAGCTTTTTACCCCTGCGACGCTAATTTTTCCAAAACTCGGTTTATAGCCAACTATCCCACAAAATGAGGCAGGGCGAATAATCGATCCTGCAGTTTGACTGCCGGTCGCTAGTGGAGCCATAAAATCTGCTACTGCTGCAGCAGATCCACTTGAGGACCCACCAGGCGTATGCTCTGAATGATGGGGGTTGGTTGTAGAGCTGCTTTTGAAGGATGCAAACTCAGTCGTAACTGTTTTACCAAGAATGATTCCACCTGCTTGCCGTATTAGTGCTACAGATACGGCATCCGTTCTTGGGTAGTAGTTCGCATAAATAGGTGACCCATAAGAAGTAGGTAGATCATGGGTGTCAAATAGGTCTTTTATGCCAATAGGCAAGCCATGCAAAAGCCCCTTAATGGCCCCTTTGTCTAATGCTTTAGCACGTGCCAGGGCATTCTCTTTGCCTAA
The DNA here is from genome assembly GCF_040409795.1 of Polynucleobacter sp. MWH-UH19D. NCBI lineage: Bacteria > Pseudomonadati > Pseudomonadota > Betaproteobacteria > Burkholderiales > Burkholderiaceae > Polynucleobacter > Polynucleobacter sp. MWH-UH19D. The sequence goes on along the minus strand of NZ_CP099571.1, from coordinate 1,019,535 downwards.
GCTAGCCCACGCCTTGACTATATTTTCACGTTGTCCAATTTGATCTAGACAGGCTAGAAGCAGGTCAGTCGCTTTAATCTCCCGTTTTGCTAGCTTTTTAGCCGCCTGGAAGGCGCTTAGGCTTTCAAGATCTTTCATGAGGGAATTCTACTTTTGATAGCGTATGATCGCAATTTCCGATTTATTTTTGCATAATATTTTTTACTTATTTTCTATACATGAAGCACCATTCAGTACGTGAAGCTTGGCTTGAAGATGCTGTGAAGCATTTAGAGCCGATATTTTCAAAAGCAGGATATGCCATCCCTCCAGTAAGAGTTTCATGTGGTTTTCCTGCGTCAAGCAGTCCAAGGACAACCTTGGGCCAATGTTGGCCGCGTGAACGGTCTAACGGTGGTGTGAACGAGATATTTATTTCCCCTAAGCTTGATGATCCCGTGCAGTTACTCGATACCTTGGTCCATGAGCTTTGTCATGCGGTAGATGATTGTTTTAGTGGTCATGGAGAGGATTTCAAGGGCATTGCTCAAACCGTTGGTTTAGAGGGCCCAGCTCGGATGGCTCATGCTACTGAAGAGTTAACAGTGAAGTTAATGATGATTAGTCAGGAACTTGGCCCATACCCCCACCATGCCATTGTTTTTCCTCCGCCTAGAGCTAGCAACGCTAGCAGGAGTAAGGCTAAGTGTGGTCAATGCGGGTACGAGGTTACTCTACTAAAAAAATGGGCTAGCTATGGCGCGCCAATCTGCCCAAAAGATAATATTCGCATGCAAGAGGCTATTTCTGAAACCATTGAAAATACCGCTGAGCATGATTCTGAGACTGTTGGAAAAGGGGTAAAGTCAGCACAAGACGAGATCCGACGAGCCATTAGCTAACTGGTAATAAAGTTAAAATTGATCCTGAATCTACAACAATCACTATTTGAGACTGCAGACAAATGAACACAAAGAAAGTATTCAAAAATCCTAAGATAGCCGTCATTCCAGGGGACGGTATTGGAAAAGAAGTTATTCCTGAGGGTATACGTGCTCTAGAGGCTGCTAATCGCAAGTTTGGTATTGGCATGCAATTTGATCATTTTGATTTTGCAAGTTGCGATTACTATCTTAAGCACGGCAAAATGTTGCCAGATGATTGGTTTGATACTTTAATGAAGTATGACGCGATCTTCTTCGGTGCTGTCGGGATGCCCAATATATTGCCTGACCACGTTTCATTATGGGGTAGCTTGATTCAGTTCCGTCGGGGGTTTGATCAATACGTTAATTTACGTCCAGTGCGTTTGCTACCAGGTGTGCCATGTCCGCTAGCTAATCGAAAGCCGGGCGATATTGATTTTTTTGTTGTACGAGAAAATACCGAAGGTGAATATTCCAGCGTTGGTGGAAAAATGTTTCCCGACACAGATCGCGAGTTTGTAATTCAAGAATCAATTTTCACAAGACAGGGCGTTGATCGCATATTGCAATTTGCCTTTGATCTTGCGCAGAGTCGCCCAAAGAAGCATTTAACATCAGCAACCAAATCTAATGGCATTGCAATTACGATGCCGTATTGGGATGAGCGTGTAGAAGAAATGTCAAAGAAATTTAGCGATGTGAGAACAGACAAATATCATATTGATATTTTGGCAGCTCACTTCGTGATGAATCCTGATCGATTTGATGTGGTGGTTGCAAGTAATTTATTCGGCGATATTCTGTCGGACTTGGGGCCTGCTTGTACAGGCACCATCGCAGTTGCACCTTCTGGAAGTATTAATCCAGAGGGCAAATTCCCTTCACTCTTTGAACCAGTTCATGGATCTGCCCCAGACATCTATGGCAAGATGATTGCCAATCCAATTGGACAGATTTGGAGTGGGGCAATGATGTTAGATCATCTAGGCTATCCAGAAGCAGGCAAAGCCATTTTCTCTGGAATTGAAAAAGTCTTAGCGGCTGGACCCACACATTCTCCTTTGACCCCAGATCTTGGCGGCACCGCTAAAACTGATGATCTAGGCAAGGCCATTGCAGCCGCGATCTAACTCAATTAGTTTTGCGTTTCACTCAAAGGACTCCATACCGGGTCCTTTTTGCTTGATTTAGCTATTTCCCCTAAAATTTTTTCATGCTGCGCAATTTCATCTGCGCTTGCAGCAATGAGTTTAAGATTGGTTGGTAAGGACTTGGAGGTTGACTCCATTTCCTCATTGTCCACTGTGTAATCAATTAAATCGATGGAGAGGTCTTCTTGACCTCTTGTCATGGCGATATAGACTTCAGCCAATAGCTGGGCGTCTAAAAGTGCTCCGTGTAGCGTGCGATGTTCATTGCTGATAGAGAATCTATCGCATAGGGCGTCCAGCGAGTTTCTTTTGCCCGGAAACATTTGCCTTGCATCTAGTAAGGTATCGGTAATCTTCGATGCCAATCCACGAAATGGTGGGCGCTTTAATAGAGCAAATTCATTGTCCAAGAATCCTAAGTCGAAGGCGGCATTGTGAATCACTATCTCTGCACCATCTACAAACTCTATAAGTTCTTCTATGATGTTGGCAAATAAAGGTTTGTCAGATAAAAATTCTCTAGAAAGTCCGTGGACGGCAAAAGCTCCGGCATCAATATCGCGCTCAGGATTAATGTAGTAGTGAAAAGTTCGATCAGTTAGTCTGCGATCAATGACCTCAACACAACCAATCTCAATGATGCGATCGCCGGTTGCGTGACTCAGACCGGTGGTTTCAGTATCTAAAATTACTTGGCGCATTAGGTTCCCTCAAGAACGGAGGCAGGAATCTCCATCGGACCATTACCTGCATATTTATCGAGATAAAGATAAATGACAGGGGTAATGATCAAAGTAACAAATTGAGAAAAGATTAGTCCACCTGCGACACTAATTCCAAGCGGTTGACGTAATTCAGCGCCCGCACCAATTCCGAAGGCGATTGGTAATGCACCCATCAAAGCGGCAAATGTAGTCATCATGATTGGCCTGAAACGTAATATGCAAGCCTCACGGATAGCTTTTTCTGGTGTCATATTTTGATTGCGTTGAGCATCTAAAGCAAAGTCAATCATCAAAATTGCATTCTTTTTCACAATACCAATTAAGAGCAGGATGCCGATAGATGCAACGATTGTTAATTCAAACCCAAAGACTCTGAGAGAAACAATTGCACCGATTGCTGCTGATGGTAAGCCCGCCAAAATGGTTAAAGGGTGAATATAGCTTTCATACAGCACACCAAGCAAAATATAGATCACTCCTAAGGCGGCAAAGATCAAAATTAGCTGACCAGATTGATTGCTCTTAAAAACAGCGGCATCGCCGCCATAGCTAGTGATAATAGAAGGAGGTAGATCAATTTGTTTTGTATATTCTTCAATCTTTTTCGTGGCATCACCTAAAAAAACATCAGGGGCCAAGTTAAATGAAAGGGTTACGGCAGGAATTTGACCTTGATGGTTTACTGCAGTTGGTCCAATCGAGCGGTTGAAGGTCGCCAAGCTTGATAGGGGAATAAGCTTATCAGTAGCTCTTCCACGCACGAAAATTTTGTTAAGGTCTGTCTCAAATTGGCGATCATCTTCTGCCGCTTCAAGAATGACATAGTAGGTATTAACAGGGGTATAGATGGTGGAAACTTGCTTCTCTCCATAGGCAGTGTAAAGGGCTGAACGAATGTCTGCAATTGTGACGCCTGCGCTAGCCGCTTTTTCACGATTGATGTCAATCTTGACGTTTAAGCCTTTGAGTTGAGAGTCACTAGTGACATCTCTAAACATGGGATCTGCGCGCATTTTTTGCATGAGCTTATCTGCCCACTCATTGACGCCTTCAAAGCCAACGCTTTGGAGAATAAATTGATAACGGGATTTACTACTCTTTCCACCAAGTTGTAAATTTTGTACTGGTCGCATATAAACTTGCAGCCCAGGAATCTCTTTAAACTTCGTTCGAAGACCTTCCATCACTTTGGACATCTTCTGGCGATCCGCCTTGTCTTTAAGAATGATGAAGATGCGACCCGTATTGGTTCCGGAGCTAGCGCCGCCACCTACCACGGAAATTGAACTGGCAACGTTTGGATCGGTATTAACAAGCTCCGCTGCTCGATCTTGAAGCGCTAGCATGGCTTTAAATGAAATATCTTCAGAAGCTTCGGTGGTTGCTTGAATCTGACCAATATCTTCCTCCGGGAAGAAACCCTTAGGGCTATTAACAAAAAGAACGACTGTGATCACGAAGGTTGAGGCGGCTCCCCATAGAACCTTTTTTCGATTAGCTAGCGCCAGGTCTAAATAATGAATATAGGTTTTGAGCATCCACTCGAATAAACGATCAAATTTCTTATTAATCTCATATTCTTTTGCGTGCTGTCCGGGTTTTGGTAGGAATCGACTGCAGAGCATGGGCACAACCGTTAAAGATACAACAGCTGACACCAAAATGGAGAGAGAAACAACCACTGCAAATTCTCTAAAGAGAAGGCCAATTGGGCCAACCATGAAAAACAGTGGGATGAATACCGCCACAAGAGAAATTGAGATGGAAATAATCGTAAAACCTACTTCTTTGCTGCCTTTAAGGGAGGCCTTTAAAGGATCCATGCCTTGTTCAACATAGCGCATGATGTTCTCGAGAACTACGATGGCGTCGTCGACCACTAAGCCGACTGCCAAGGTGATGCCCAGCAAGGAGATGTTGTCTAGACTATAGCCGAGGAAATACAGCAAGAAAAATGCACCAATTAATGATATCGGTAGGCTAATCGACGGAATGATAGTTGCTGAGATGTGTTTAAGAAACAGGAAGATAACTAGCACCACTAGCAAGACAGTTAATGCTAGCGTGTAATTAACGTCATGAATCGCCTCAATAATCGATAGAGATCTGTCATTTACAAATTGCAACTTTATTGACTCAGGCATTTGCTTTTGTAGCTGTGGCAGCAGCTGTTTAACAGACTTAACTACTTCAACAGTATTTGCGCTGGGCTGTCTTAGGATCGCAATTGCAATAGAGCGCTCACCATTTGCAGATGCCAGTGTTTTGACATCCTCGTAGCTCTCCATTACTTCCGCAACATCTTTTAGATAGATTGGTAATCCATTTTTTTGACTGATGATGAGGTTGCCGAATTCTTCTGGTCTAACTAGCTGAGGATTCGCATAAATAGTAATAGACTGGCGAGGGCCATCCAAAATACCAACGGGGCTATTAGAGTTTGCTTTATTAATGGCGACTGCGACGTCATCCATGGTCAGGTTGCGATTTGCAAGAGCATCAGGATGAATTCGCACTCTTACGGCATATCTCTTTGCGCCATAGACAAGTACTTGCGCAACACCGCTTATCGTGGAAATATTTGGCGATAGTAGATTTTCTGCATAAGCGTTTAGATCCGATAGATTGACGGAAGGAGAGCTCAAACGCACAATTAAAACGGGAGTATCTGCAGGATTTACTTTTCGGTATGACGGTGGAATAGTCATCTCAATTGGTAAGCGTTTCTGCGCCCGCAAAAGAGCTGCCTGGACATCTACTGCTGCCTTATCAATGTCGCGATCATTATTGAATTCCAGCGTAATGCTGGTGCTACCCAAAAAGTTGGTAGAGCTTATAACTGATATGCCATCAATGGTTGAAAATTCTTTTTCTAATGGCAACGCAACTGATGAAGCCATATTCTCAGGTGAGGCGCCCGGAAGTGAGGCGCTAACCGAGATGATGGGAGAATTAAAGCTTGGAAGTGCGGCTACTGGAATTTTGAGGTAAGCGACAGTACCGGCAATTACGGTTGCAATGGATAGCAACACCGTCATCACGGGGCGGCGAATACATAACTCGGATAAGGTCATTTTTTATCGGTTGCAGATGTGGGTGCTGCTTGAGCAGCAGGTGTTGCTGGACTCTTAGACTCCCGAGTTTTGCTTCCTGGACGTAAATTTTGCTTGCCTTCCACAACAACCTTGTCGCCTGCTTGAATTCCGGTAATAACGGAAGTGCCTTGATACTCGTATACCACTTTGATTGGAATCATGTTTGCCTTCCCATCCTTTTCAAGGGTAAATACAAACTTTCCGCGAGGATTGATTACAACGGCTTGTGATGGAACGGAAAGAGCATCTTTCAGATCGCTAGCTACCAAAGAAATGCGTGCAAATTGACCTGGGAGTAATGTCATCCCTTCGTTTGGAATTTGCGCTTTAACTCTTACTGCGGCGATAGATGGGTCCACTTGGTTATCAACAACTATCACAGTGCCTTCATAAGTTTTTTTGCTGCTATCGCCTACAGTTACCTTAACTTTAAGCGGCTCCCCATCTAGCTGATTTTCCAGAATAGTGGGGATATCTTTCTCGGGAATAACGAATTGAACATTGATTGGATTAAGTTGGGTGATGGTGACCATAGAGCCTACGCTCGATGTAGCGGTTGAGCTTGTTGCTGTGGTAACCACGTTGCTAGCCTGCACTAATGAGCCAGGAAATACATTGACTATGCCCGCGCGACCATCTATTGGCGATTTAATGTAATCGAACGATAGTTGAACCTCTGCTGCCTTAGCTGCTGCCTCGGCTGCCTTTGCATTAGCGTAGGAAGTCTCAAGACCAGCCTTAGAAATAAAGTTCTTTGCTACTAATTCCTTAGCGCGCAGATATTGTTTATTAGCATCATCTGCCAAAGCCCTTAACTTTTCGTAATTGGCCTTATCGTTTCGATCATCAAGGGTAAAAAGTAAATCTCCAGCCTTTACTTCCTGACCATCTTTTACATTCACCTTGGCTACTGTATTGGTTACCATTGGGCGAATATCGACGATGCTATTGGACACGATAGTTCCGGTAGCTTCAATAATCAGTGGAATATCCTTTTTCTCGACAATCATCGTGGTCACGGTAATTGGTCCGCCAGCCTTATCTGCTGCGGGGAAAAAGTAGTCAAATACCTTAGAGCAAGCATATAAAACAATTAGCACTAATAGAATGCGCCATTTGTACTGAATTGCAAATGTCTTAATCGTTGGCAAATTGAGTTTTTTTAGTTTGCCTGCGAGTGGACTTGCTTTTATCCAAAGAGCGCATAAGCGAGTTTTTGCTGAACCTTTTAGTTCAACTAATTTGACAAGCAAACGATCCAGAGTAGATTCAATTTTTGACACAGTCTCGTATTTCTTTGTTTTATATGGATTAAACATCCATTTTGGATACTTTAAAGCATGCCCATTCTCTCACAAGAGTGCGAAAAACGCCCTTGAGAGTGGGTTTTTGCTATGGCAGGTATTCTTCTGCGCCTTTGTTGGCCAGCTGATCTGCCAACTCATTTCCGGGGTGGCCGTTGTGGCCCCGTACCCAATGCCAAGAAATTTCATGATCTGGAAGCAACCCGTCCAATTCTTGCCATAAATCGGCATTTTTTACAGGTTCCTTGGCTGCAGTTTTCCACCCGCGATTTTTCCAGCCCTCAAGCCACTCTGTAACACCTTTTTGAACGTATTGAGAGTCCGTCCAGAGTTCGACGCTACTGCGTTGCTTCAAAGCTCGTAAAGCGAAAATTACCGCGCTAATCTCCATTCTGTTATTGGTGGTCAACCGTTCGCCACCATGAAGATGCTTTTCATGGGCCCCAGATTTCAAAACTGCACCCCAACCACCTGGACCGGGGTTGCCTTTGCAGGCTCCGTCGGTATAGATGATGACATGGGGTTTATTGCTCATTGTTAGTCTTGATGAAAATATATCGTTAGGTTTCGGTGTTGTGGGCTGTTGTCAGTTTATTGCGTTCAGCTGCGGGACTCAATTGCGTCAAGGCTGGTATGCGTGCCTTTTGCACTTGCCCAATGAGTCTTATCCCTTGATGTCGTTTAATAGCAGAAACTATAAATACAGCCCCAAATATTGGCCACCATCGGTTTCCCATGGGCTCCAAGAAGTCCATGCGTGCCATAGCCGCTTCACCGTGAAGGGGGAGTTTGTAACAACCAAAATGGCCTCGATCTAAGGAATAATTTAACAGTTGCAACCAGTCTTTTATACGAATAAGACTAATAAATTGTCCATCTCTTGGTAAATAGGGGCTTCCAATTAACCGACTAAGGTATTGTTTTGCCCCCCAAAGACTTGCAGGATTAAAACCTGAAATTACAACACGTCCTTCCGGGCGCAATACGCGATCGACTTCCCGCAAAACCTGATGTGGGTCCGTGGCAAACTCCAACACATGAGGCAATATTATTAGGTCAATACTTTCGTTGGCAAATGGCATTTCAGAGGTATTGCCCTCGATAGGGTTCCACTCGAATTGCGAGATTAATTGTCGATTGTCATTTGCATGAGTTAATAGAGCATGCATTGGCATACGGTTCTCGCGTAGCCCATTTAACTGGGGGAGTCCAATTTGTACCGCATGAAACCCAAAAACGTTGGCAACTATCTGGTCTAAGCATTGCTGCTCCCAGTGGAGTACATAGCGTCCAGGCGGAGATTGCAGCCATTTCTCCCAAGAACTCCATGGTGGTGTGCCGCTCTGCAGGGGAATGGGTGGGGTTGGTATCATCGCCTTTATGAATACTTTATTGCAAGTTTGGCCAATTCCGGCGTTTGATGATAACTATATTTGGGTCATCCATGATGGTGAATCTGCCTTAGTAGTTGATCCTGGTGATGCTGATCCAGTTTTAGACTACTTGGCTGACTCAGGTTTACATCTAAAAGGAATCGTTATTACTCACCATCATGCCGATCATGTTGGTGGCATTCTAAAGTTATTGGATAAATTGGAAGGGGATATTCCGGTATACGGTCCTCGTGGCGATAATATTCCTGGGCGGACTCATCTTGTCAAGGATGGTGACGTTATTGAAATTCTAGCTCCCAGACTTACTCTTAAAGTGCTTGAGGTGCCAGGCCACACCTTAAGTCACATAGCCTATTTTGCAAATATGCAGGCTAATGTTGTCGAGCCGATGCTATTTTGCGGAGACACATTATTTGCCTCGGGATGTGGGCGATTATTTGAGGGAACCCCGACTCAAATGGCTCAATCTTTAGCAAAATTTAAGCGCCTTCCAAAAAACACTTTGGTGTATTGCACACATGAATACACCTTATCGAATATACGATTTGCTTTAGCGGTAGAACCAAATAATGTGAATCTCATTTCATGGTCGGAGCGTGCAAAAGAGCTCAGAGACAAAGGATTACCAACTTTGCCTACAACCATTGGTCAAGAGCTTCAGGTCAACCCATTTATGAGATGTGATCAAGTGGACGTTATAGAGTCAGCAAAACATCAATCTAAGCAATCATCTCTGCCAAATGATGCACATGTACTGGCTGTCGTTCGCGCTTGGAAAGATCAGTTTTAATGCGTTTGCTTTACCTCATAATCATATCGATTGGATTGCTATCCGGTTGCGCCACTTCAGGTGATTGGTCATCCGATACCCCTACAAAAGGGAGTTCAAAGGCATCAAAAGCGACCCGCGTGAACTTGAGCACTCAATCAGTTAGTAAGTTATACGCTCCTTCAGATAACTTGTGGCTACGAATCCGCGATGGCTTTCAAATGCAGCCGATGAATAGCCCGCTTGAAATTGAGCAAGTCCGTCTGTTAGCTTCTAAACCCGACTATGTAAATAGATCAATGGCGCGATCATCTCGCTATCTTTTTTATATCGTTCAAGAGGTAAATGCCCGTAATATGCCAACTGAAATTGCGCTTTTACCTTTCGTGGAAAGTGCATTTGTCACGAATGCCAAGTCGAGTGCAAAAGCTGTAGGCCTTTGGCAATTTATGCCAGCAACAGGCAAAGACTTTCAGTTAACGCAGAATGTGTTTCGAGACGAGCGACGCGATGTATTGCAATCAACGGATGCGGCATTAGATTATCTACAACGCTTAAATAATCAGTTTGGTAATTGGGAGCTTGCCTTGGCTGCTTATAACTGGGGTGCAGGAAATGTTCTCAAGGCGCAAAAACGTAATCAAGCAGCAGGTTTACCAATAAATTACGAAAGCCTCACCATGCCGCGAGAAACGCGTATGTATGTGCCCAAACTCATGGCTTATCGTCAGATTGTGATGGATCCTGAGGCATATGGCATTGTTTTGCCACAACTTGAGAATCACCCATATTTTGTGGCAATCGACGTTGACAACGATATTGATGTAGCGCTTGCAATTAAATTGGCAGAGATCCCCGAAGATGAGTTTCATAGTCTGAATCCATCCTTTAATAAGCCCGTAATACTGAGTAATGCCAATCAACAAATACTCTTGCCATTTGGCCATGCCGAAATATTTCAGGCAAATCTGAAGCGCTTTAATAAGCCACTTTCAACATGGACGGCTGTAAAAGTATCCAAAACTGAAAGCGTCGATCAGGTAGCAAAGGGTTTGGGGGTTGATGCAAATTCTTTGAGGCAGGTTAATGGAATCCCAAGGGGGATGCGTATCAAGGCCGGCTCTACAGTAATCATCCCCAAAACTAACGGAAAAAGTGGAGATGTGTCGCCTGCTTTGGCCGATAACGCAAGTCTGAGCTTAGAAAAACCCATTCAGTCAGCTGGTAAGTGCGCTAAAGCTACTAAAGGAGCAAACGGCTCAAAGCCTGTTAAATGTGCACCTGTTGTTCAAAATAAGGGTAATTCAGCAGGCAAATCTTCTGCCTCTCAGCATAAATCCGCATCGACAGCGCTTGCAAAATCTGCGAAAAATGGTAGTTCACCTTCTTTAAAGGCAAATTCAAGCAGCAAAGGGGTGAATAAAAATCAGTAATTGTTAAAACTTTTTGATCAGGTTGACCATGTCCTATAAAGCACACCATGAACGCTCAATTAAAGACCCAGATGGATTTTGGGGTGAGCAGGCCAAGTTAATACATTGGGAAAAGCCATTTGAGAAGGTTTTAAATTACAACAACCCACCATTTGCAAAATGGTTCGAGGGAGGCCTGACAAATCTTTGCTACAACGCAGTTGATCGCCATTACAAATCGAATCCAGGTCAATTGGCTCTGGTAGCTGTTTCTACAGAAACGAATCAAGAAAAGGCTTATACATTTAAAGAGCTATACGAAGAGGTTAATCGTATGGCGGCTATTTACAAAGCTAATGACATCAAAAAGGGTGATCGCGTCTTGATCTACATGCCCATGATTGCCGAGGCTTGTTTTGCCATGCTTGCATGTGCACGCATTGGAGCGATTCATTCGGTTGTATTTGGCGGTTTTGCTTCTCATAGCTTGGCAACTCGTATTGATGACGCTAAGCCAAAGATGGTAGTAACGGCTGAGGCTGGCATGCGCGGTGGTAAGGCAGTCCCTTACAAACCATTGCTGGATGAGGCTATCACGCTAGCTACTTACAAGCCAGAAAAAGTTTTGATTGTGAACCGCGGCCTGTCTGAGTTCACTACTGTTGCTGGTAGAGACCTGGATTACGCTAGCGAGCGACAAAAACATCTCAATGACTTGGTGCCAATTGAGTGGGTTGATGCTACACATCCTTCATACATTCTCTACACATCTGGAACAACTGGTAAACCCAAAGGGGTTCAGCGCGATACTGGTGGATATGCTGTTGCATTGATGTCAACCATGAACCATATCTTCTGCGGCAAAGCAGGCGAGACCATGTTCACAACGTCTGACATCGGCTGGGTTGTTGGTCATAGCTACATTATCTATGGCCCATTGCTAAATGGTATGGCAACCATCATGTATGAAGGCACGCCATTACGTCCTGATGCAGGCATTTGGTGGGAATTGGTTGCTAAGTACAAAGTTTCAGTGATGTTCTCTGCGCCGACAGCTGTTCGTGTTTTAAAGAAACAAGATCCTGCATTCTTAACCAAGCATGATTTATCTAGCTTACGCGCATTGTTTTTAGCTGGTGAGCCATTAGATGAGCCAACCGCAAGCTGGATTCATGATGCGATTAAAAAGCCTATTGTGGACAACTATTGGCAAACTGAAACTGGCTGGCCGATGTTGGCAATTCAGAGGGGTGTAGAGGTAATGCCCCATAAATTTGGCTCGCCAGGCGTTCCATCTTTTGGTTACAACATGAAGTTATTAGATGATGCTACCTCTGCGGAGTTGGGTGCAGATCAAAAAGGCGTGATCGCCATTGAGGGTCCATTGCCTCCAGGTTGTATGCAAACTGTTTGGGGTGATGACAAACGCTTTATTAGCACCTATTGGGAAACTATTCCTGGAAAGTTAATCTACTCTACATTTGACTGGGGCATCAAAGATAAAGATGGATATTTCTTTATATTGGGTCGTACCGATGACGTGATCAACGTTGCCGGTCACCGTCTCGGTACTCGTGAAATTGAAGAAAGCATTTCTAGCCACCCGAACATTTCTGAAGTTGCAGTGGTGGGCGTGGAAGATAAATTGAAGGGCCAAGCGGCTATTGCATTTGTGATTCCAAAAGATGCCTCAAAGGCGGAGAATTTGGAAAAAGAATGTATGAAGACCGTAGATGCTCAATTAGGAGCAATTGCTAGACCAAGCCATGTGTATGTTGTGACTGCTTTGCCAAAAACACGATCTGGCAAGATTGTTCGCCGTGCTTTACAGGCTGTGGCTGAAGGTCGTGATCCTGGTGACATTAGTACTATGGAAGACCAAAATGTCTTGGCTCAAATTAAGACAATCATCGACCAAAGGTCTGCTGGGTAATACAGTTTTTTAAGACTCCCTAGATCTTTGTTCTAGGGAGATCGGCTTGCCAACCCTAATTGGCTGGGGATTCAAGGGCTTAGAACGCAAAACTGGTATCATTACAGGGTTCGAAACTAATTAAATACCCTAGCGCTTAAAGACACTCACCTCCCGCATAAACAGCCCCGGGTTGGTCTTTTTGGGGTTTTGAGCGTCGGATGGAGCAGGGACTGGAGATAGTTTGTCACCCTTGCTTCCTTCTTTTCCTCCTGCCGTGCTGGCTTTAGCTGACGGCACTATCTTTCCCGGTTTTAGTATTGGTGCTCATGGCGAGACAGCTGGTGAAGTTGTTTTTAATACCGCATTAACTGGCTATCAAGAAATCATTACTGATCCCAGTTATTCGCGTCAGATCGTTACCTTGACCTATCCGCACATTGGCAATGTGGGTGTAAATACTCAAGATGCGGAATCCGATCAAATTCATGCTGCTGCTTTGGTAATCAAAGACTTACCAAAACGGGTATCCAACTTTCGCTCTGAAGCCAGCTTAGATAGTTATCTAGCAAATGCGGGTGTTGTAGGTATCGCTGGAATCGATACTCGCAAACTCACTCGCATTCTGCGTGATAAAGGCGCGCAATCGGGAGCAGTTGTAGCAGGCAAGCTGGGTGACAGTTATGAATCTTTAACCGCAAAAGCCCTAGAGTTGGCGAAAGCATTTCCTGGGATGGCTGGTCTTGATTTGGCTAAGGTAGTTACAACTAAGAAGCCCTATGAATGGCGTGAAGCAGAGTGGGAGCTCTGTGGAGCAAATGGAAAGCCAGCATATAAATCATTAGATACTTCCAAGCCAATTAAAAAGGTAGTTGCATACGACTTTGGTGTTAAACGCAATATTTTGCGCATGCTCACAGAACGTGGATGTGAGCTGACTGTAGTTCCAGCTCAAACTTCTGCAACTGAAGTATTGGCGATGAACCCAGATGGTGTATTTTTCTCAAATGGACCTGGAGATCCTGGTCCATGTGATTACGCCATCGCTGCCGCTAAAGACATTATTGAAAAGGGTGTCCCTACCTTTGGCATCTGCTTGGGTCATCAAATTATGGGGCTAGCTGCTGGAGCCAAAACTTTGAAAATGAAATTTGGCCACCATGGTGCCAACCATCCTGTAAAGGATTTGGATACTGGACGTGTTGCGATTACTTCTCAGAATCATGGTTTCGCAGTGGACTCAAATACCTTGCCAAGCAATGTGCGGGTAACTCACGTTTCTTTATTTGATGGTTCGCTTCAAGGTCTTGCATGGAAAGATAAGCCAGCCTTGTGTTTTCAGGGTCACCCTGAGGCCTCACCAGGTCCTCACGATATTGCTTATTTATTTGATCGATTTGTGGAGCTCATGAATGCTGCCAGCAAGAAGGAGGGCAAATAATGCCTAAGCGTAGCGACATTAAGAGCATTCTGATTATTGGTGCTGGTCCGATTGTGATCGGTCAAGCCTGTGAATTTGACTATTCGGGTGCACAAGCTTGCAAAGCTTTGCGTGATGAGGGTTATAAAGTTATCTTGGTAAATAGCAATCCTGCAACCATCATGACTGATCCCGAGATGGCCGATGTCACCTACATTGAGCCAATTACATGGGAAGTGGTTGAGCGCATCATTGCTGCAGAAAAGCCAGATGCAATATTGCCAACCATGGGCGGCCAAACCGCTTTGAATTGTGCGCTAGATTTACATCGCAATGGTGTGTTGAAAAAGTATGGTTGCGAATTGATTGGCGCTTCCCCTGAAGCAATTGATAAAGCGGAAGATCGTCAAAAGTTCAAAGACGCCATGACCAAGATTGGTCTCGGATCCGCTAAGTCAGGTATTGCGCATTCTATGGAAGAAGCGCATGAAGTACAGCAACGGATTCAGAGAGAAACTGGCAGCTCTGGATTCCCAGTCGTGATTCGCCCCTCATTCACGATGGGTGGTTCAGGCGGTGGTATTGCATATAACCGTGAAGAATTTGAAGAAATTTGTAAGCGTGGACTGGATTTATCTCCAACTCGCGAGCTCTTAATTGAAGAGTCCCTATTGGGTTGGAAAGAGTTTGAAATGGAGGTGGTGCGCGATCGTAACGACAATTGCATCATTGTCTGTTCTATTGAGAATTTAGATCCGATGGGTGTGCATACGGGCGACTCGATTACGGTTGCGCCCGCACAAACGCTCACAGATAAGGAGTATCAATTGATGCGTAATGCATCAATCGCTGTTCTGCGTGAGATCGGTGTTGATACAGGCGGATCTAACGTTCAGTTCTCCATCAATCCAGTTGACGGCCGCATGATTGTGATTGAAATGAATCCTCGTGTTTCGAGATCGTCTGCGTTAGCTTCCAAAGCAACGGGTTTCCCAATAGCGAAAATCGCTGCCAAGCTTGCTGTTGGCTATACATTGGATGAATTAAAGAACGACATCACTGGCGGTGCAACACCAGCATCATTTGAACCATCGATTGACTATGTTGTAACCAAGATTCCTCGCTTTGCGTTTGAAAAATTTCCGCAAGCAGATTCACGGTTAACTACCCAGATGAAATCCGTTGGTGAGGTGATGGCTATTGGTCGCACATTCCAAGAGTCTTTCCAAAAGGCTTTGCGTGGACTTGAAGTGGGCGTTGATGGTCTGGATGAAGTGTCTACCGATCTTGATGACATCATTAATGAAATTAATGAACCTGGCCCAGATCGTATTTGGTATTTGGCAGATGCATTCCGGATGGGAATGGGGTTGGATGAAGTCTATAGTGAAACCAAAATTGATCCTTGGTTTTTAGAGCAGATTGAAGAGCTCATCACTATTGAATCTGAACTGAAGCAACGTAAAGTAGATAGCCTCTCTGCAGCAGAATTGCGATTTGTGAAGCAAAAAGGTTTCTCTGATAGGCGACTGGCAAAATTGCTTGGTGTTGATGCATCCTCTGTGCGTGCAGCTCGTCATCGTCTAAAGGTTTTGCCTGTTTATAAACGAGTAGATACTTGCGCTGCTGAATTCTCGACCAATACAGCCTATATGTACTCAACCTATGAAGCTGAACATGGTGAATGCGAATCACGCCCAACAGACAAGCAAAAGATTATGGTTTTGGGTGGCGGCCCTAATCGAATAGGTCAAGGTATTGAATTTGACTATTGCTGTGTTCATGCGGCATTAGCAATGCGTGATGATGGTTATGAAACCATTATGGTCAACTGTAACCCGGAGACTGTTTCTACAGACTATGACACTTCTGATCGCTTATATTTCGAGCCTTTAACACTAGAAGATGTGCTTGAAATCGTCGCCAAAGAAAAACCAATGGGTGTAATTGTTCAGTATGGCGGACAAACACCATTGAAACTTGCTTTAGACTTAGAGCGCAATGGTGTTCCAATTATTGGTACATCGCCAGACATGATCGATGCAGCCGAAGATCGTGAGCGCTTCCAAAAACTTTTACATGATTTAGGATTGCGACAACCGCCTAATCGCACTGCTCGAACTGAAGAAGAAGCCTTAAAGCTTGCTGAAGAAATTGGTTATCCATTGGTTGTGCGTCCATCTTACGTACTTGGTGGTCGCGCTATGGAGATCGTGCACGATGGCCGTGATCTCGAGCGCTATATGCGCGAAGCAGTAAAGGTCTCTCATGATTCGCCTGTCTTGCTAGATCGCTTCCTTAATGATGCGATTGAGTGCGATGTTGATTGCATTAGCGATGGGGGCAAAGTATTCATCGGCGGTGTAATGGAGCATATCGAACAAGCGGGTGTGCACTCTGGTGATTCGGCTTGTTCATTACCTCCATATTCCTTATCCGATACCACTGTTACTGAAATTAAGCGCCAAACAGCGGCAATGGCTAAAGGTTTAAATGTTGTTGGATTGATGAATGTACAGTTTGCGATTCAGAATGTTGATGGTAAAGACGTCATTTATGTTCTTGAGGTGAATCCGCGTGCATCACGCACTGTTCCGTTTGTATCGAAAGCAACAGGTTTGCAATTGGCTAAAATTGCAGCACGTTGTATGGTTGGGCAGACTTTAGATAAGCAGGGCATCCAATCTGAGGTGAAGCCGTCATACTTTTCAGTTAAAGAAGCGGTATTCCCATTTAATAAATTTCCTGGAATTGATCCAATTCTCGGGCCAGAGATGCGTTCAACCGGCGAAGTTATGGGTGTTGGTAAAACTTTTGGTGAAGCATTATTTAAGTCCCAGTTAGGTGCATTTATTAAACTTCCAAAGAGTGGTACGGTTCTTTTAACGGTAAAAGATAGTGATAAACCCAAGGCTGTAGAGGTTGCTAAGCTATTGCATCAATTGGGCTTTCCAATGGTAGCTACAAAAGGTACCGCTGCTGCTATCGAAGCGGCTGGATTACCCGTCAAGTTGGTAAATAAGGTGAAGGATGGACGTCCACATATTGTGGATTTCATTAAGAATGGTGAGATTTCACTGGTATTTACTACCGTTGATGAGACTCGCACAGCGATTGCTGACTCGCGCTCCATTCGTACCAGTGCGCAAGCAAATGGCGTGACTTATTACACAACTATTAGCGCTGCTAGAGCAGTAATGGATGGTTTACTAGCTTCGCAGAATGGCAATAAGGACTCCTTAGAGGTTTATTCACTTCAGAATTTACATAAGACGCTTATTTAATCTAAAATTACTTATCGAGGCGCATTTTGCGCCTTTTTAGGTTAGGTTAGTAGCATGAGCACAATTCCAATTACCAAGCGTGGTGCTGAACTCCTCAAAGAGGAGTTGCACCGTTTGAAGCATGTAGAGCGTCCTGCTGTGATTAATGCCATTGCCGAGGCACGGGCTCAGGGAGATCTTTCTGAAAATGCCGAATACGATGCTGCCAAAGAGAAGCAAGGCTTTATTGAGGGGCGCATTCAAGAGCTTGAAGGCAAGTTATCAGCCGCTCAAATTATTGACCCCGCTGCCCTAGATGTATCTGGAAGAGTGGTATTTGGTGCTACTGTAGATCTCGAGGATCTCGAGGATGGCACTAAATTTACCTATCAAATTGTTGGCGATGACGAGGCAGATATCGCTGCAAACAAAATCTCAATTAGCTCACCAATTGCTCGGGCATTAATTAGCAAGGAAGAGGGTGATGTGGTTGCAGTTCAGGCTCCAGGCGGCAATCGTGAGGTAGAAATCTTAGCCGTCAAATATATCTAATGAACCGCACCCAAACCCAGCGATTATTCACTGTAATTTCTGGGCTCTGGGTAGGCGCCTTTATCTCAATTGGCTTCTTAGTTGTTCCAGTAATATTTATGGCAATGGGAGATCGACAGGTTGCCGGTCTGATTGCTGGCAATTTGTTCAAGCTCACCGCATACATAAGTGTCGGCGTTTGCGGATTTTTAATGGTGATGGCAAATCACCTTGTTAAATCAGGCAGTCAAGCATATCGCTTAGTCCGCTGGTTATTGCTACTGATACTGGTGTGCGGTGTGCTGGCTGCATTCGTCATCATTCCATGGATGAATGGATTGCGCGATCAAGCCTTACTGCTAGGCATCTCGGTGCGTGAAACAATTAATGCAAATCTGTTTGGTCTACTGCATAGCCTATCGAACATCATCTTTATGATTCAATCCATCCTTGGAATAGGATTGGTATGGCAGTCAACAAAATACGCCGACTAGCGGCGCTTATTTGTGTGGTTTGTTCTTAAGAACCTAAGGATTTTTTCTTGCTACTACTCATGCGTACCTTACGCTTTTTAATGGGTGCTGGAGCGGGGCTTGCCTTACGATAGCCTGGAGATGACCAGCCAATTTTTGACTCCGCAGCCTCTGATCGCAATACTCGTTTTTTGGGTGATGATTTTTTAACGGCGGCCGCACGCTCAAAGGGGGATTTTTTGCCAGAGCCTGATCTGCTAGAAGATGTCTTTTGATTACGCCCACGTACATCTTGAAACACCTTTTTGGTTTGCTTGCGTGATCTATTGAGGTTTGCGTAAGCCTCCTCAGCAACATCTTTAGGCCTCCAAAGAACAAGTAATTTACCAATATGTTGAACCGGTGCGGCATCAAGCTTGTCACAGAGTTCTTCATAAATTGCTATACGCGCTTCACGATCGTCACCCAAGACGCGGATCTTAATCAAGCCATGGTGATTAATGGCAGATTTGGCTTCTTTAATGACGGCTGGTGATAACCCATCTCCACCAATCATCACTACTGGATTTAGTCCATGCGCCTCTGCTTTGAGGGATTTGCGTTGTGTTGGGGTAATAGTGAGTGCAGTCATGGACTTGATGATAGAGCATTGAGCTCAACTAAGGCTAGTTAAAGCCAATATTGAACGTATTAAATGGAATTCCTTTTGCTTTAGGGCTTAGAAACTAGGAAAATAGGAATACTGAAAGTGATGATGCTGTGGCAAAAAATAAATTTAATAAAAGTTGGTTGCAAGACCACTTAACTGACCCTTATGTGAAGATGGCCCAAAAGGAGGGTTATCGTGCTCGAGCGGTATACAAATTAAGTGAGATTGACGAGGAAGATCACCTCATCAAGGCTGGCATGTCTATCGTTGATCTAGGCAGCGCACCCGGCAGCTGGTCGCAATATGTGCGTAACCGCCTAACTGAACTTGGCAGGAGTAATCCCGCTATTGAGTCTGGCAAACCTGACGGCCAGATTATTGCAATTGATATATTGCCCATGGAAGAGATTGCAGATGTCACTTTCATTCAGGCGGATTTCCGTGAAGATGAGGGACTAGCTGCATTAGAGGCTTTGTTGCCAAAATCGGCGGGCGGTAAAGTTGATCTCGTTTTATCGGATATGGCCCCTAATTTATCTGGGGTTGGGGTTGCAGATGCGGCAAGAATGGCATTTTTAGCTGAGATAGCTTTAGATTTTGCTGTAGCCCACCTAAAGCCGGATGGGGCATTGTTGATTAAATGTTTTAACGGTAGTGGCTACAGTCAAATTGTGGAATCTTTCAAAAAGGTCTTTAAGTCAGTTTCCTCAAGAAAGCCAAAAGCCTCAAGAGCTCGATCTTCTGAAATTTTCCTTCTTGGGCGCAACCTAAAGCCTCCCAAATAACCCCCTAAATTACATGGGTTTATAAAATAAATCCTGCTAAAGCCCTTGAAAATGGCTGGTAGTAGAATCAAATACTTAGGTAGCGATTCGCTTTAACTCCTGGATCAATCCAGAAAAGGACTCATTTTGAACAGCAATATGTTTCAAAAAATCGGTGTGTGGCTCATTGTGGGCTTGGTGCTTTTTACTGTTTTTAAGCAGTTTGATAAGCCTAAGGACCAAAACCAAGTCACGTATTCCCAATTTATGGATGACGCTAAGGCTGGCAAGGTAAAACGCGTCGATGTTCAGGGGCGTACATTGCAAGTAACCCCTTCTGACGGAAATAAGTACTCCATTATTTCTCCGGGTGATATATGGATGGTTGGTGATTTGATGAAGTATGGCGTTCAGGTTACTGGCAAAGCAGAAGATGAGCCTAATGTATTGGTTTCAGCCTTGTACTATCTTGGGCCAACTTTATTGATTATTGGTTTTTGGTTTTTTATGATGCGCCAAATGCAAGGCGGTGGTAAAGGCGGAGCTTTTTCTTTTGGGAAGTCAAAAGCACGCTTGATTGATGAGAATAGCAATACAGTGACCTTTGCTGATGTTGCAGGCTGCGATGAGGCTAAGGAAGAAGTATTTGAATTGGTTGATTTCTTAAAAGATCCTCAGAAATTTCAGAAGCTTGGTGGACGTATTCCTCATGGGGTCTTACTTGTTGGCCCCCCTGGAACTGGTAAAACTCTTTTGGCTCGCGCTATTGCGGGTGAGGCAAAAGTTCCTTTTTTCTCGATCTCTGGTTCAGATTTCGTTGAAATGTTCGTTGGTGTTGGTGCATCTCGTGTGCGGGATATGTTTGAAAATGCCAAGAAGAATTCCCCTTGCATCATCTTTATTGATGAGATTGACGCAGTAGGTCGTCATCGTGGCGCAGGCATGGGCGGTGGTAATGATGAGCGCGAGCAAACCTTGAACCAAATGTTGGTTGAGATGGATGGCTTTGAAAGCAATAGCGGCGTCATCGTTGTCGCTGCAACTAATCGTTCAGATGTTTTGGATAGGGCTTTGTTGCGTCCAGGTCGATTTGATAGGCAGGTTCATGTAGGTCTACCCGATATCCGTGGTCGCGAACAAATTCTTCAGGTGCACATGCGTAAGGTCCCCATTGATCCTGATGTCAATGCAGCGGTATTGGCTCGCGGTACACCTGGTTTTTCTGGGGCCGATTTAGCCAATCTTGTAAATGAAGCTGCTTTGTTTGCTGCCCGTCGTAATAAGCGTTCTGTAGATATGAAAGACTTCGAGGACGCAAAGGATAAGATTTACATGGGTCCTGAACGCAAATCTGCTGTGATGCGTGAAGAGGAGCGCCGTAATACTGCTTATCATGAGTCAGGCCATGCTGTTGTAGCAAAAGTTTTACCTAAGGCAGATCCTGTTCATAAGGTGACAATCATGCCCCGCGGTATGGCTCTTGGGGTAACTTGGCAGTTGCCTGAGCATGATCGCGTCAATCTTTATAAAGATCGCATGTTAGAAGAATTGGCGATCCTATTTGGTGGACGTGCCGCTGAAGAAGTTTTTCTCAACTCGATGAGCACAGGCGCTTCTAATGATTTCGAGCGCGCAACAAAAATGGCGCGAGATATGGTCACTCGTTATGGCATGAGTGATAGTTTGGGCACTATGGTTTATGTTGATACTGAATCAGAAAGTATCTTTGGTCGCAATAGCACTAAGACGGTTTCTGAGCTCACTCAGCAAAAAGTTGACGCCGAAATTCGTACATTGATTGATAGTCAATATGCTTTGGCCAAATCAATCTTGGAGCAAAATCGCGATAAGGTTGAGGCAATGGTTGCTGCTTTACTTGAGTGGGAAACGATTGATGCCGACCAAATAACCGACATCATGGAAGGTCGCCCACCAAGAGCGCCTAAGCCACCACCAGCTACTCAATTTGGAAATTCTGCTGGCACTACAGGACCAGCGGCAGGTAGCGCTCCAGCAACAGCTTAAATTTCTTCTTGTCTGAGTTTCTTAAGGTAGTTATGCAAGTGCCGCCTACAACTTGGCGTTGTGGGCGTTTTCTTTTTGATCTCACAATTCGTAAGCGTCCGATTGTGATGGGCATACTAAATGCTACTCCAGACTCATTTTCTGATGGTGGTAGATTTCGGTCTACGGCTGATGTCATCTCTTTAGCGGAAGTAATGATTGCATCTGGTGTAGATTTAATTGATATTGGTGGTGAGTCAACCAGACCTGGAGCAATACCGGTTTCACTACAAGAAGAGTTGGATCGAGTGATGCCAGTAATTGAAGGTCTCAAAAATTGCGGGGTGCCACTATCAATCGATACATACAAAGCAGAAACAATGCTTCAAGCGCTTGAGGCAGGTGTTGATTGCGTTAATGATATTTGGGCCTTGCGACAGCAGGGTGCACTAGATGCAGTCCTGAAGAGTGCAAATTGTGGAATAGTGCTGATGCACATGCAGCGTGATCCACTCACAATGCAATTTAACCCTGAATATCAAAATGTCGTTTCTGAGGTTATGGGGTTTCTTGGTGAGCGTGCAAATCTTTTGTTAAGTAATGGCGTTGAACAAAATAGGATTGCATTAGATCCTGGTTTTGGTTTCGGCAAGAGCCTTGAGCACAATCTAGAGATGCTTGCCAAGTTTGATCGTTTCTCAGAATTGGGTTATCCAGTGCTTGCTGGCATCTCCCGTAAATCAATGCTAGGTAAGATCACCGGCAAAGAGGTGGATCAACGCCTTTCACCAAGTATCGCCGCAGCAATAATGGCTGCAGATCGTGGCGCCAAGATCATTCGAGTGCATGATGTGCCCGATACTGTAGATGCTCTAAAGCTTTGGGAAGCGGTGAATGCATAGCTTCATTGATATTTTCTCAAGGTTTTATAATGAGTCAATATGAAAAAACAATACTTTGGAACTGATGGAATTCGTGGCGAGGTAGGTAAATTTCCTATTGTTCCTGAATTTATGACGCGGCTTGGCTACGCTGCGGGCAAGGTGTTGACTAAAGATGCAAAGCCTGGTGAGCGTTGCAAAGTACTCATCGGCAAAGATACAAGAGTTTCCGGTTACCTATTGGAGGCTGCGCTTGAGGCTGGTTTTGCTGCTGCTGGTGTAGATGTCATGTTATGCGGTCCGATTCCAACTCCTGGTGTTGCCTATCTCACTAAAGCATTACGCTTATCTGCAGGAATTGTGATATCAGCATCACACAATCCTTATCAAGACAACGGGATCAAGTTTTTTTCAGAGAATGGCGATAAATTATCCGATGATCTTGAACTAGCAATCGAGTCTGAATTAGATAAGCCAATGGGCTGTGTTAGCTCAAAAGAGTTGGGTAAAGCATTTAGATTGGATGATGCCGCAGGGCGATATATCGAATTTTGCAAATCGACATTTCCCGGTGATCTTAATTTGAAGGGACTTAAACTGGTTGTAGATTGTGCAAATGGCGCTGCATATCACACCGCCCCTCATGTATTTCATGAGCTTGGGGCTGAAGTTATAGCGATTGGCGTCAATCCTGATGGTCGAAATATTAATGATGGCTGTGGTGCTACAGCCCCTGGTGCCCTGATTGAAAAGGTCAAAGAGGTTGGCGCTGATTTAGGTATTGCCCTTGATGGTGATGCAGATCGCTTGCAAATGGTTGATGGATCTGGTCGTTTATTCAATGGTGATGAACTTCTTTACGTACTAGCCAAAGATCGCTTGAATCGAGGACAAAAATTAGGTGGGGTTGTTGGCACACTGATGACCAATCTAGCGGTTGAGAATGCCATTAAAGCTCTAGGCATTGGTTTTGAAAGGGCTAATGTTGGTGATAGATACGTACTTGAATTGCTTAAGCAAAAGTCTTGGATAGTTGGCGGGGAAGGCTCAGGTCATTTGCTCTGTTTAGATCAGCATTCAACTGGTGATGGCACTATAGCCGCTTTACAAGTTTTAGCAGCCATGAGTCAGAGCAAAAAAAGCCTTTCTCAATTGCTAGATGTGGTAAAGATTTTCCCCCAAGTGCTTTTGAATGTGAAATATAAACTTGGTTACAACTGGAAATCAGATGAAGTCTTAAGCAAGCAAATTCAGAAGGTTGAAAACGAGCTTCGAAACATTGGCAGGGTTCTTATTCGCGCCTCTGGCACTGAGCCAGTTTTGCGCGTGATGGTCGAAACAGACAATGCGGATGTGGCTATGAGAAGCGCAAAAAGTATTGCTGAGCTAGTGCCTATAAACTGATCTATAAGATGCCTAGCTCTTTAGAAGGCGGCTCTTACGCCTATCATTAGGCTTCTACCTGGTTGTGGGGCATAAAGTCTAACTGCCATCGGTGATGTTGCATATCGAATATCTTCGTTTAATAAATTCTTCAGGGCAATATAACTTGTCCAATTGACTTTCCCAATCCGTTCTGTGTATGAAAGGTTTGCATTTAGTAAGTTATAGCTTGGAGTGGGTCCAATTTCCCAGTTAGCTAAACGATTCTGTTGATAGCTATAAATATAGCTTGCACTAGTAAGCCAACCATTTTTTTGGTATGCCAGCTCGGTACCTAATCGTGGTGCAGGTTGAAGAGGTAAATTTCCACCAGCATTAAAGCTGCCTTGTGAAACATCTCCAAAAATGCGGCTTCCCATGCCTGATTGATTCCAGTTATAAGAAATTTCACCTTCGGCTCCGCGTATATATGCGTTGGCTTGTGAAGCCTGAACAACCGAGAAATTTTCATAGACCGTGCTATAGGCGCCTGTATAGAACCCATAAATGTAGTTAGTAAATTGATTGCGATATAGGCTTACTTTGCTACGAATATTGCCCAAAGTTTTCTGAAAACTGAGTTCAATGTTGTGGGAAGTTTCTGTACCTAGGCTTGAGTTGCCAATATCAAAGGTAGCTGTTGAATCGTGGGGTCCGTATGAATATAGTTCTTGCGGAGTCGGCGCTCGTTGAGAGACGGTATACGCTAGACCCAAGCCGTAGCCTCTGACAAAGTCATAAATACCGCCTGCTGAGTATGAGAATAGATTGAACTGGCGATTTTGAATGCTTGGTGGGCCATAGGAATTTGGTATTCCTTGTGAACTGGAGCTAGGAAATTGCGTTGCAGTGTTAGGGTTCTGTCCAGCATAGCTATATCGAGCACCCAGGCTTGTTTTTAGATCGCCATATCGACCTTCTTCAACTAAAAATAGGGCATTTGCATTGGACTTTGTTTGCGGAACGATTGCGTAATTATTGGTCGCTAAATCCGTTGCATTCAGGGTTGCGCCAGTTATTTGCACGCCTAATACGCCCTGTGATCCAAGCCACTTGTTGTGGGCTAGTTCTAATCTAGCCTCTGTAGCAGTGTTGGACCATTGTGTCGAGGCAATACCGTTATTGTTAAATTCAGTATGTTGGTAATTGGTATTGGCAGCACTGAACTTCAAAAATGAAAATCCGTCAAACGGGTTATTTGTTTGATGGGCGAAGTCATACCGGTTCTGAGATTGCTGTATGAAGCCACCTTCTGCAGTAGGTATCCCGTAGTTGTGATTCATCCTCTCCAATGAGGCTCCGGTATAACCATCATTTCGAATGTATGACGCGCCAAATCCGAGGCTATTTTGGTTGCTAAATGAAAAAGGCAGCTTCCCGCTATAAGGAACATTAACTGGGTTGCCTGGATTGATTGCCCAATTTGCATTTGGCCCACCCTGTTCTGCATACCCAGGAATTTGGTAATTATTGGAGTTGCTGATTGTCGAATCTAAATGCAATGCTATTGGGCCTGCTGGGGCATCTAGTTCAATATTTCCTGTTTTGCCTTGGTTAACAGTTTCGTAACTGGCGTTAATGGCTCCAGAAAGTGCATCTGGCAGTGTGGTCACAATTCGATCATTTAGTACATTCACCAAGCCACCGCTAGAGCCCGAACCATACATTAATGCGGAGGCTCCACGCAGAATTTCAATTTGGTGGATATTTTGCATTGGGTTTGCTACAGCATGATCGGGCGATATGCTTGAAACATCGCCTACTGATAGCCCGTTTTGCAAAATCTGGACACGGGCGCCCTCAAGTCCGCGGATAACGGGTCTTGATGCTCCAGATCCATAGCCAGTCGCAGAAACGCCTAATTCATTAGACAGGGTAGAGCCTAGAGTGTTACCCAGTTTGTTTTGTAACTCATCTCCAGCAAGAGCTTTGCTAGGCGAAAGAAATCCCTGGCCATCATCACGTGAGCCACTTACATTAATCTGCAATCCGCTATCAAGATCCTTTTGAGCCCAAATATTTGTGCCAAATAAACAGAATGCGATAAAGGAGAATGCAAACAGAAAATTACGGAAATACTTAAGATTCATACTTCATCCAAATTCGTCAATGAATTGACGATTAATCAATGATCAATACCAGAATTAATTCTGGTTCGAGCCCTATATTTAGAGGATGAAGGGTGGGGGTGCTTGTGACTGATACCCTATTGGAAAGGGTATATCAACCTCTGCAATCACTATGTGAGGGGTGATGGCTTGAGTATGCGAAGTGAAGGATGATAAGTAAGTGCTTGGAGCGATGCAACTAGCCAACGTTAAGGCGTCAAATAGATGGCATAACTCAGAAGCGTGACTAGCTGTTTGGGTGCATACCTCATTGTTAGTATTACAAGATACTTGCTTTGTCGCACCCGCATGCGAGATGCTATGGCTAAGTCCAACCCAGTGTGTTCCAAGCAAGGAAAATGACAACAATAGCACTACAAATGCAGCGCGTATTCTCATATTCAATTTGCTGGAAAAATGGGCAATCATGTGATGAATATTACAGGATTTGCTTGAAATTGCCCTATCGGTGTAGAATAACGATTCCGTCGGAGTGTAGCGCAGCCTGGTAGCGCACCTGCTTTGGGAGCAGGGGGTCCAAGGTTCGAATCCTTGTACTCCGACCATTTTCTCTATTAGTTCTGATATAGACCCAGCCAATATCTGCCCATAGCTCAGCTGGATAGAGCAACGGCCTTCTAAGCCGTAGGTCGCAGGTTCGACTCCTGCTGGGCAGGCCAATCCACCACATTTCTTTTTATTGCCGATGCAGTAGAAACCCGCTGTTTCCGTGCAAAAATGCTTTCTTCGCCTCTAAATTTGCTATAAATGCAGATGCATCTATATCAATTTAAATAAAGTGCGGCAACTAAAGGAGAAATTCTATGAAGCGTATTTCAATGATCAAGGCAGGAATGATTGCGGCGGGCTTATTGCTTTTAAGCATGAATGCTCAAGCAGCAAGTCAAACTTTAGACAAAATGAAATCCACTGGTGCAATAACTATGGGCGTTCGTGAGTCTTCTATCCCAATGTCCTACACGACTGGCGATAGTCGTTTTGATGGTTATCACGTTGAAGTGTGCCGTATGATTTTGGGCGATATTAAAGATAAATTAGGCTTGAGCACTCTTCGCATTAACTAT
The DNA here is from genome assembly GCF_040409795.1 of Polynucleobacter sp. MWH-UH19D. Classification (NCBI taxonomy): domain Bacteria; kingdom Pseudomonadati; phylum Pseudomonadota; class Betaproteobacteria; order Burkholderiales; family Burkholderiaceae; genus Polynucleobacter; species Polynucleobacter sp. MWH-UH19D. The sequence continues at coordinate 992,268 of NZ_CP099571.1, read as the reverse complement.
CAGCCTGTTACATCACAAAATCGTGTGCCACTTGTTCAAAACGGTACAGTTGATATTGAGTGCGGTACCACAACTAACAATACAGCTCGTGCAAAAGATGTGGGATTTGCAAATACGCTCTATGTTGAAGAAGTGCGTATAGCGGTTAAAGCAAACTCTGGAATCAAATCAATTTCTGATTTAGCAGGTAAAAAAGTGGCTACTACTACTGGAACCACTTCTGTTCAATTATTGCGTAAACATGAAAGAGCCAATGGCGTTAATTTCGATGAAGTATTTGGCAAGGATCATGCCGATAGCTTCCTCTTGCTTGAGTCAGGGCGTGCAGATGCATTCGTAATGGATGGCTCTATTTTGGCCGGCAATATTGCCAACTCTAAAAATCCAAAAGATTACAAGATTGTTGGTGAGGTGTTGAGTACAGAGCCGATAGCAATTATGGTTCGCAAGGATGATCCCGAATTTAAGGCGGCTGTTAATGCAGCGATTGCCAAGATTGTTGCTAATGGCAATATGCCAAAACTTTGGAATAAGTGGTTCTTGTCTCCAATTCCTCCAAAAAATATTGTTGTGGGTCTCGAGTTATCACCAGCGACTAAGAATGCTTGGGCAAATTTGAATGACAAACCAGCTGAGGATTACAACAAGAAGTAATTTCATTCATCAATTTTAGAAATCATTTCACATTGGTGCGATTGAGATTATGGACTTAGGAATATTTTGCAAGGGCACGCTCGACCAAGAACCGGTTGAACACTGTTTTTCTGCTTTATTTGCCCTTGGCAAAAATCCTGATCCAAGTTATTTGGATTGGCTATTAAAGGCTTGGGGCTGGACCTTAGCGGTTGCAGCTCTCGGCCTTTTTCTTGCTTTGATTCTCGGTGCAGTTATGGGTACCTTGCGTACCTTACCAACTGAAAATTCGTTAAATCGAATTTTGGTTCGATTCTCAACAGCATGGGTAGAGTTATTTAGAAATATTCCAATCTTGGTGCAGGTATTTCTTTGGTACCACGTTGTACCAGCATTTATTCCTGTAATGAAATCTTTTCCATCTTATTTGTTGGTTAGTATTGCTTTGGGATTTTTTACATCTGCCCGTATTGCAGAGCAGGTTCGGGCAGGAATACAGTCCTTGCCATCTGGTCAAAAAGCAGCTGCCACGGCATTAGGCCTGACGACAGTTCAGTCTTATCAATATGTTATCTTGCCGATGGCTTTGCGGATTGTGATTCCACCATTGACATCTGAAAGCATGAATCTCATTAAAAACTCATCTGTGGCATTCGCGGTATCAGTACCTGAGTTAACTTTGTTTGCAATGCAAGCGCAAGAGGAAACCTCCCATGGGGTGGAGATTTATCTAGCTGTGACCATGCTCTACGCCTTATCAGCTTTCGCTGTCAATCGTGTTATGGCATATATTGAAAGACGCTCCCGTATTCCGGGTTTTATTGTCGCTAACTCAGAAGCGGCGGCGCATTAATGTTTACATATCACTTTCACGCGGTCCCAGCATGCTGAGCTTAGATTTAAGTTTTTATAACTGGGAGCTCTTCACAAACTATATTTTGAAGGGTTTGCTCTTTAGCATTCAATTAACAGTCATTGCTACTGTAGGCGGAATTCTATTTGGAACATTTCTTGCCTTAATGCGTCTATCCGGAAAGTCTGTTTTAGCTTATCCAGCCACCATCTATGTGAATACTATGCGGTCTATTCCTTTGGTGATGGTAATCCTGTGGTTCTTCCTATTAATTCCAATGCTCATTGGTCGCCCCATCGGAGCTGACCTATCGGCAACAATTACCTTTATTGCGTTTGAAGGAGCTTTCTTCTCTGAAATTGTCCGAGCGGGAATACAGTCCGTGCCCAAAGGTCAGGGCTACGCAGCACAAGCGCTTGGTATGACTTATGGTCAAAACATGCGCTTTATCATCTTGCCTCAAGCATTTAGAAACATGATCCCCGTGTTTATGACACAGACCATCATTCTGTTTCAAGATACCTCTTTGGTTTACGCCATTGGTGCCTATGATTTACTGAAGGGTTTCGAGATTGCCGGCAAGAATTATGGTCGCCCAATCGAGACTTACATCTTAGCCGCTTTTACTTATTTCATTATTTGCTTCTCACTTTCAAAGATTGTTCGCAAAGTGCAATCTAAAGTGGCGATCATTCGCTAATTTATTCATGCTCACTCAATAACTCATCATGATTGAACTCCAAAACGTTTCTAAATGGTATGGCGATTTCCAGGTCTTAACGGATTGCAGTACCTCAATCAACAAAGGCGAGGTTGTTGTTATTTGTGGCCCTTCGGGTTCGGGTAAATCAACTTTAATTAAAACTATTAATGCTTTGGAGCCGTTTCAGAAGGGTCAAATTATTGTTGATGGCATTCCTCTGCATGAGCCAAAAACTAATCTGCCTAAATTGAGAGCTAGGGTTGGAATGGTTTTTCAGCATTTCGAGCTTTTCCCCCATTTGAGCATTACAGAAAATTTAACCTTAGCGCAAATGAAGGTTTTGGGTCGTTCGGCTGATGCAGCTAAGACCCATGGTTTGAAATACCTAGAGCGCGTTGGTTTGATCGCGCAAAAGGATAAATTTCCTGGTCAACTTTCAGGTGGGCAGCAGCAACGTGTTGCTATAGCTCGCGCATTAAGTATGGATCCGATTGTGATGCTATTTGATGAACCCACTTCAGCGCTTGATCCAGAGATGGTGGGTGAGGTTTTGGATGTCATGGTAAAGCTAGCAAATGAGGGGATGACCATGTGCTGCGTCACTCATGAAATGGGTTTTGCGCGGAAAGTTAGTAATCGTGTGATCTTCATGGATCAAGGTCGCATCATTGAGGATTGCCCCAAGGAAGAATTTTTTGGAAACCCAGATGCACGCTCTGATCGTGCCAAGGATTTCTTATCAAAGATATTGGCAGGGTAGTACACAGTCTTCAACCAATGAATCCTTTGTATGTGAAGTGCGGCGCAATCACAATGATTTGTGCTTGTATTACCGCTTGCTCTACAGCTCAATTGGAAGCTCGATTAGAGGCTAATCCTCAGTGCAAAGATGTAGTGAATCCCAAAACTGGATCGGTGATGCCGTGTCCAGGATCCGATAAAGCTTTTTATAAATCAGTTGGCCTTGACTCTTCTAAAGCAAACCCAGTCGTTAAAAATGATTTGGTTGTTCAGTCAAATCCGGCTATATCACCCACCAATGTCAAGGCTGACTCTGCTTCAAAGAAAGTTACTCAGTCCTCAACAAGTGGTTGCAAACCCGTTCTCCATAAAAAAACTGGTGGCATATTGCCGTGCCCGTCCCCCGAATAATTAATAGTTAAATAAGGATTGCATCAGTAATGGCTTTTACGTTCCCGGGTTTTGAACAAATGCGTCTCAGCGTTCCATCAGAAGATGGCCCCATTGAAATCGCTTGTATGGTCGGTGGCAATGGGCCTGCTTTACTTTTATTGCACGGCTTTCCCCAAACCAAGGCCATATGGCATCAAGTTGCACCAGAACTTGCTAAAAACTTTACTGTCGTTGCATCGGATCTCCGTGGTTATGGCGCTTCATCCAAGCCGCATGGCAAACCTGATCACTCTAGTTATTCAAAAAGATCCATGGCAAAAGACCAACATGCCTTAATGAATGCCTTGGGGCATAAACAATTTTTTGTTTTGGGGCATGACCGAGGCGGAAGGGTATCACATCGCCTGGCGATGGATTTTCCGCAAAGTGTACTTAAGCTCATGGTGCTGGATATTTCACCGACACTAGCAATGTATGACAGAACCTCAATGGCTTTTGCAAAAGGATATTGGCATTGGTTCTTTTTAATTCAACCTGAACCTGTTCCAGAAACCCTGATCGGTGCAAATCCAGAGTATTGGCTAAAGAATCATATGGGAAGGCATGCAGGAACTGGTATTTTCTCGCCCGAACGCTGGGCTGAATACCTTTCGGGGGTAAGCAGTCCACAAGGCATGCATGCTATGTGCGAAGACTATCGGGCTGCCGCAACGATTGATCTTGAGCATGATCGTGCCGACCGGAATGATGGCAAAAAGCTGCGGATGCCACTTAGAGTGCTTTGGGGCGAGCACGGGCTAGTTAATCAGTGTTTCACCCCAATTGCCGATTGGCAAGAAGTCTCAGATGGGGAAGTTACCGGGAGGGCGGTAGCTTGTGGGCATTACATCCCAGAAGAGCTACCGGAGCTAGTCATAAAAGAAGCAGAGGCATTCTTTCAGTAGAAATAGGGGTGGAGTGAAAAACCCTAAATAAATCAGTTATTTAGGGTTATTTGCAGTATTTGCGGACTATTCTGGATGAAAGTTATTGCTGGCCATGAAGCTGATGGTGCGTTCAAAACCCAAAATGCGGATGTAACGCCATGCGATATCGCGGTATTTGCTATCTAAATAGCCAATTGCAACTTCAGGCGTCCTTTTGGACAAGTCGATTTGTTGAATTGCTCTGGCCCAACGTTTAAGTCTTGTAGACATATTTGTCACCTCCATGCCTGTTTAACGCACTAAATTAAGCGTGGGATGACAACAAAATACAAAAAAACTAAAAAAAGACGCTTCCGTCTTAAATTGAGACAACTTTATGGGGATTAAGCAGATTTTGGGGGTCAAGAGCCGTTTTTATGCTTTTCATAAGCTCATGAGCAACTTCTCCTTTATGGGCTCTCAAGCCTTCTAATTTGAGTTGACCGACCCCATGTTCAGCAGAAATTGATCCCTTGTAACGTTCGACTTGTGCGTACACCAGCTCATGAATGGGTTTTTCGTTGGTAAGGTTGAATGATTTGGGATCAACCCCTTTGGGTGCCGCAATGTTGTAGTGCAAATTTCCATCACCTAAGTGGCCGAAATTGATAATTCGTACTCCAGGATAGGCAGCTTTCATTAATGCATCTGTCTCGCGAATAAACCCGTCAAGCGCAGATAGGGGGACGGTAATGTCGTGTTTCAGGTTGGCACCTTCTTCTGCCTGCGCAAGAGTAATGTGCTCTCTCATATGCCAAAACCCCTGTGCCTGAGACAAATTGCTGGCAATAATGGCGTCAGAAATTAGATTTGACTCGAATGCCTCTTGCAATACATCCTCTAAGAGTTGGCGAACGTGCGCTTCACTTTCATGATCAGACAATTCAATTAAAACCGTATATGGTGGACTTCCTTTAATCGGGTTGGCCATATGTGGAAAATGTCTTTCAGTAAGAGCTAGTGACTCATGAGTCATCATCTCAAAGCCAGTTAGCAATGAAGTGGCGCGCTTTTGGAATAGATTTAGAAGCGATATCGTTGAATGAATATCATCAGTTGCTACCAGGGTTGTCCATTGTGAGATTGGCAGCGGATAGAGCTTCATTACTGCCGCTGTGATTATTCCTAAGGTGCCCTCTGATCCCACAAAAAGGTCGCGTAGGTCGTAGCCTGTATTGTCTTTGCGCAATCCCTTTAGACCATTCCAGATGTCGCCTTTGGCGGTGACCACCTCCAGACCCAAGCAAAGATCCCGCGCATTGCCATAACGCAGAACATTTGTGCCGCCAGCATTGGTAGCTAAATTTCCACCAATCATGCAGCTTCCTTCTGCTCCCAGGCTTAACGGAAATAAAAATCCTTTCCCGGCTGCAGCCTCTTGGACGTTTTGCAGTATGCAACCAGCCTCTACAGTAATGGTTTGGTTTTCAGCATCGATCTCCAGGATGGAATTCATGCGCTTGAAATTGAGGACAATTTGATTCCCGCTTGCATCGGGTGTCGCTCCACCACAAAAGCCTGTATGACCACCTTGAGGAACAATGCTGACGCCCTTACTTGAACAGAGGCTAACGATTTGCGCAATTTCTAAAGTGGCTCGAGGTAACACAACAGCAAGAGCCTTTCCGGTATAGCGTTTTCTCCAATCCGTAAGATAGGGCGCTATGTCTTCGTGATCCGTGAGGACGTACTGTATACCGATGATTTGCGCCAACTGCACAAGGAAATCATTCATGAAGAGGATTCCATGTCTTTCTTAGCCAAGCCTTTAGCTTCTTTTTTAATTGGTCTTAAATAGATCAACAAACAAATAAACCCAATGGTTGCCAATGCAGTCTCAAGTAGAGCAAGCCAAAAATTTGCACCAGTCTCCAAAATGCGGACCAGCCCTTCGGTGACATACAGCAATATAAGCATAGAAGCCCATTGCATGGTGTAAACCTTGCCCTTCCACATACCTGGGATTGCAAATAGTAGCGGGATGCCCTTCAAGATGAGCCACGAGCCACCTGGGCGTAATGGTGAAATAAACCACTCCCATGCAACACATAAAATAAAAAGATCAACAAATGCAGCTACAGCAAGTAATTGATAGGGATTTTTGTTGAACAAAATCTTGTGCATGGATATAACTATGCGGTCAGTTTTAATGCTGTCAGGGCGAGACGTTTCCCCTGTGCTTTGGCAAGCCTTGCCTCTTCTGGGCTGATGGCCGCTCGACCATCAGCGCGAGCATGATGGGTTACGCCATATGGGCTACCGCCTGTTATGGATGACATAAGGTCTGGTTCACTGTAGGGGAGACCCATCATTAACATTCCGTGGTGTAGCAAAGGGATCATCATCGTTAGCAGGGTGCTCTCTTGGCCGCCATGCATGCTGCCAGTGCTGGTAAAAACACAAGCCGGTTTGCCAATTAATGCGCCACCCATCCATTCAGAAGAACTTCCATCCCAGAAATACTTCATGGGCGCTGCCATATTGCCAAAGCGAGTTGGGGAGCCAAGGGCTAAGCCTATGCAGTCTTGAAGATCTGAATACTCCACGAATGGCGATCCTTCTACTGGTACAGATGATTCTGTTGCCTCGCAAACTGTCGATACGGAAGGAACCGTTCTTATTCTTGCATTTGCTCCAGGAACAGATTCAATTCCTTCGGCAATAAGGCGCGCCAGCTCTTTGGTTGCGCCATAGCGGGAGTAGTACAAAACTAATATGTCATGTTGGCTCATAGTCTTTTATGATACGGCGATGCGTTTGATTCGTAATCCTCAATTATGGCTGTCTCTTGCAAAAGAGATTTGGGAGGGGAATCGCGACCAAAAACTCAGTCAAATTGCTGCAAGCTTGGCTTACACCACGATTCTCTCTCTAGTTCCCATGATAACCATTGCGACTATTCTGATAGGTTATCTACCAAAGGTGATACAGGTTAAGAATGCCTTTAAGACCTGGCTTTTGGATACCTATATGCCTGGCGGCATCAATCAGCAGGTATTTATCTACTTAGATCAATTTTCAGCTCAAGCTCGAGGCTTAACCCTTTTGGGTATTGCCGGCTTATTTATAACGGCCATCATGACCTTATCAGTCATCGAAAAAGCATTTAATCAAATCTTTAAAGTTCATCAGAGTCGGCCCTTATTTAAAAAGGTGCTGATTTACTCAGCTGCCACTTTTCTGGGCCCAATCTTGCTTGGCGCAGGTATTTATCTAAGTGGAGCCTTATTCAGCGCAACAGAAGGGTGGATTGAGGCGCTATCAATCGGCTTTAGTCTAATAGCCACGATTGCACCGATTGTGTTGGCGGTATTAGTCTTCGCTGTTGTGTACAAAGTTTTGCCATATTCTCAGATTCTATGGAAGGATGCGCTCTTCGGAGCTTTATTTGCAGCCATCAGCTTTGAGCTAATGAAATTTGGCTTTGCCGTATTTTTAACCCATACCGCTTTTTATAAGACTGTTTATGGCGCCTTTGCTATCTTTCCATTAGCGTTGCTGTGGATCTACCTTACCTGGTGGATAACACTGGCGGGAGCGGTATTGGTAGCCAATCTCCCCAGCATACGAAGTGGTCTCATTAGGGTTATTCGTTACTAAAACCAAGTTCTAAAGCCTTGATTCAGTGAATGCTTGGGTCTATATTAAGGAGATAGGCTACCGAATTCGGAGACAAAATGAAAGTTCGTGACATATTACGCGTTAAAGGCAGCACCTTATTTACGGTTGCCCCGGACACTGCATTGCAAACTGCTGTGCTCGTGATGAGTGAGCACGACATCGGCTCCTTAGTTGTGATGGAGTATGACAAGCTGGTTGGTATCTTAACTTTTCGCGAAGTGATTGCGGCATTAGCAAAACATCATGGAAAGTTAGAAGGTTTACAAGTGAGTAGCGTCATGAATCACAAGCCGCTTACTTGCAATATGGAAACAGAAATTGATGAAGTCCGTCGCATGATGCTGGTAGATCATGCTCGCTACTTGCCCGTATTGGACCAGAAGGTACTTATGGGTGTCATCTCATTCTATGATGTTGCGAAGTCAGTCGTAGAGGCTCAGGATTTTGAAAATACAATGCTCAAGGCATATATTCGCGACTGGCCTGAAGACGCAGAAAAAACAACCAATTAAGTACTTTCTGGTCAGATATTTCTGACAAATGACATAATGTTGGTATGTCAGGAAACACTCTAGGCCTTCTTTTTACTGTTACCACTTTTGGCGAGTCACATGGCCCTGCAATTGGAGCCGTGGTGGATGGCTGCCCTCCTGGTATGTCTTTAACAGAAGCAGACCTTCAGGTTGACTTGGATCGCCGAAAACCAGGCACCTCCCGTCACGTAACACAACGCAAGGAGGAAGATAAGGTAGAAATTCTTTCAGGTATTTTCGAAGGAAAAACGACCGGCGCACCAATTGGACTACTCATTCGCAATACAGACCAACGTAGCCAAGACTATGGTGATATTTTGCAAACGTTTCGCCCTGGTCATGCGGACTACGCATATCACCACAAGTATGGATTAAGGGATCCTCGTGGTGGCGGACGTTCTTCAGCAAGACTGACGGCGCCAGTTGTTGCAGCCGCTGCAATTGCAAAAAAGTGGTTACGCGAGAAGTATGGCACCGAGTTCTTTGGCTATATGAGTCAGCTTGGGGAAATCGAAATTCCGTTTGTCGATGAATCCCATATAGCGGCAAATCCTTTTTTTGCTGCCAATAATGAAGTCATCCCTCAGTTAGAGTCCTACATGGATGAATTACGTAAAGCAGGTGATTCTTGCGGGGCACGTATTGAGGTCAGGGCGCGCAATGTTCCTGCGGGATTGGGCGAGCCTTTATTTGATAAATTAGATGCAGATATTGCCCATGCCATGATGGGCATCAATGCTGTAAAGGGTGTTGAAATTGGTGCTGGCTTTCAATCGGTATCGCAAAAGGGTAGCGAACACGGAGATGAATTATTTGCAGATGGTTTTGCCTCAAATAATGCTGGCGGAACTTTAGGCGGCGTTAGTAGTGGGCAAGATTTACGGGTTTCCATTGCGATTAAGCCGACTTCTAGCATCATGAGTCCTAAACAATCCATCGATCTACATGGCAAACCGATTACCGTACAAACAAAAGGTCGCCATGATCCTTGTGTTGGCATTCGCGCAACTCCAATTGCTGAAGCGATGTTAGCTCTCGTTTTAATGGACCATGCATTACGTCATCGTGCGCAATGTGGCGATGTCAAATCAGACCTCAAACCAATCCCTGCAGCCAGGCCAGGCGCAAAGCGTGATTAATTGATTGATTTGAAATGACGCCTGTTCTACGCTGGGCCTTCGGGTCCTTTTTCTTTTTATATTTTGCTTATGTTGGCTTGGTATCGCCTTACGCAAGTCTCTTTTTTGTGGATCGTGGTTTCAGCGTCATTGAAATTGCCGTATTGATGTCAATGCTGCAAATCACCCGCATCGTAGGCCCATTTAGCTGGGGATGGCTTTCGGACTATCTATCTAATCGGATTGGCATCATTAGAGTTTGTGCTTGTCTTGCCGCCTTAGTCTTTCTCTGCATTTTTTATTTGCAAGACTATATTGGCTTTTTTATATGGATGTTTGTATTGCACACTATTTTGAGTAGCCAAATGCCATTAGGTGAAACTGCAACGATTCATGCTCTATACAAAGATAATTCCTTTGACAAGCGCTATGGTCGTCTTAGGCTGTGGGGTTCTATTGGCTTTATAGCCATGGTTCTTTTTGCTGGTGAGTTATTTCAGCGCAAAGGAATTGAGCTTTATCCCTACGTTGGCACCGTCATTCTTTTTTCTCTAGCGGCAATAACCTTTGGACTTCACGAGCCCAAAATGGAGCGTCGCAAAATGGTGAGAGGGGAGTTATTTGCGGTGCTACTAAATCCGGATGTACGCTGGTTTTTGGTTTCCGGTTTTTTTATGATTTTTGCTCATGCTTCTTTGTACGTGTTTTATTCGCTTTATTTAGCTAACTTGGGCTACGATAAATTTCAGATCGGCTTATTTTGGGCGCTAGGAGTCGCTGCAGAAGTCCTTTTTTTCTACTTTCAAAATAAAGTACTCAGCCGAGTTGACTCAGAGATTGTTCTTCAGGGGGCGTTTGGTATTGGGGTAGTGCGCTTCATTCTGATCGCATTCTTCCCAACAACTATTGTTCTGATGCTAGCTCAACTAATGCACGCCGGCACTTTTGCTGCTCACCATAGTGCTGCAACAAAGCTTTTACAACGATGGTTTACTGGCCCCTTGCAGGCAAGAGGACAGGCAATTATGGCGACCGTATCTTATGGTTTAGGTGGAACGATTGGCGGATTATGTGCTGGTTGGATTTGGGATCTTTTTCAGCCAAGAGATGTTTTTGTGATGTCCGCGCTGGCTTGTGGAATAGCGGGCATGGCGATTCAGAAATTACGCCCTCGCCGATACCCGCATAGAAAGTCTTAGCAAGACTTATTGATTCTTACTGAATCTTAGCCTTTGAACGAAGTTTTTGCATCATTTCAGCAAACTTGGCTTTTTGCCAGTTTTGATCCGAAGCAATCATTTGCTTGAGATCTGCTTTTAAATCATCAAAGCTAGGTGCCTTCATGTCTCGCACATCAATCATTTTGATGATATGCCAGCCAAATTGAGATTTCACTGGCTTATCAGTGATTTGTCCATTCTTGAGTTGCACCATCGATTTAGAGAACTCTGACACTAGTGACTTTTCATTAACCCAACCTAAATCACCGCCATTAGGAGCGGAGCCTGGATCTTTTGATTTTGCTTTAGCAATGTCTTCAAAATTTCCACCAGCTTTCAGTTGAGCAATGATAGCCTTTGCATCAGACTCCTTTTCCACCAAGATATGTTCAACATGGTATTCCTTGCCAGTGTATTGATTTTTGACCGAATCGTAGGCAGCCTTGAGTTCTGCTTCCGTGACACCTTCTTTTTCAACAAAGTCCTCAAATACAGCAGCAACTAATATGCCAACTCGAGATTGCTCCAACTGTTCACGTACAGATTCTTTTTGAGATACACCGCGCTTATCGGCTTCTTGCAAGATGAGTTCTTTGGTCACGAGCATTTCGCGAGCCTGATCACGAACCTGTGGGTTATCAGGTTGACCTGATTTCTGAACCAATTTATCAAGGTGAGCCTTGGGAATCGATTTGCCATTCACAATAACAGCATTCTGAGAAAAAGCTGAAGCAGAAAACATGGTAGCGATAGCGCCAATGGCGAGGATATGTCGATTTGATAGCATGATGAATAAGGATTAAGTTGGTAATACTAGGAGTGTAAATCAGTCAGAGATCAGCCTCCTTAGGGGTTAGTGCGGAAATCGTTAAAGCATGGATTTCCTTGGGGATGTGTCGATTTAAGGCGGTATATATGGCTCGATGACGGGCTACAGAAGAGAGGGAGTCAAATTCTGCAGCAACAATCTGAATTTTAAAGTGACCCCCGCCGCTGGCCGCACCCGCATGTCCAGCATGAAGGTGACTTTCATCCTCAATATTTAAAAGACGAATGGTAAATGCCTTTTCAAGATCCTCTTTAAATAGTTGGATGCGTTCTTCATTAACATTCATGACTCGGGGTGCTCCATATGTTTTGATAGCCAAATACCTTGGGCAATCACAAAGGCAATTAATAGACCCGTGCTACCAAATAACTTGAAATTCACCCAAGTGTCTTCTGAAAATTCAAAAGCTATATATAAATTTAGGGCCCCCATTACAAAAAAGAATGTTGCCCAAGCAAGATTTAACTGATGCCAAACAGAATGTGAATGACTTTGCTTTAGTGTCACTTGTTTGCCCATTAAGATTTGGATCCAGTTCTTTTTAAAGAATTGGGCGCTTATCAACAATGCGCCGGAAAACAGCCAATAAAGAGCTGTAGGCTTAAGTTGGATGAAAGTTTTGTCATGTAAAAAAATTGTGAGGCTACCAAAAACAATAATCATGACAAGGCTGACCCACTGCATTGCGTCGATTTTTCGATGTCGATAGTAAACCCAGAGAATTTGCACGATAGTTGCAACCATCGCTACGATTGTTGCTGTGTAAATATCGCCAAATTTGAAGGCGATGAAAAAGAGAATGATTGGAAATAGGTCGAATAAGAATTTCATGAATGTTTATTTTGCTAGGGTTAGTTATTTCAAAGCTAATCAACCTTTTTAGTTGAATGTACATTATCGCTTGGTTCAAATACTAGCGATGCGGAATTGATGCAATAACGCAGGCCAGTAGGCATTGGACCATCATCAAAAACATGTCCAAGATGTGCATCGCAATTTGCGCATCTTACTTCTGTGCGAATCATGCCATGAGATGTATCGCGAACTTCTTTAATAACGGACTGATCGTGAGGTGCGTTATAGCTTGGCCAACCACAGCCCGCATCAAATTTTGTAATCGATAAAAATAGTGGGGTGCCGCAACATACACAAGAATATTCACCTTTATCCCAATGATCCCAATATTTTCCTGAAAATGGTCTCTCAGTAGCAGCTTCGCGTGTTACGCGATACTCAATATCACTAAGAATTTTTTTGTATTCTTGGTTTGTTTTTTTCATAGCCAGTCCATGCAAATTAAGATGAGCAACTTACTTCCACCTTCTCCAAATTAGCGGGAGGAGGTATCGCATATTCCTCAAACTCGATATGCTCATCGAAGGGGTTGGAAAGTAGCTCTAGCAATTTTTGTACTTCAGAAAAATCATGTTGCTGAGCTCTTTCAATGGCAATTTGAGCCTGATGATTGCGCAAGATATATTTTGGATTTATTGAATTCATCGCCCTCTGTCTTTCTTCATCAATGCTGTTTTCTGATTGAAGGCGATACATATAATCAGAAAGCCACTTGTCTATAGATTCACGATCAATAAAGTTGTCTCTAACGCTAATCGTTTGAATATCTTGCGTTTGCTGAACATAACTCAATTGCCTAAAGAAGTGCGTGAAATCGACCTTGGAGTCATGCATTGCCTGGAGTAATCGCTCAATCAAGTGAATATCTTCATCTTGCGAAGTGGATAGGCCCAGCTTTTGTCTAAATAGAGATTGCCAAGTGGTTGCATAAACAATCGCGAAACCCTCAAGCGCTTCACGTAAGAGTGATTGAGCATCTTTGGCATCATGACTCAACTCAAGCAACGGTAAAAATGCGTTAGCTAGGCAGGCCATATTCCAGTGCATGATTTGTGGCTGACGATGGTATGCATAGCGACCGCCTTGATCGCTGTGATTGCAGATATGGTCAATCTGAAATTGATCTAAAAAGCCAAATGGACCGTAGTCAATTGTGAGGCCAATTGCACTGATGTTGTCGCTATTGAGAACGCCATGACAAAATCCGACAGCTTGCCAATGCGCTACAAGCTTGGCATTGCGAGTACATATATGTTTGAATAAACCTAAGTATGGGTGCTTGTGATCTTGGCATTCAGGATAATGATCTCGTATTAGCAAGTCTGCAAGCTCTCTAAGTCGCGAGATATCTTGAAGCGATGCAAAGTGCTCAAAGTGACCGATGCGTATAAAACTTGGAGCCAGTCGAGTGCATACTGCCGCAGTTTCCATGGTTTCTCTGCGAACTGGCATCTCAGAGCCAACGACAGAAAGTGCTCGCGTGGTCGGTATACCTAAAGCATGCATAGCTTCACTGCATAAAAATTCACGGATTGAAGAGCGAAGAACTGCTCGACCATCTCCCATGCGGGAATAAGGGGTTTTTCCAGCACCCTTAATTTGTATTTCTTGACCACGAAGCTCGCCTAACAAAATTGCACGACCATCACCCAATTGGCCTGCCCAAACACCAAATTGATGACCGCTATAGACGGTAGAAAGGGGTGATGCAAAACGATGTGTTGCCGAAGTCAAAGAGTTGCCAGCGCAAATCTGAAGCCATTCTGGATCACTAGGCAATCCATTTTGACTTAACTCAAGCCCAATGAGTTTTGCTGCGCGAGCAGAAAATGCAACCCAATATGGATTTGGAATTGGGCTAGGAAAGGTGATTCGACAAGCGTCATCGCCACTTAGGGTAAATGCCATGGGAATATTCTAGGTGACTTCACAGAATAGTGCCAAAGACCCTAAAATCTTAGTATGAATAAACAAGTACAACTAAATCCCCAAACTCAATTAGCAAATTTAGGGGAGGAATTAAATGTTCCTTTCTTAAAGCTCTTAGGAGTTCGTTTTCTTAGTGCAGAGATGGGCAAGGGTGAAATACTCCTTGCTCTGAAGCCTGAGCACACAAATACTTGGGCTGTTGCTCATGGCGGAGTTTTACTAACGCTTATGGATGTTGCGATGGCTGTAGCGGCCCGATCAGGCGACCCCAGTGACCGTAGCGTAGTCACGATTGAGTTAAAGAATAACTTTATGCAGGCAGCGGATGGCATATTACGTGTAAAGGCAGATACTGTTCGCAGAACGGCCACGATGGCATTTTGCGAAGCCAAACTCTACAACGATCAGGGTGAAATTTGCTGCATGGCTACAGGTACATTTCAGTTCATAAAAAGGTTACCAACCCGTAATGCAAAAGGTGAGCGCGTGATCAACGAGGATCTGCGATCAAAGTAAATCTAATGACGTTATTAAACCGAGAGATTTGAATCGGGAGCTGTACTGAGAGCGCCAGTGATCACATCATGACCAACAGTACCATTGGCATCAAACCGACGCTCTACCATTTCAAATTTTCCATCTTTTCGCACTCTGAGTAAGGTGCTCGAACGCGTTCCATATGAAGGCGTTTTAATGAAAGCAGGGGACAGGGCTTTTTCCCATTCCTTGCTAACCCCAGTACTTGGTAGCTCATGGTCATTCGCACAACGAGTATCGGCTAATACTTTTAGATATTGATCGGCATTTTTAAGCTCACCCTGATCCATTGCTAGAGCTTGAGCAAAGGCAGCTACCCTATGATTTACTTTTGGCCATGGAGTATCAAGCATGGCATTGGATAAGCCATACACGCCCGAAGTCAGTGGTTGATATGGAAAGACTTTTCTGGGGCGAATACTTTGCCCCATCAATATACGATTACTGACCCAATGCATTTCGGCATTTTTGGGATCACTTAAGTCTGCCATCAATAAGTTAAAGCCATTGTAAAGACTAAAACGCTTGGCATGCTGCTCAACAAAAGAAGAGGGCTTGTCTTTACTAGCCAAATACATCAGCGAGAGCTCTCCTCTGGTGCGAGCGTCTGGATTTTTTTCGCTTGGCGCACGAACATTCGTGAGGGCCGCAAACTTACCTGTCTTAGTAAAGCCCAGCCAAGTGCCTGGGCTTCCTAGTACATCAGCGCGATCTCTACCGGCAAGAATATGAGGATGTTCTGGCCAATAGGCAATACCTTCTGTATCACGCTCATAAAACTCATCGCGATTCGCAGCCACGACCAAGGAATAGTCAGGATGAGAATTCCATGCGAAAAGGATGAGGCACATAGTATTCGAGTATTAATTAAATTTCGATCAAAGGATAGGGCAATGGATCTATTTTTAACACAGGGCCATCAACACTCCCCAACCGTATATCACCATGCTCAAGAGCCTCTGACTTACATTCCACCTGAAGATCCATTCGATTAGAGTCAAAGATATTTTGCCCAGATAAAACCACCATGCCAGCCGGTTGACTAGCGTCGTCACCATGAAAAATCTCTACCCCTGGATTCAAGGGGGCTCCATGTAGATGCTCTTTCGATATATGGGCCAAGCTTAAGCGACGCTTTATGGCGCCACGATACTGACTTCGAGCCACAATCTCTTGGCCTGGATAACAACCCTTTTTAAAATCAATGCCTGCCACTGATTCGAAATTAATCATTTGCGGCACAAACTGTTCCTGGGTTGCTTGAACAATTCTGGGTATCGCACTCAGAACCTCAAGATCATTCCAAGTTGTAAGCACATTATTTTCATTATCAAATGCGATTGATGATTTCGGTTGAGCAATTAATACTCGTCTATAGGTTTGACCTTCAGCTTTTACATCAGGCAGGCGGAGTCCAATTTGTGATGGATCAAGCGCTAATCCATCATTAACATTGCCGCTAGAGCAGTGCCCCAAGATATTCCACTCATTTGATGCATCAACAACTTTTACTTTGGATCGTAAAACGTACATGGATAATCGTTTAGCGATGTTTGCAGCAATATCCTTTGATAAAAACAGTGCAAAACGATCATCTGAGGAGCTGCTCTGTGGAGATAACATTAGCCAAGCGCTGGCGAGCAGTCTTCCCTTAGGACTGCAATATCCAACCAGTCTCACTGCCGAAGGTGGAGCAATTACGGATGAGGACGTACGGGCTAAGCCTAGAACAGAATTGGTTAGCTGATTCTGCAGAAAATTGGATGCATCTGGACCTTCAACAAAAATCAATCCCCATTCGGGTAGCTTGCAAAAACCCAAATATGCAGGGTTTTCTTGTATTGGCGCA